>DASWRT010000222.1:0-13707 GCA_036403035.1 Allostellaceae bacterium | reverse complement strand
CGGCGGATCGTCAGCGTCGTCACCTCCTCGACGCGCGCCGCGGCGGTCGCGACATCGATCTCGTCGGCCTGCACGTCGCAGGGCGGCATCGGCGTCTCGTCGCAGGGCGAAGCGAGCAGCCGGCCAGCCTCCGGCTTGACGTAGAACGTGTCGTCGAGGTCGGTGACCATCGGCCAGGAGGCCACCTCGATTCCGGCCGGCGGGTCGAAGGTGAAGGCGGTGCGGCGCATCGCGCTCAGCCCGACCAGCCGCACCCCCGCCAGTTCGGCGACGGCGTCGGCCCAGGCGCCGGCGGCGTTGATCAGAAGCTTCGCGGCGAACGTGCCGGCCGGCGTCGAGACCCGCCACATCCCGTCGCCGCGGTCGCGCACGATCTCCCGCGCCTCGGCGCCGGTGACGACGCGCCCGCCGCGGCTCCGCAGCCCGCGCAGGAAGCCGTGATGCGCGCCGTGCACGTCGACGTCCATCGCCGCCGGCTTGTGGAGGGCGCGACCGTACCAGCCGCGGCGCACGGCCGGACAGAGGCGCTGCACCTCGTCCGGGCCGATCTCGTGCAGCGGCGGGATGGTCGGGTCGCGCGACGCCTCGGCCAGGGACGCCGCGAAACGGTCCTCCGCCCCGGCCGGCGCCAGCATCACGACGCCGCGGGGCGTCAGCAGCGGATGCTCCGCGAAGCCGGCGGGGGGCGCCTCGTAGAACGGCCGGCTGGCGGTGGTCAGCGCGCGGATGCAGCGATTGCCGAAATACTCGGTGAAGAGCGCCGCCGACCGGCCGGTCGCGTGGTAGCCCGGCGCGTCCTCGGCCTCCAGCACGGCGACGCTGCCATGCTCCGCGAGGAAGAAGCCCGCCGACGCGCCTGCGATGCCGCCGCCCAGGATCAGGAAATCGCTCGACGCCGTGGTCACGTACCCGCAAGACCTGTCAAAACGTGATGCTCCTGCTGTGGAGGGGCGACGCAGCCCAAGCTACGTCGCGCTCACCTTCGGCTCGCGGCCCCTCACCCTGCCCTCTTCCCGAGGGGAGAGAGATCGGCGTGCGGCCGGTCAGCCGGCGCGGCGGCGGCCCCAGATCGTCGGCTGCGCGTTCGAGCCGATCGCGGCCTGGGGCGAGCCGGTCGTGACGACCACGAGCAGCGCCGACACGATCGTGCACGCCATGGTCGCGATGAAGACCGCCGGATAGCCCATCATGTTGGCGATGACGCCGGCGACCGGCCCCCAGACCGCGACGCCAAGGTCCCAGCACGAGGTGATGGTGCCGAGCGCCGCGCCCTGCTGGGACTTCTCGGTGCGGTTGATGACGATCAGCGCCAGCGACGGATAGAACAGCGACAGGCCGCAACCGACGACGAAGCAGCCGACGATGCCGGCGGCGAGGTTCGGCGCCAGCGCGACGAGCAACAGCCCGAACCCCTCCAGCAGGACGGACCAGAAGGCGACGCGGTACGGCCCGTACTTGTCCGGCCAGTGCCCGGCGAGAAGCCGGATGCCGACATAGGCGACGCCGTAGGCGTTGAAGGCGAAGATCGCGTTCTCGATCCCGCGGCTCGTCAGGTGGAGCACGGCGAACGACGCGAGCGCCGCGAAGCCGGCGGCGCCCGCCGCCAGCGCGATCCCCGGCACGAACGCGGACGCGGGGAAGAGCGACTGCTTCTTCGGCGCGTCGGTCTGTACGGGCGCCTCCTTCGAGGCGATCAGGACGACGCCGATCGCGGCGGCGACGACGCAGGCCGTCCAGACCGACGCGAAACCGCCCTGCTCCATGATCTTCGTGCCGAGCAGCGTGCCGAGCGTGATGCCGGTCCACATGCTGACGCCGAACAGGCCGACGAACTTGCCGCGCCGCTCCTCCGGCGCCAGCTTCACCAGCCACGTCGCGCCCGAGGTGAACACCACGCCTTCGGCGACGCCGTGCAGGAGGCGGACCGCGACGAGGATCTCCTCGCTTACCGCGACGAAATAGAGCGCGCCGGCCAGCAGGCAGAGCAGCGCGCCGAGCACCATGATCCGCTTGTAGCCGTACCGATCGCCGAGCCGCCCGGCGACCGGCCGCGTCAGGACGACCGCCAGCGCGATCGCCGTCACCGCCGCGCCGACCGCGACGTCGCCGCCGCCCAGCCGCTCCTGGACGTAGAAGGGCATGGCGGACAGCGACATGCCGATCCCGAGATGGCAAAAGAACAGGCCGCCGAACAGCGGCATGAACTGCCTGTAGATGTGTGACATATCGACAGGATTAGCGTGCATCTCGGCCATTGCTGCCTTCCATTCCGGCTACCGTGCCCCTGGACCCCGATCGAGAGATGTCCGGCGGACGACGGGGCGTCGTCCGCCGGACCTGCATGCGCCGCCGCTAAGCGCCGACGCTGACCGCCGGAACGGCGTGGAAGAAGTGCGTCGGGAGATGCACGGCGAGACCCTCGTAGATCTCGGCGCAGACCGCGATGCCCGGCTTGGTGAAGGTGCCCGCCGGCGGCTCGCCGACCTTGATCACCGACTTGCTGGCGTCGAGCAGCCGCGCCGCGACGGCGAAATCGCCGACCAGCGCGCTGCCGGCCGCGAGCATGCGGGTCCGCGTGATCAACGTGCCGTTGCGCGCGAGATCCTCAAGCAGACCCTTGCCGACCATGTGGTTGTAATAGTCGTAAGGGTTGACGATCATCGCGTGCGCGGTCGCGCCGTTCTGCTCGATCTCGTTGCAGGCGGCCATGATGCCGGAAACGTAGCTGCCGTTGTAGGCGAGCCGCGTCACGCCGGGATGGTTGAGCAGGCCGTTCGGCCCGAGCGTCAGCGCCTGGTTCTCCGCGGTCGCGAGGCGGACCAGCAGGCGGTAATCGATGAAGACCGCCAACGCCTCGGAATCGTCCAACAGCTCCTCCGGGATCTGCACCCAGGCGCTGATCGGATGGACGCGGCCCTCGCCCATACCGAACTTGAACGCCGCCTCCTGGCGCAGGCCGGCCTCGGTCACGGCCTTCGCCTCGTCCTTGGTCGGACGGGTCTCGCGCCAGAACCGCGTCACGTCGTCCTGGACGATGCGCTTCTTGAACAGGTTCCTGACCGTCAGGCGCGGCCGGTCCTGGGTCGGCTTGAACGCGTCGGTGATCGTGAAGTCGAAATGCACCGCCGCGTTGCGGCCGTCCTTCGCAAACGCCTGCGCGAAAGCCTCGCCGGGCGACAAGGTGCTGGTGCTGTTTTCCGCCGTAGACATGCCGCTTCCCTTTTCCAGTTTTTCGGTACTCGATGTGTTCCGCCGGCCAACGCGGTCAGATCGCGTGACGTGCAAGCTGCTCGTAGTACGGATAGTGATAGTCGTAATAGGACCGCAACGTCGCGTTGTTGTCGACGGTCACGTCGTACCGCTTCTCTTCACGCGCGAAGCCCGAACTGCGGCTGACCTCAAGGTGCCATTTCTGCGTCCGCTGCCATTCCGGCCGATCCTCCGGCCGCCATTGCAACGCCTTGTCGACGAACGGCAGGCCGACGCGGCCGCAATATTCGCGCACGACGGCCTCCGGGTCCTGCACCATATGCTCGGCGTTGACGACCACCGGCGTATGGCCCTGGATCTTCTTGGCGAGGTCGAAGATCTGATGGAGATGCTCGTAGCCGATCTCCGGACAGGTCACCGTCGGCTTGACGTGGAAGTGCGAGTTGATCGCCCGCGCCGGCTCTCGGACGATGAAGGTGTGCTCGATATCCGCGATCTCCTCGGGATGCTCGAACAGGTACCCGTACTGAAACTCGCAGGTGTTCTTGAAGAAGACCGGGGCGAACCGGGTCAGCGCCTTGAGATGGCGGATCACCTCGCCGGGCGAGCGCAGCACCACCGTGCCGCCCTGCCCATCCGTAATCGGCACCTCGCCTTCGTCTACCAGCGTGACCAGCGGCTCGTGGACGACGATCACGTCCCCCCGCTCGATCATCATGCGCAGGAACGCGGTCGACACCGCCCGCGGGTGCGCCCAGAGCGCGATCGCCTTGTTCATCGGCCGTGCCCTCCGATCGCCGCTGCCGCCGCCGCGCTCACTGCGACCACCACGTGGGCTTGCGGTCCCACCGGTGCGCGCGCAGCGCCTCGATGAGGTCCGGTCCGAGCGGCTTGCCGTCGCTGAGGGCGAAATTCGCCTCGACGTTGCGGAGCTTCCGCATGCCCGGGATGACCGTGGTGACGGCCGGATGGTGCAGGATGAAGCGCAGCGACAGCTCGGGCAAGGTCATGCCGTCCGGCACGATCTTCTTGAGCCGCTCGACCCGCTCGACCGTGGGGATCAGGTTCTCGTCGCAGAAATAGGTGTTGCGCCAGTCCCCCTCCGGCCACTTGCTGTCCTTGGTCAGGGCGCCGGCAAGCGAGCCCTCGTCGAGCGGCACGCGGGCGATGATGCCGATGCCGTCGCGCTGCGCCCGGACGAACAGCTCGTCTTCCGGCGCCTGATCGAAGATGTTGTAGATCACCTGGATCACGTCGATCAGCCCGGTATCGAGGGCCTTGAAGCAGTTGGTCGGCTCCCAGCGGTTGACGCTGATGCCGAAGGACCCAACGAGGCCCTGCCGCTTCAGGTCCTGGACCGCGCGCTGCCAGCGCTCGTCGTCGGCCCAGCGGTCCTCCCAGACGTGGAACTGCATCAGGTCGATCTTGTCGACGCCGAGGTTCTCCAAGCTTTTCTGCGTGTACTCCATGACGTGGTCGGTCGGGAACACGTCATCGAGCGTATCCTGCGGGCGCGACGGCCACTCGCGGTTCTTCGGCGGGATCTTCGTCCCGACGTAGAGCTTGCGGTCCTTGTGCCGCTTGAAGAGAGCGCCGACCATCTGCTCGCTGACGCCCCGCCCATACACCCAGGCGGTATCGAAGAAATTGCAGCCGCGCGCGACAGCCTCGTCGAGGCACCCCGGTGCCGCGTCATAGTCGGCGCCGGTGAAATTGCCCGGTCCGCCGCCGATCCCCCACATTCCGTACCCGACCTCGCTGATCTCCCAGCCGAGCCGGCCCATTTTACGATACTTCATCGCATCCTCTTCGCAGGCGCCCGTGCCTCGGGGAAGCGTCCCCGCTCCCCCGGACCGGCGCGTGAAGGTTCAGAAATTGACGGCCGAGCGCGCCTCGGCCACAGGCGCCGCCACGGCGGCAATGCGGCGCCGATAGGCGGCCATCGAGGCGTCGAGCACGCCGTCCTCCAGCTCCCACCGCCGCTCCAAACCGCGGCACTCGTCCTTGCGGAACAGCCGCGGATTGTCGACGAGCAGCCCGCCGAACACCCGGCGGAGCACCGCCTCGTCCTGGCCGGCATGCTGCGGCAGCAACGCCCGGAGCGTCGTCAGCTCGCGGTCCGCGGTCTCATGGACGGCCTCGTCGAGATGCTGGAGGAAGGCGGCGCAGGAGACGCGCTCCAGCGGCAGGCCGACCCGCGGCAGGATCTCGGTGAAGCTGACCCGTTCCGGATGGAAGACGTGCAGCGTCCGGCCGCTTGCGTCGCGGTCGAACAGGCCGGCGACCAGACGCGCGGCGACGTAATCGACCGGCGTGTAGTCGGACCACATCGGCACGTCCGGGCAGATCCCGAGCTTGCCGAACCCGGAGAGCAGGAAATGCGTCAGCGCGTGCCGGTTCGGCTGTCCGTTGTCCGCGCCCGGCATGACCTCGCCGAGCCGGAAGACCGTGACCGGCGCCCCTTTCGCCCGCGCGTCGGCGATGCACCGCTCGGCAACCCACTTCGAGCGGCTGTAGCCGCTGTTAGGCCGCACCGCAACGGCGGGATCGAAGGTTTCAGGCAGCGGGTCCTCGTGCAGCGCCGCCTCGCAGTCGAGGACGCCCAGGGTCGAGACGTGATGAAAGCTTTTCGGCCGCCGGTCGAAGGCAAGGCGGAGCAGCTCCTGGGTGCCGACGACGTTCGCCGCGCGATGGGCGCGGTAGTCGAACAGGAAATTGACCAGCGCGCCGTTGTGCAGGATCGTGTCGCAGCCGTCGGCCACCCTGTCCCAGGCGGCGTCGCTCAAGCCGAGCGCCGGGCGGCCGAGATCGCCGGCGAGCACCTCGAAGCGGCCGGCGAACCGTTCCTCCCAGAGGCCGAGCCGGACCAGCGCGTCGACCGTCCGCACGGTCGCGGCGGCATCGTCGGGTGCGCGGCAGAGACAGATCACCCGGAGATCCGTCCGCACCAGCAGCTCGTGCAGGATCCGGCTGCCGATGAATCCGGTGGCGCCGGTCAGCAGCACCGTCCGCGGATCTCCGGTCCCCGGCAGGGCGGCGGCGACCGCGATGGACGGCGGCAGCACCGAATCGCGCTCCATCAGGGCAAGCCCGTCGACGTCGCCGCTCTCCTCCTCGCCGCCTACGCCCGACCGCTTGCGGTTGACGAGCCGCCCCATCGCCTCGGCCGTGGAGTTCTCGAAGAGATCCTGAACGCCGAGCCGGATGTCCAACGCCGATTCCAGCTCCAGCACCACGGAGAGCGCCTGCAGCGAGTCGCCGCCGGCCAACACGAAATCCTCGGTGGGGAGCAGGTCGGGCTTCTCCAGCACCGAGCGGAAGATCTGCAGCACGCGGCCGGCCGTCATCGTCACCGTGCCAGCGTACTCCAGCCGCGCCGCGTCCTCGGCGAGCTTGCAGTCGAGCATCGCCTGGAGCTTGCGGCGGTCGACCTTGCCGTGGTCGGTCAGCGGCATTTCCGGCAGCACGAAATAATGCCGCGGCAGGCTGGTCCGCGGCAGGATGCGGCGCATGTGATCGCGCAGCTCCTCCTCGGCGAGCACGCCGTCTCCGGCGGCGAACACGGCGAGCGACTTCCGCGCCTGCTGCTTCGCCACCAGGACCTTGGCCTGGCTGACATGCGGACAGCCGAGCGCCGCCGTCTCGATCTCGCCCAGCTCGACGCGCACGCCGCCGATCTTGACCTGGAAGTCCTTGCGCCCGATGAACCACAGCTTGCCGGCGGCGTCGAAGTAGCCGAGATCGCCGGTGCGATACAGGCGCTCCCCCGGTATCTCCGGGAACGGGTTGCGGATGAAGGCCTGGGCGGTGCGTTCGGGATCGTTGAAATACCCGCTGCCGAGACAGGCGCCGCCGATGACGATCTCGCCCTGCGCGCCCGGCGGCAGGAGATGCAGGTCTTCGGAGAGAATGACGGCGTAGCAGTTGTCGATCGGACGGCCGAGCGGGACCGCGGCGCCGTCCTCGGGCGAGACGGTGTGGAAGACCATACCGATCGAGGCTTCGGTCGGCCCGTAGCCGTTCGTCACGCGGACGCCCGGCAGCAGCGACGTCGAGAGCTTGTGCACGGTCTGCGGCGTGATCTCCTCGCCGCCGACGATCAGGCGCCGCAGCGACGACAGCTTGCGCCGCGCCGTGGCGTTGCGCTCGGCGAGCGCGACCATCATGTTGAAGATGGTCGGCACGAAGTCGGTCATCGTGACGCCGTGGGCGGCGATGGTGTCGATCGTGCCGTCGAGGTTCAGGAATTCGCCCTGCGCCGGGATCACCGCGTGGCCGCCGAGCGTCAGCGGCCAGAACATCTGCCAAACTGAGGAATCGAAGGTGTGCTTGCTGTTCTGCAGCACCACCTCGGTCTCGTCCGCGCCGAAATAGCGCGTCATGAAGAGGAACCGGTTCGTCAGCCCCGCATGCAGGTTCATCGCGCATTTCGGGGTGCCGGTCGTGCCGGACGTGAAGATGCCGTAGATCACGTCGTCCGGACCGATCTCGACGCCGGGCCGCCCGACCGAAACCGCGGCCGCCGCGAGCGCGTCGACATCGACCCGGACGGCGGTTTTTCGGAGGCCCTCCGGTACGAGCGCGTCGGGGGCGGCGGCGCACAGCACGAGCTTCGGCGACAGCACGGCGAGCGCCGCCTCGATCCGCTGCTCCGGCCACGCCGGATCGAACGGCACGAACGCCGCGCCGATCTTCATCAAGGCATAGTAGGCGAGCGGCATCTCCAGCCCGTTGACCATGACGACCGGGACGACGTCGCCCTTGACGATCCCTCTCGCGGCCAGCGCGGCGGCAAGTGCGTTCGCCGCGCCATCGAACTGCCGGTAGGTCAGCGTCCGTCCGTCGTAGGAGACCGCCGGGCGGTCGGGGCGACGCTCGGCCTGCGCCTCGATCATCGCCGGGATGGCCCGGAACGGGCCGATATCGACCGCCTGCCCGGCCAGCGAGCCGAGGGCTGCGCGCCGCGATCCAGCGCCGATGCCCGCCGCTTCGGCTGCCGAGAGGCCGGGATCGGCGAGCAGCTCGCGCAGCAGCTCGGCAAAGATTTCGGAGACTGCTGGCGCCATCCGACGCCACACATCACCCTCGCCGCAGCGCAGCTCGGCGCTGACGACGGAGGGCGGCATCCCGCCCGCCACCCGGCAAATCAACCGGACGGCGCCGCTCCGGACGACGTCCTCGTCCGCCTCCGCGGCAACGCCGCCGGCAGCACCATCATCGGCGGTGGAGATTTCCACCACCAACCGCTCGCCACCGAAGGGTTCAGTACCCGTCACAGGGGATGTAATAAAATTAACTGCTTCCTTTAGGGGACGCTTCCTGATGTTCTCCGGGTTTGATTCGGTGACCAGCACTACGTGTGTATCAGTAACCCCGGAATTCAGAAAAATAGCTCGAACCGGTAGATTTCGGCCAAGGCGATTGAGTGTTTCGAACGCTGCAATCGCGGAGACCGACAGTAGATATCGCTCATCCATCAACAGAGCTCCCTGTTTATTATAAAAATAGCAAGAGAGGTCATATGGCGCATTTTCCGTTCTTTTGCGGAAAAGCGGCATCTGACCCCTCCCAGCGCTTAGGCGTTCTTGAGGTCTTCTTTTTCCTTAACGCCGATCAAGCGCACATGCCTTAGTGTATCTAACTCTATCAGCAGTATGCATTAAAAATAATTGTACACTGGTCGTCAAGTACGATTGTCCAGGCATCATAGAAATCTACCGTGAGTGGTATAACGCAGCAATGTTCATGCGCATAATTTAATCAGCAAGCGCCATCCCCGAGATCGGATGGCACATACCCTCAGACATCATGCAACCGGCGCGCCAGACACGCCAAGCGTGCGGACTTCCCAGGGGAAGCCGGTATCGTGCGAACCTCGCGTTGCGAAAAAAGCCTGAACGTTTTCAAGGCATTCCCCCGGCCGATGACGGTCAGGCCGAGGGGCCCCGCGGCGCGCTTCCGTGCCCGGGCGTATTCGGGCTAATCAGGCCTAGCCGAGATAGGCCCTGCGCACCGCTTCGTGATCGATCAATTCGTGTCCCGGCCCTTGCAGGACGATCTCGCCGGCCTCCATGACGTAGGCGATGTCGGCGATCTCCAGGGCGAGATAGGCGTTCTGCTCGACGAGGAGCACGGTCACGCCGAGCCGGCGGTTGATGTCGCGAATCGCCTCGAAGACCTGGTCGACGAAGCGCGGCGCCAATCCCATGCTCGGCTCGTCGAGGAGCAGGAGCTTCGGCCGGGCCATCAGGCCGCGCGCCATGGCCAGCATCTGCTGTTCGCCGCCGGAGAGCGTGCCGGCGGTCTGACGAAACCGCTCGCGCAGCCGCGGGAACAGCTCCAGCGCCCGGTCCATGTCGGCCTTGACCGCAGCGGCGCCGTCCCGCCGGCAGAACGCGCCAAGCTCCAGATTGTCGCGCACGGTGAGGCGGCCGAAGATCCGGCGGCCTTCCGGAACCTGGACGAGGCCGAGACCCGGCAGGTCGGAGGCGCGGCAGTCGGCGAGGCTCCGCCCGTCGAGCTGGATCCGGCCGCGCTGGATCGGGCGCAGGCCGCAGACCGCATTGAGCGTCGTCGTCTTGCCGGCGCCGTTCGCGCCGATCAGCGTCGCGATCTGTCCCTGCTGCACCAGCAGGCTGACGCCGCGGAGCGCCTGGATCTTGCCGTAGGCGACGTGCAGCCCGTCGATGCGCAGCGAACTCATGCGGGCAATGTCTCCGACTCGCCTCCGCCCGCATCACCGGATCGCCGCTGCCGCGGCAGGATCTGCTCCGTGCCGAGGTCGACGCGGGCGGCGCGGCTGCCGAGATAGGCGTCGAGCACCGCCGAATCCTGCTGGATCTCGGCCGGCGTGCCGTCGGCGATGCGCTTCCCGCGGTCGAGCACGGTGACGCGGTCGGAGAGCGACATCACCACCCGCATCTGATGCTCGATCAGCAGGACGGTGATGCCCCGCTCGCTCCGGACCCGCTCGATCAGCCGCATCAGCGTCATGCTCTCGGCTGCGTTCATCCCGGCCGCCGGCTCGTCGAGCAGCAGCAGCTTCGGGTCGCAGGCGAGCGCCCGCGCGATCTCCAGGCGGCGCTGGTCGCCGTAGGACAGGTTCCGCGCCGTCTCGTCCTGCCGCTCCGCCGCCAGCCCGACGAAGGCGAGAAGCTCGCGCGCCCTGGCGACCGCGTCGCGCTCGGCGGCGCCGAAGGCGCGCAACCCGAGGAGCGTCGCCGCGGTGGACGGATGCTTCCGCACCTCCATCGCGACCAGCACGTTCTCGGTCGCCGTCATCGTGCCGAACAGCCGGATGTTCTGGTAGGTGCGCGCGATCCCGCGCGCCGCGATGAGATGCGGCTTCAGCCCGTCGATCCGCTCGCCGTCGAGCAGGATGCTGCCGGCGGTCGGCGCGCAGAACGAGGTGATGCAGTTGAAGAGCGTCGTCTTGCCGGCGCCGTTCGGCCCGATGACGGAATGGATCGTGCCGGCGGCGACGGTCAGGTCGACGTCGGAAAGCGCGGTCAGGCCGCCGAAGCGGCGGCTCAACCCGGCGAGACGAAGCCGGGCGGGCGACGGCGGCGGCTCAGCCATCGCGGTCCTCCCGGCGGGGCCGGTGAGGCGCCGCGGGCCACAGTCCGCCGGGCCGGGCGCGCATCATCGCGACCATGACGATCCCGTAGGCGAGATAGCGGAACTCGCCGAATTCGCGCAGCAGCTCCGGCGTGCCGATCAGCGCCAGCGAGCCGATCACCACCCCGGCGAAGCTGCCGATCCCGCCCACGACCAGCAGCGCCAGGACGTTGATCGACACCAGCAGTTGAAAGCTGTGCGGGAACACCGCCCCGGCCATCGCCGCGAACACCGCGCCGGCCAGTCCGGCGAAGGCCGCGCCGATCGTGTAGGCGAGCAGCTTCACCTTGACGAGGTCGATGCCGAGCGCCTGCGCCACGTCCTCGTCCTCGCGCACCGCGAGCCAGCGGCGGCCGAGCCAGGAGTGCTGCATCCGCCACGCGCACCACGCCGCGGCGGCGCAGGCGGCAAGCGCGAGATACGCGATCTCCACCGGGCTCGCGAGCGTGAAGGCGCCGATCGACGGCCGCGGGATGTCGATGATGCCCTGCGAGCCGCCGAGCGCCGGCTTCAGCATGTCCGAGAGCACGAGGACGCGGACGATCTCGCCGAGCCCGAGCGTCGCGACCGCGAGATAGTCGCCGCGAACCCGCAGCACGGGCAGGCCGAAGACGAACCCGGCGGCGGCGGCGAGCGCCATCGCGACGGGCAGCGCCTCCCAGAAGGTCAGGTGCGCGACGGCCAGCGCCCCGTTCGCGGTCAGCAGCGCGACCGTGTAGGCGCCGACCGCGAAGAACGCGACGAAGCCGAGGTCGAGCAGCCCGGCGAGGCCCAGCTCGATATTCAACCCGAACCCCATCAGCACGTAGAGGCCGACGATGGTCATGACCTGGGCGATGAACTGGTTGGTCGCCACCGGCATCGCGACGATCACGGCGATGCCGACCGCGATGGCGATGCGGCGGCGCCACCGGTCGGGCGGCAGGAGCCGGCCGACGCCGGACCGCGCGGTCGGCCAACCACGCAGCGCCGTGCCGGCTGCGGCGACGGCGAATACGAGGGCGCCGCCGGACGGCAGCAGCCCGTCATAGACATAAAGCAGATCGCCGAGCCGGGCCGTGACGGCATTCGTCGACAGCAGCGTCTGGACCAGCGAGCTGAAGAGCCCGGCCGCGACGACGGCGCCGAGTCCGGCCAGCAGCGGCCGGCGCCAGCCCAGCGGCAAGCGCCGGCAGAGGGCGCCGGCCGCCGACAGCGCCGCGCCGGCGCCCGCAAGGACGGCCAGCGACGCCGCCGGCGGCAGCCCGAAACGCAGTCCGGCGAGCAGCGGCGGCGACAGCGAGACGAAGATCCAGCGCAGATTGTACGCCGCCGCGAACAGGACGACGGCGCCGAGAACCAGCCCGGCGACGGCGCCGGCCAGCGCCGCTCCGATGGCAGCAAAGAACGGCGCCGCAGCCGCCGCGCCGCGGCCCGCGAAGCGCCAGCCCGCGACGGCGGCGGTCCCGGCGAGCAGCGCCTGACTGACCGTCAGCAGCTCCACGATCAGCCAGCGCTCGGCGAAGGCCGCATAGAGGCCGGCGAGGACGACGTAGGCGCCGATCACCCCGGCGAGGAGTCCGGAGGCGAGGATCGCCCGGCCGCTGAACAGGCGCGGCGCGACCGTGCCGGCGCCCGGCGGCGTCTCGACGTCAGCGACGGCCATCATGGTCTCCGACGGCGTCGGCGGTCATGCACGCTTGACGGCGAGCCGTTCGCCGAGCAGGCCCTGCGGCCGGAACACCAGCACCATCACGAGCATCGCATAGGCGATGACGTCGCGGAGCTGGTACGGCGAATCGATTCCGAAGCCTTCGAGGAACAGCGCGGGGCCGGTCGATTCCGCAATCCCGAGCAGGAAGCCGCCGAGCATCGCGCCGGGGATGTTGCCGATCCCGCCGAGGACGGCCGCGGCGAACCCCTTCACGCCGAGGAAGAAGCCCATGTAGAAGACGACCTGCTTGAAGGTCAGCGCATAGAACAGGCCCGCGGCACCGGCGATCGCCCCGCCCAGCGCGAAGGTGAAGACCACCACCCGGTCCGGGTCGATGCCCATCAGGATCGCCGCGTGCTGATCCTCGGAGACGGCGCGCATCGCCTTGCCCATCCGGGTCCGCACGACGATCAGCCACAGGCCGGCCATCACCAGCACGGCCGCGAGCACGACGGCGACCTGGACCCGCGGCAGGGTCATCGCGCCGATCGTCACCTGCCCGTTCAGCATGGCGATCTCAGGGAAGGCGCGGCTGCGCGGCCCGAACATCCCGCGCGCCGAGTACTGGAGGAAGAACGACGCGCCGATCGCGGTGATCAACGGCGCGTAGCCGCCGGCGCGGCGGAAGGGCCGGTAGGCGATCCGCTCGACGGCGACGGCGACGCCGGCCGCGACCGCCATCGCGCAGGCGAGCATCACGGCCGTAGCGAGCAGCGGCATGCCGGCCGCGACGCCCGACGAGGACAGCGGGACCGCCGTGAAATAGGCGGCGAACGCGCCGACCATGAACACCTCGCCATGAGCGAAATTGACGAGGCGCAGGATGCCGTAGACCATCGTGAAGCCGAGCGCGAGCAGGGCGTAGATCGCGCCCATCGTCAGCCCGAAGCCGACGAAGTAGGTCCAGTGCTCGGCGGAATAGCGGGCCTCCCGCAGGCTGCCCCAGGCGCCCGTCGAAACGAGCAGCAGCACGGCGATGCGGAGAGCGACGAGGAAAAGGTCGACCCAGGTCAGTCGCCGCAGCCAGTCGCGAAGCATCATCTACCCTAATTCGTTCCGGAGTCCCCCCACCCCGACCCTCCCCCCTTGCGGCTACGACATTCACACATCTCTCTCCGGCTCTCGACAAGCTGCACGGCAGAGAACCCAGAGAACCGCAGAAACCCTCGATTCTCGGTGCCAAGGTT
>DASWRT010000221.1:0-18477 GCA_036403035.1 Allostellaceae bacterium | reverse complement strand
GTCCGATGCAAGCCTCGTCCTGCCCGACCTGCTCGGGCTCACCGGCCGCGCGCTGGAGGCGGCGGACGGCCTGCTCGCCGCGGCGAAGCGGCAGGTCGCGCTGGCGGTCGCGCCGGGCGGCGGCGCGATCGACGCGGCGCGGCTGGACGCCGAGCAGTTCGCGGCGCACGGCTATGCCTGGATGGCGACCTACGTCGAGGCGCTGCGGCAGATGCGGCGCTGGGCCGAGGGGCTTGAGGCCGCCGGGCAGTTCCGCGAGGTGGAGCGGCTGATCCTGCAATCGGCGTTCGGCGAGTATCTGGCGCAGCTTGCCGGCGGCATCGCGCTGTCGCAGGTCGAGATCGTCCGGCCCGACGATCTCGGCGTCGGCGACGAGGCGCTGCACGCCTTCCGCCGGCCCGAGGTGGCGGCGCTGATCCGCGACGGGAACTGGGCGGGGGTCCGGCTGCGCCTCGCCGTGCTGCTGCGCGACGCGCTCGACACCGGCGATTTCGGCGCGGTCGCCTTGGGCGACGAGACGCTCGACATGATCCGCGACCAGTTCCGCCGCTTCGCAAGGGAGGAGGTCGAGCCGTTCGCGCATGAATGGCACCTGAAGGACGAGCTGATCCCGCTGCCGGTGATCGAGAAGATGGCCGAGCTGGGCGTCTTCGGCCTCACCGTGCCGGAGGAATGGGGCGGGCTCGGCCTCGGCAAGCTCGCGATGGTGCTCGTCTCCGAGGAGCTGTCGCGCGGCTATATCGGCGTCGGCTCGCTCGGCACCCGGTCCGAGATCGCAGCCGAGCTGATCCGCGTCGGCGGCACGCCGCAGCAGAAGGAATACTGGCTGCCGAAGATCGCGTTGGGCGAGATCCTGCCGACCGCCGTGTTCACCGAGCCGAACACCGGCTCAGATCTCGGTTCCCTGCGGACGCGCGCGGTGCGCGACGGCGACGTCTACCGGATCACCGGCAACAAGACCTGGATCACGCACGCCGCGCGCACCGACGTCATGACGTTGCTCGCGCGCACCGATCCAAGCGAGACCGGCTATCGCGGCCTGTCGATGTTCCTCGCCGAGAAGCCGCGCGGCACCGGCGCCGATCCTTTCCCGGCGGAGGGCATGACCGGCGGCGAGATCCGGGTGCTCGGCTATCGCGGCATGAAGGAGTACGAGCTGGGGTTCGACGGATTCGTCGTGCCGGCCGCGAACCTGCTCGGCGGGATCGAGGGGCAAGGCTTCAAGCAGCTGATGGCGACCTTCGAGAGCGCCCGGGTGCAGACCGCGGCACGGGCCGTCGGCGTCGCGCAGAACGCGATGGAGCTGGGCTGGCGCTACGCGCTCGACCGCGTCCAGTTCGGCAGGCCGATCTTCGAGTTCCCGCGGGTCGCGGGCAAGCTCGCCTGGATGGCGGTCGAGACGATGGTGGCGCGGCAGCTGACGTATTTCGCGGCGCGCGAGAAGGACTCCGACCGGCGTTGCGACGTCGAGGCCGGGATGGCGAAGCTGCTCGCCGCGCGCGTCGCGTGGTCGAACGCGGACGCCGCGCTGCAAATCCACGGCGGCAACGGCTATGCGCTCGAATACCCGATCAGTCGCGTCCTGTGCGACGCCCGCATCCTCAACATTTTCGAAGGGGCGGCCGAGATCCAGGCGCAGGTGATCGCCCGCGGCCTGCTCGGCGGACGGAATTAGGAGTCCGTTGCAGCGGGGACGCGGCTGCTTGCTGCGTCCGGAAACGAATCTGCCGCGAAAGAGTCCCGTAACCCCTTAGCTGCGCACGTTTTCGTGAAGAGCGGTGCGATCGGCGCGCCGCGGCTTGCAACTTGTCCGCCCTTCGGCTGTTCTTGACTCACGTTAAGCGACGCGGCCGCAGCGCCTCGCGCGATCAGGGGAAAACGGCAAGGAAGGGCTCGGACTTGACGCTCCCGTTGCGAGAGGCACGTCGCGGCGAAGCTGTGGCGCGTGCCGACCTCCGCAGCCGCTTCGCAGAGGTGCGGGCTGCGACCGAGGCGCTGGCCGCCGGCCTGACGCCTGAGGATCAGACCATCCAGTCGATGCCGGACGTCAGCCCGACGAAGTGGCATCTCGCGCACACGAGCTGGTTCTTCGAGACGTTCCTGCTTGGGCCGCACCTGCCGGACTACCGTCCGTTCCATCCGGCCTACGGCTATCTCTTCAACTCCTATTACGAGGCGGTCGGCGAACGTCATCCGCGGCCGGCGCGGGGCCTGCTCTCGCGCCCCAGCGCCGACGAGATCGGCCGCTACCGCCATTACGTCACCGGCGCGATGGAGCGCCTGCTCGACCGGGCGGACGCGGCGACATGGAGCGCGATTGCGCCGCTGCTCGAACTCGGCATCCACCACGAGCAGCAGCATCAGGAACTCGTGCTGATGGACATCAAGCACGTGTTCTCGGTGAACCCGCTGCTTCCGGCATACCGGGACGCGCCGCCGCGCCCGCGCCTCGCCACGGCGGGCGCAGCGGCGCCGCTCGGCTGGGTCGATGTCGCCGGCGGCGTGCGCGAGATCGGTCACGGCGAGTCCGGCTTCGCGTTCGACAACGAGGGGCCGCGGCACAAGGTCTGGACCGAGCCGTACCGCCTCGCCGACCGCCTCGTCACCTGCGGCGAATACCTCGCCTTCATCGAGGATTGCGGCTATCGCCGGCCCGAGTTCTGGCTCTCGGACGGTTGGGCCGCCGTTCAGGCCGGAGGCTGGAGCGCGCCGCTCTACTGGCGCGCGGACGATGGCGGCGGCTGGTCGATTTTCACTCTCGCCGGGGAGCGCCCGCTCGATCCCGCCGAGCCGGTCTGCCATGTCAGCTTCTACGAGGCCGACGCCTACGCGAAGTGGGCCGGGTGCCGTCTGCCCACCGAGGCGGAGTGGGAGGTCGCGGCGGTGGAGGCACGCGTCGCGCTCGACGGCAACCTCGCCGACAAGGGCCGTCTGCACCCGGCTGCCTGTGCGGCCGTTAAAGCTTCCGGCGGCGGGCTGCGGCAGATGATCGGCGATGCGTGGGAATGGACCGCCAGCGCCTATGCTCCCTATCCCGGGTTCCGGGCGCCGCCGGGCGCCGTCGGCGAGTACAATGGCAAGTTCATGTGCAGCCAGATGGTGCTGCGCGGCGGCGCGGCAGTGACGCCGCCGGGGCACATCCGCACGACGTACCGCAACTTCTTCCCGCCGCCGGCGCGCTGGGCATTCTCCGGGGTCCGGCTGGCGAAGGATTTGGGGCGCTGATCATGGATGGAATGCTCGCCTTTCACGACACCGCGCCGGATGTCGAGGATTTCCGCGACGCCGTGCTGGCCGGCCTGTCGCGGCCGCGCAAATCCATTCCCTGCAAGTTCTTCTACGACGAGCGCGGCTCGGCGCTCTTCGAGGAGATCTGCGATCTCCCGGAGTACTATCCGACGCGCACCGAGATCGCGATCCTCGAGGATGCCGTGCCCGAGATCGCCGACCTCGCCGGACCGGCCGCCGCCCTCATCGAGTTCGGCAGCGGCTCCTCCCGCAAGGTCCGGATCCTGCTGGACGCGTTGCGGGCGCCAGCGGCCTACGTTCCAGTCGACATCTCGCGCGAGCATTTGCGTCGCTCCGCCGCCGATTTGGCCGCGGATTTCCCGGCGCTCGACGTGGTCGCGGTCTGCGCCGACTACACCCGGCCGTTCAGGCTTCCGCCGCTCGCGGCATCGACGCGACGGCGCGTCGGCTTCTATCCCGGCTCGACGATCGGAAACTTCACGCCGGACGATGCCGGGGCTTTCCTGCGCACGGCGGCGCGCCTGCTCGGACGCGGCGCCGGCATGGTGATCGGGGTCGACCTGCGGAAGGACCGCGAGACGCTCGAAGCGGCCTACGACGACCGAAGGGGTGTGACCGCCGCGTTCAACCTGAACCTCCTAGCCCGCGTCAACCGCGAGCTGGACGGCGACTTCGATCTCGACCGCTTCGCGCACGAAGCGGTATGGGATGCGGAGGAGGGGTGCGTGACGATGTATCTCCGCAGCCTTGCCGATCAGACCGTCACCGTCGCCGGGCGGCGCTACCGCTTCGCGGCGGGCGAGCGGGTCCACACCGAGAACTCGTACAAGTACAGCCTCGACGGCTTCCGCCGCCTCGCCGCACATGCCGGCTTCCGCGCCGTCGAGACCTGGACGGACCGCGACGACCTCTTCAGCGTGTACTATCTCGACGTCGTCTGATCTATCGCTACTGCATGGTGGGCGACGACCTGCCGGACTTTCGGATCCAGGCCGTTCTCGATCAGGTCGGCGGCCACCTCGGAAATGCAGCCGTAGCTGGCGTCGACCATGTGCAGCCCGTCGTGCGACAGCATCGTCGCCATGTCGAAATGCTTCGTGTCGAGCCAGTACGCCATGATGTCGTAGCGGCGCAGGACCGGAACGTGCTCCGCCGCCGCGACCGTGCGCATCGTGACGACGTAGCGGCGATAGCTGCCGTCGTGCACCGGCCGCCGCATGTATTGCGGCTCCATCAGCACGACATCGGCGCCGGTCGCGCGCAGCCGGGCGATGCCGTCGTGGAGCTGCGCCGCGAAGGTCGCGACCGGAACGTCCTGGAGGAAGTCGTTGGTGCCGGTCTGCCAGATCACCAGCGCCGGATGCTCGGCGGCGACGTCGCGGTCGATCCGAGCGATCATCTGCCGCGCACTCTCTCCGCCGATCCCCTTGTTCGCGACTTCGACGGCGCGGCCGAGCCGTTCGCCGAGGTCGACCTTGAGCATGTACGGATAGGTTGCACGCACGCTCGACGCGCCGGTGCCGGCGGTAGATGACGAGCCGAGCGCGACGATCTTGAGCGGCGCCCGGTTCGCGATCGCGGCCGACACGTGCGGCAACACCTGACCGGCCTGAGCGAGATTGCCGGGAACCGTGCAGCGGTCGTCGAGGGTGAAGGCGGAAGCGGGAAGGGCGAAGAGGAAAGATACGGCGGCAGCGGCGAGGGCGGCGACTGGCTTCATGACTCCCAAGCGTCGTCGATGCAGATACTTGCGTCATTTGGCCGCTTTGGCGCGACAATGCAACCCTCGGGATCAGCGGGCCGCCGACAAAAAGGTTTCCGGCTGCGACGGCGCGCCACCCTGGGCACGGCGCCGGGACGCGCTATGTATCAGTCATGAATGTCTTGCTGACCGTACTCATCGTTCTGGCGATGCTCGGCGCCGCCGGGGCGCTCCTCTTCGGGCTCATCAGCATGGCGCGCGGCGGCGACGCGCGCCGCTCGAACAAGCTGATGCAGTCCCGTGTCATTCTCCAGGGCCTTGCGCTGCTGCTGTTCGCCCTGTTCATGTCGTTCTTCCACCACGGCTGAAGACGGGGAGAATGGCGCCATGGTGCAGTTGACGCGCATCTACACCCGCGGCGGCGACCGCGGCGAGACGTCCCTCGGCGACGGTACCCGCGTGCCGAAGCATGCGCTGCGCGTCGAGGCCTACGGCACGGTCGACGAGGCGAACGCGGCGCTCGGGCTGGCGCGGCTGCACGCCAACGCGGCTGTCGACGAGATGCTCGCGCGCATCCAGAACGACCTGTTCGACCTCGGCGCCGACCTCTGCACGCCGGAAGCGGGCCGCCGCGCGGTGGGAGCGCTGCGCATCGTTCCGGAGCAGGTCGCGCGGCTGGAGCGGGAGATAGACGCGCTGAACGCCGAGCTGGCCCCGCTCGACAGCTTCGTCCTGCCCGGCGGGACGCCGTGCGCCGCCCATCTGCATCTCGCGCGGACCGTGACCCGGCGCGCCGAACGTCTGGTCGTCGCGCTGGCCGGGGCGGAGCCGGTCAATCCGGAAGCGGTGAAATACCTCAACCGCCTGTCCGATCATCTGTTCGTGCTCTCGCGCTATGTCAACGACCGCGGCGGGAGCGACGTGCTGTGGCGTCCCGGCGCCAACCGATGACCGCCGGTCCGGCCGGCGGGGTCCGGCAGGCCGGCATGTACCGCCGCAGCGGACGCGCCGCCGTGCCGCAGCCGCGAAATGGGACGGCTGCGCCGTGTCCGGCGTTCTCCATGAACCGCTTGCCTTCGGACTGTGCACGTGCACAATCGGCTGCTCGCGCAACCGCGGCGGCCAAGAAACGCGATCAGGAGGATCATGAAGCTGCTCGTAGGGGTGAAGCGGGTCGTTGACTACAACGTCAAGATCCGTGTGAAGGCGGACAAGACCGGGGTCGAGACCGCCAACGTGAAGATGTCGATGAACCCCTTCGACGAGATCGCCGTCGAGGAGGCCATCCGCATGAAGGAGGCGGGGGCCGCGACCGAGATCGTCGCGGTGTCGATGGGGCCGCAGCAGTGCCAGGAGACGATCCGCACCGCGCTCGCGATGGGCGCCGACCGCGGCATCCTGGTGCAGACCGATGCCGAGTTGCAGCCGCTCGCCGTCGCCAAGCTGTTCAAGGCGATCGTCGACAAGGAGCAGCCGCAGATCGTGATCCTCGGCAAGCAGGCGATCGACGACGACGCCAACCAGACGGGCCAGATGCTCGCGGCGCTCCTGGGCTGGCCGCAGGGCACCTTCGCCTCGAAGGTGGCGCCCGAGGGCGACAAGCTGGTCGTCACGCGGGAGATCGACGGCGGGCTGGAGACCGTGCGCCTCAAGCTTCCTGCCGTCGTGACGACCGATCTGCGCCTCAACGAGCCGCGCTACGCCTCGCTTCCGAACATCATGAAGGCGAAGAAGAAGCCGATCGACACGCTGACGCCGGACGCGCTCGGCGTCGACGTGGCGCCGCGCCTCGTGACGCTGAAGGTCGAAGAGCCGCCGAAGCGCAAGGGCGGCGTCAAGGTCGGCTCCGTGCAGGAGCTGGTCGACAAACTGAAGAACGAAGCCCGGGTTATCTGAAGGTCGTCCGTTCATGGCCATCCTCGTCATCGCCGAGCACGACAACGCGGCATTGAAGCCGTCGACGCTCAACACCGTTTCCGCCGCAGAGGCCCTGTCGAAGGCCGGAGCCGGCGACATCCATGTCCTGGTCGCCGGCCCCGGCGCCCGACCGGTCGCCGATGCCGCAGCGAAGATCGCCAGCGTGTCGAAGGTCCTGCTGGCCGACGATGCGGCGTACGACCATGGGCTCGCCGAGAACGTGGCCCCCTTGGTTGTCAAACTGGCCGAGGGCTATAGCCACGTGCTGGCGCCCGCCACGACCTCCGGCAAGAACATCATGCCGCGCGTCGCCGCCCTTCTGGACGTGATGCAGATTTCGGACATCTCCGCGGTAGAGTCGGCCGATACGTTCGTCCGGCCGATATACGCCGGCAACGCGCTCGCCACGGTGCAGTCCAAGGACCGCATCAAGGTCATTACGGTCCGCGGCACCGGTTTTGCCGCGGCTGCGGCCGAGGGCGGCGCCGCGTCGGTCGAGGCGGCGTCCGGCGCCGGCGCGGCGGGGCTTTCCGAATATGTCGGCGCCGAGCTGTCGAAGTCGGAGCGGCCGGAGCTGACGTCGGCGCGCGTCGTGATCTCCGGCGGTCGCGGCATGCAGTCCGGCGACAATTTCCACCTGCTTGAGAGCGTTGCCGACAAGCTGGGCGCGGCGGTCGGCGCCAGCCGCGCGGCGGTCGATGCGGGCTTCGTGCCGAACGATTACCAGGTCGGGCAGACCGGCAAGATCGTGGCGCCCGAGCTGTACGTCGCGGTCGGCATCTCGGGCGCGATCCAGCACCTTGCGGGCATGAAGGACTCGAAGGTGATCGTCGCGATCAACAAGGACGAGGAGGCGCCGATCTTCCAAGTCGCCGACTACGGACTCGTCGGTGACCTCTTCAAGATCGTGCCCGAGCTCGATAAGGAACTCGAGTCCCGCAAATGAGCCTCAGCCTTCCCGAGCAGGGCGGCACCCCTGTAGAGATCCATACGATCGGCATCATCGGCGCCGGCCAGATGGGTAGCGGCATTGCGCATGTCTGTGCGCTGGCCGGCCTCACCGTCCACCTTTCCGATATCGACGAGCAGGCGTTGCAGAAGGGCCTGTCGGTGGTCGAGGGAAATCTCGCCCGGCAGGTCTCGCGCGGGAAGGTCAGCGAGGGGGACAAGACCGCGGCGATGCGGCGGATCCACACCGGCACCGATTATTCGGTGTTCCACGACTGCGACATGGTGATCGAGGCCGCCACCGAACGCGAGGACGTGAAGCGGGAGATCTTCCGCAAGCTGATACCCAACCTGAGGCCGGATGCGCTGATCGCGAGCAACACGTCGTCGATCTCGATCACGCGCCTCGCCGCGTCGACCGACCGGCCCGGCAAGTTCATCGGCATGCATTTCATGAACCCGGTGCCGGCGATGCAGCTCGTCGAGCTGATCCGCGGCATCGCGACCGACGAGGCGACGTTCGCCACGACGCGCGAACTGTCGGTCCGACTCGGGAAGATGCCGGTGGCGGCCGAGGATTTCCCGGCCTTCATCGTCAACCGCATCCTGCTGCCGATGATCAACGAGGCCGTCTACACGCTGTACGAGGGTGTCGGCTCCGTCGAGGCGATCGACACGGCGATGAAGCTCGGCGCGCATCACCCGATGGGACCGCTGGAACTGGCGGACTTCATTGGCCTCGACACCTGCCTCGCGGTGATGCAAGTGCTGTACGAGGGGCTCGCCGATTCGAAGTACCGGCCGTGCCCGCTGCTGGTGAAGTATGTCGAGGCGGGCTGGCTGGGCCGCAAGGCGAACCGCGGCTTCTACGACTACCGCGGAGAGCGGCCGATCCCGACGCGCTGAGCCCGACCGGATGCAAGCGGCCCGATTCGGGGATCACGCCTCCAGTTCGACGTCCCAGTACAGGTAGTCGCGCCAGCTCTCGTGCAGGAAATTGGGCGGAAAGGATCGCCCGTTCTCCTGCAATTGGAACGTCGTCGGCTCGTGGGCCGGGGTGAGCGGCATCATCCCGTATACGACGGGCAGATGGTTGCCCTTTCGCAGATTGCAGTCCGAGCACGAGGTCACGACGTTCCGCCACGTCGTCCGGCCGCCGCGCGAGCGCGGGATGACGTGGTCGAACGTCAGCTCGTGCGTGGGGAAGCGATCGCCGCAATACTGGCAGGTGAAGCGGTCGCGCAGGAACACGTTGAAGCGCGTGAAGGCGGGACGCCGCGCGGCCGGAATGTATTCCTTGAGCGAGATCACGCTCGGCAGCCGCATCTCGAAGGATGGGCTGCGGACGATATGGTCGTACTCGGCGACGATGTTGACCCGGTCGAGGAACACCGCCTTGATCGCTTCCTGCCACGACCACAGCGACAGCGGGAAGTAGCTGAGCGGACGGAAATCCGCGTTTAGCACCAGCGCCAGGCAACTGTCAGGAGGTGGCAGCATGGCGCGGGCCCGTCAGCGTCTCGTCGTTCTGGTCGTCATGCCTCGCGTCCCTCGCTGTCGCCACCGGCCGGCATGCAAAGGATGGTAGCGCAAAAGGGCAGAATACCAACGGGCTGTGCCATGCCCCCGATCCTAACGGCTTTTCGTGACAGATTCGAGCGGCAGCTTCGCAACAGCCCGCGAGGCCGACCGCCGGCCGCGCCCTGGAACCCGCGCCGCGGCGGCGTGTTTCGGAGATGGTTCGATCGAAACGAAGCGGAGAGCCCGGTCATGGCGAATATTGTCACGGACACGTACGAACATGCTTTCGGCGGCCAGCGCAACCTGTCGCTGACCGAACGCGCGGCCTCCGTCGTCTTCGGCCTCGCGATGGCGGCGGGAGGGCTCAACAAGAAGGGCGGGCTGGGTCTGCTGATGGGCCTCGCCGGCGGCGCGCTGGCATTGCGCGGCCTCAACGGGCATTGCCCGGTCAAGGCCGCCCTGGAGCACCGCGGCGGCGGCGGCACCCGCCAGCTCACTTACGATCACTGAGGAGAGCGGAGTTGAACCTGCGGGCCGTTATGCGTTGCCTGGGCCGCTCCGGCGCGGCGCGGGGAGGCGGCGTCCCGCGGTTCAAATCCGGGTCGACAGCCGGATCGCCAGACGCGTGCCGGACTTGATCGCGCCGACGAGGAACGGATAGGCGCCGGACTGCTCCGCACCGTGCGCGAGGCCGGTGTCGCGGTGCTCGATCTCGTCGGCGCGAAACTCCTCGATGGTCTCCCGCAGTCCCGCGTCCGCCCGAATCGATTCGGCCGCGAGCGCCTCGGCCTGAACGCGGTAGTGCTCGTCGATCACTTCCTCGACCGCGACCGTGCACGCCATCGCCGCCCGGTCGCCGAGCAGTGCCGTCGCCGCGCCGAGCGCATATCCCGCGATGTGCCAAAGCGGGGCGAGCAGCGTCGGCCGCACCCGCCGCTCGGCGATCAGCCGGTCGAACGTGTCGAGATGCCGCTTCTCCTGCGCCGCCATGCGGCGAATCGTCGGTGCGACCGGCGAGCGGCGGAGTACCGCGAGTTGTCCCTCGTAGATCCGCGCCGCACCGTACTCGCCGGCATGGTCGACGCGGATCATGCGGCGCACCGCCTCGTCCGGCGCCGGATCGCCCGGCAGGCGCGGCGGACGGACGCGCGGTGGCGGCGCTGCCGCTGCCTTGCCCGGCTCCGGCGCGACCACCGGCTGCTGCTGCCGCGGCGCAGTCACGCGAACGCCCCCCGGCGCCGCCGCGCCCCGGCGAGGCTGCGGAACGCGGCGAAGCAGCCCAGTGCGAGCCCGGCCGAGGCAAGCAGGTTCCAGCCTGCCAGCGAAACGCCGAACAGCGCCCACGGCACCTCGTCGCAGCGCACCGGCTTCTTGCCCATGATCTGCGCCTTGAGCGCCTCGACCGAATCGGCCGCCGCGTCGGTGCCGGTACAGGCGGACGGGCCGGCGAACCAGTGCTGCTCCACGCCGACATGGTAGAACGCCAGGACGGCCCCCGATGCGAAGAGCCCGGCGCACAGCAGAACGAGCCAGCGCGTCGCCGGCCGGTCGCCGGTCGTCAGCCCGACCAGCGACAACACGATCGCCGCCTTGTACGGCCAGCGCTCATAGAGGCAGAGCGTGCAGGGCGGCAGTCCGCCGACATACTCGAAGAGAAGGGCGCCGCCGAGCACCGCTGCGCTTGCGGCGAGGATCAGGAAAGCGGCAAGGCGAACGGAGGAACTGGTCATCGCATGAGGATCCTGCTGCGCCGCCGGTCGCCTGCGGGAGGGGGCGGCGCGACCGGCCGAGCCTCAGAGATAGCGCAACAGAAGGAAACCGCCAACCAGAGCCGCGACGAAGGCCGACGTCACCAGCGTCAGCCGTTCCTCGACGAAGCTGCGGATCGGCTCGCCGAACCGCCACAGCAACGCCGCCAGCAGGAAGAAGCGCAGCGCCCGCGAGATCAAGGACGAAAGCGTGAACTGCAGCAGGTCGAAATGCACGGCGCCGCTGAAGATCGTCACCAGCTTGTAGGGAATCGGGGTCATCCCCTTGATGATGATGAACCACGCGCCCCACTGGTCGAAGGTCGCCTTGACCGCGGTGTACTTGTCCATCGCGCCGTAGAATTCGAGGATCGGCTTGCCGATCACGTCGAACCCGAAATAGCCGATCGCGTAGCCGAGATAGCCGCCCGCCACCGACGCCGCAGTGCAGACCGCCGCGATCCGCCACGCGCGGCGGCGCGCCGACAGCACCATAGGGATCATCAGCACGTCCGGGGGGATCGGAAAGAACGAACTCTCGATGAACGAGATCGCGGCGAGGGCCGCCATGGCATGCGGCGCGGCGGCGAGGCGCATCGTCCGGTCGTAGAGTCGTTGCAGCATGGGAGTGGGCGGCGGGCTCGTTATGTTGCGGAGCAGGCGGGCGGCGGCCGTGCCTTTAACGGCCGGACCTGCGGAACGTTGCGAGTCGCGGACGGAAAGGGACGGGCGATGTAGCCGCATCGGCGCCGCGGGCGCAAGCGCCGCCGTCCGTGACGCTCGTGCGGGGGGGCGGCCGCCGCCATCGCCGCCGCCGCGCCGTGATTGACCCTGCCGCACCCCCGGCTATAGTGGCGCGCGCGACACAGGCCCCTGTGGCGGAACCGGTAGACGCGGCAGACTCAAAATCTGTTGCTGGCAACAGCGTGGGAGTTCGAGTCTCCCCGGGGGCACCAAGCACTTAGCGCCGATCGTGGTGTTTCGTTTTAGAAGCCCAGGACTCACCCAGCACTCACGCGCGACGCTCCTTGATCTCGGCGCCTACCGGGTCATTCGATCACGCCCCCCGCCGTCTCGGAGGGGCCTCGGCCGAACAACCCGGTGCGTGGCATCAACCGCCCTGCGGACCGCCGCCGCGAGCGGCGGCCGTCCGTGGAGGAGTATCGCGCGTTCTGCGCGGCGCTTGACGAGGCCGCGGGACCGGTGAGAACCGCTCTACGCGATCGCGGCAGTGCGTCTGCTGGCGCTCACCGGCGCGCGGCTCAGCGAATCGCGCACTTGAAGCATGCCGAGATGGACCGGCGCAGGCAACGCCTTCGGCTCACCGACTCCAAAGAGTGCGGCAGCGTGCGCCCGCTCGTTGTGGCGGCGATCGCGGTACTCGACGCGCTACCCACGCGACGGATGCGATTACGTGTTGCTAGGCGAGATCGGCAACCGCCGTTTGGCGGCTTGCCGAAGGCCATTCAGCGGATCGTTGGCCACCGCGCGGCGCTGGCCGGGGTGACGGCGCGCGTGCTGCGGCACTCGTTCGCCGGCGTCGCTGACGAGCTGGGCTATACAGGGGCTACGGTCGCCGCCATGCTCGGGCACGGTGACGCGGCGCGACATTCACCATCTCGATCGCGCCTCATCGCCGCCGCCGATGCGGTCGCCGCGCAGATTGATGCCGTGATGCGGGGCAATGCGGGCGCGGAGGTGGTCGAGATGCCAAAGTCCGCCGCTCGGATACGGCAGGGGTGACGGTTGAAGTTTTCCGGCGGCATTCAGTGCGCTAGCGACCAAATCGTTATATTAGGCGAAAGTCGCTATTCGCTGGTTGGAGGCGGAGCAAGGCGGGATGACTTATAGCGACTTCTGGATCGATACGGTCGACGACGACGAGTTTGAAGCCATCCTCAAGAAGCCGCGCAGGCTCGACACGCCGCGTGAGGATAAGATCCATTTGATGCCACCGACGCCGCGGCCGGGCTCTTATTGGATCAACGTCGTCGGGGAGTGGGCAGCAGAGCAAAACCTTGCCATCCAGTACGTCGATCCTATCGCGATTGGCGTACTCGTTACGCGAGCGCAACTCCTTCGCTTTCTGGACGACACATTCGGGCCGGAGGCGGTCGGCAAGGTGGCATCGTGCGCGCACTCGTCCGGGACCATCTGCGTGATGACCGAACGTACGTGATCGCGGCGGACGAGTTCTGACGAGAGCACCTCCCTCGGCTCGGCCGGAGCCAACCGCGCCAGATAGGCGACCGAGGTGCGCTCGGCTCCGCTGGATGCTACCCGTGTCGGCGGCACCGACCTACTATTGACTTCATCCCCGGCGTCCAGGAGAGGTCAAGGTGAGCGAGTCGGCAGCCGTGTTGCCGACAACCGCGACGCACGGTGGGGCACGTATCGCGGTGAGGTGCGCGGCGGTCGGCTCGTGGCGCTGCATCCCTACGAGGGCGCTTCCGATTGCCGGCGACTGCGATTGAGGTGAACGCCCCTTTGACTGTGTCTGTAGTATGCCGAGCATCTCCGTCGCGATCGCCGGCATGCGGCGCTCGCCCCCTTCCGTCTGGAGCAGGGCCAACAGCCGCTCGATGTTGCGGATGCCTTGGCCGACGGTGATGCCGAACTCGGCGAAGTGGGCGCGAATGGCGCTGACCAGAGAGCTGCGCTGGCGAATGAGCAGGTCGCGGGTCCTGTGCCGCAGGATGACGGCTTGCTCGTCGGCTGACTTCACCGGCACGAAGCGCATGTTCGGGCGCTGCACCGCCTCGCAGATTGCCTCGGCGTCGGCGGCGTCGTTCTTCTGGCTCTTCACGTAAGGCTTAACAAACTGCGGCGGCATGAGCCGCACCTCGTGACCGAGCTTGGCAAGCTCGCGCCCCCAGTAATGGGCCGTGTGACAGGCCTCGATCCCGACGAGGGCGCGCGGCAGCTTGGCGAAGAACGCCAGCACCTCGCCGCGCCGGAGCTTGCGCCTCAGCACCGCGTGTCCCGCAGCATCGACGCCGTGCACCTGAAAAACGTACTTGGCGAGATCCAGCCCGATAACCGCGATCTCCATGTCCCGCTCTCCTCCGGTTCGCTCGCCGGAACATCCGGCGGCGCACTAATTTCGGGGAAGCGGGGCCGTCCATTCCATCATGAGCGCACCCGACCGGAAAGCCGAAACTCACATTTCCCTTGCGACGCAGGCGCCGTCCACACATGAGACACTACCAAAAATTGACGATCGTCAAGGCGATGCCGCGCCGTTGCCGGGCATGATGACCCAGCGTGGTTTCCGTCTGCACCTGCGCGGTCGCGGAGTGGAACCAGAACCACCATCGCTGCTGACTTGGCCGGCACGTGGTGGCGGTAAGCGATCCGGCTGAGGTGGTTAAAGCGATTCTCAGTAGAACTATCATGGCGCTGACCACAATTCATGGGCAGCGCGCGGTGCAGCCTTGCATATGCATGTGGCCTGAAGCAGGGACCGTTATGGAACCGCTCGTCGGTTCTTCATCTCAAAGGGATTCTCCCAGCCAGAAGAAAGCACCGCGCCACCTCCGTCGGGGAGCCGTGGGTTGCCACGGCTCTACGCCGGCTCGGCGCACCGCGCCGTCGCCATCACGGTGCACATCGATCAGCGTTGATCATGCAACGCTCCGTTTCCGCGTTGGACACATCGAACTGCTCGAACGAGGCACGGCACGATGAGGCTGCGCGACGAGGTCGAAGGTGCCGGGCGACTCTGGCCGACTCTGACGTTTTACGGGAAGTTCGAGCATGTCGTGGTGCTCGTGCTCATCACCCTGATCGCGCTCGTGATCGCGACCGCGACGTGGCACCTCGCCTGGAACATCATCCACCTGCTTATCCTCGGCATTCTCGATCCGGCCGATCCGGCGACGTTCCAGACGATCTTCGGGATGATCTTTACCGTGCTCATCGCGCTGGAGTTCAAGCACTCGCTGCTGGTCGTGCTGGAGCGCCAGGACAGCGTGATCCAAGTGCGCGCGATCGTGCTCATCGCAATCCTCGCGCTGGTACGGAAATTCATCATCCTGGATCTCAAGAGCACTCCCGCCACAGAGCTATTCGCCCTTGCGACGGCGATCCTGACACTGGGCGCCGTATATTGGCTGGTGCGCGATCAGGACCGCCGGGAAGACATGTGGCGACGGCGGCGAGCGACGCGTCGTCCGGGCCCGGGCCTGCCGAGCGAACCGTACCCCGGCGCAGGCGTGGCCGGGGAGGACGCGCCATGATAGGCCGTCGTATCGCCGTGGGACCGGCGACAGCAGCTTTGCTTTGAACCAGCACAAGCTTGCAACAGGCGGTGACGGTGAGCCCTATGGCTCGGCCGGTGGGCCACGAATGCACTCGGCACCTTAGCCAGACGCATTTCGAATCCCGTGCCGCGTCGATTGTCGACGGACGGCAAACAGGCAACGTCAAGAGGACGCCATGGTTTCGGTCGCGAGGTTCGAATCGGCAAGGAGCGGCGTCGATGCGACATTCGTCACCGCGCCGCGATACCTCGTCGTTACGACCGATCTCGTGGACACCCTGGCGGGACGGATGCCGGCGAGCTTCGTCGTCGAGTGCTGGTTCGATGCCGACGGCCGTTTGGCGTGGGAGGACGTCTACCACGACGCCACGGGGCATGCGGCCGCTCTCGAATGGGCGCTGAGGTATGCCGAAGCGAACGGGATTCCGGTCGTGTACTCGAACGACGAAACCGCACGGACCGACGCGGCGGCAAACAGGGCGTAACTCGCTGCGGCAAGTTAGTACCCGGCTGACACGGGCGGAACCGAGGGAACGGAGCGCGTAGGAACGGAACCGCCGATCCGGGTCAGGCGCGCCGCGCCGCGCCGGAGGCTTGGGCGGGAAAACGCGAAATTTGACGCCGGTCAAGGCGGCGCTACGGCCTGCCGCACATACTCCATGCAACAGGCGCTGCCCGGACGCTCCTGGATGTGCGGCCAAAGGGGCGCAGGCCTTCGCAGCTGCGGGCGGACGGGGCAAGCGCACGTTCGCGAGCGAACCTTCTCATCCCCACAGCCATTCCGAGGAGACGGCGGGTGCGGCCAGACAGCGACATCAAGCGCGACGTCGAGGACGAACTGCGCTGGGACCCGGACGTCGACCCGACCGACGTCGGGGTGGCGGTGAAGGACGGCGTCGTGACGCTGAGCGGGTTCGTGCACAGCTACATGGAGAAATGGGAGGCCGAACGGGCGGCCAAGCGCGTCGCCGACGTGGTCGGGGTGGCGAACAACATCGAGGTCCGTCTGCCGGCGGTGGACGAGCGGCCCGATCCCGAGATCGCACGCGACGCCGTCGCGGCGATCAAGAATTATCTCTCGCTCGCCTCCGAGCACATCAAGGTGATCGTCAACACAGGGCGGGTCACGCTCGACGGCGAGGTCGAGTGGAACTACCAGCGCGATCGAGCGGAGACCGTGGTCCGCCGGGTGAAAGGGGTGAAGGGCGTCAGCAATCTGCTCCGGCTGCAGCCGAAGGCAGCGGCGAGCGACATCCAGCACCAGATCGAGGCGGCATTCCGGCGAAGCGCGGAGCTCGATGCAAACCGCATCACGGTCGAGACGCACGGCAGCGAGGTGATCCTGAAGGGCACCGTGCGCTCGTGGGCGGAGCGGGAGGAGGCGGAGCGGGTCGCCTGACTGGCTCCCGGCGTCACCAAGGTCGAAAACCGGATCACCATCAGCCCGTAGGTGCCGCTTTCAAGCAGGTTCGACAAAAATCGCCGGAGGTGCGCGACATGGCCAAAGTTATCGGGATTGATCTTGGGACGACGAATTCGTGCGTCGCGGTAATGGAGAGCGGTCAGGCGAAGGTGATCGAGAACGCCGAGGGGATGCGCACGACGCCGTCGATCGTGGCGTTCACCAGGGACGGTGAAATCCTCGTCGGCATGCCGGCCAAGCGGCAGGCGGTGACCAATCCCGAGAACACCATCTTTGCGATCAAGCGCCTGATCGGCCGCCGCTACGACGACCCGATCGTCCAGAAGGACAAGGACCTCGTCCCGTACAAGATCGTCCGCGGCGACAACGGCGACGCCTGGGTCGAGGCGCAGGGCAAGCGCTACAGCCCGAGCCAGATCAGCGCCTTCATCCTCCAGAAGATGAAGGAGACCGCCGAAGCCTATCTCGGCGAGAAGGTCACCCAGGCGGTGATCACCGTGCCGGCCTACTTCAACGACAGCCAGCGCCAGGCGACCAAGGACGCTGGCACGATCGCCGGCCTCGAGGTGCAGCGCCTCGTCAACGAGCCGACCGCGGCCGCGCTCGCCTATGGACTCGAGAAAAGAGGCAAGGGCAAGATCGCGGTCTATGATCTCGGCGGCGGCACCTTCGACATCTCGATCCTCGACATCGGCGAGGGCGTGTTCGAGGTGAAGTCAACGAACGGCGACACGTTCCTCGGCGGCGAGGACTTCGACAAGCGCATCATCGACTATCTCGCCGACGAGTTCAAAAAGGAGCAGGGCATCGACCTGCGCAGCGACCGCCTCGCGCTGCAGCGCCTGAAGGAAGCAGCGGAGAAGGCGAAAATCGAGCTCAGCTCGGCGATACAGACCGATGTCAACCTGCCGTTCATCACGGCCGACCAGACCGGCCCGAAGCACCTCAACGTCAAGCTGACGCGCGCCAAGCTCGAAGCGCTGGTCGACGACCTGATCCAGCGGACGGTCGAGCCGTGCAAGGTGGCGCTGAAGGATGCCGGCCTCAAGGCCTCAGAGATCGACGAGGTCGTCCTCGTCGGCGGCATGACCCGCATGCCGCGCGTCCAGCAGGTCGTGAAGGAGATCTTCGGGAAGGAAGGGCACAAGGGCGTCAACCCGGACGAGGTCGTCGCGATCGGCGCCGCGATCCAGGCGGGCGTGCTCCAGGGCGACGTCAAGGACGTGCTGCTGCTCGACGTCACGCCGCTCTCGCTCGGCATCGAGACCCTGGGCGGCGTGTTCACCCGCATCATCGACCGCAATACCACGATCCCGACCAAGAAGAGCCAGGTGTTCTCGACCGCCGAGGACAACCAGAATGCCGTCACCATCCGCGTCTTCCAGGGCGAGCGCGAGATGGCTGCCGACAACAAGCTGCTCGGCCAGTTCGACCTGATGGGCATCCCGCCGTCGCCGCGCGGCATGCCGCAGATCGAGGTGACATTCGACATCGACGCCAACGGCATCGTCAACGTCTCGGCTAAAGACGTCGGCACCGGCCGCGAACAAAAGATAACGATCACGGCGTCGAGCGGTCTCTCAAAGGACGAGATCGACAAGATGATCAAGGACGCCGAGTCGCACGCCGGCGAAGACGCGAAAAAGAAGTCTGTCGTCGAGGCGCGCAATCGCTTGGATGGACTCACGTTCAATACGGAAAAGACGTT
>DASWRT010000220.1:0-13976 GCA_036403035.1 Allostellaceae bacterium | reverse complement strand
GAATGTTGTCGGCCTCGACGAGCCTTCGCGCGCACCACGCCCCTGACGAGGGCCGGCTCCCTCGGGCGGGCTAGGCTCAGGCCACGACGGCCTAGACCAGCGCCCCGTGGCAGTGCTTGAACTTCTTGCCCGAGCCGCAGGGGCACTGGGCGTTGCGCGGCGTGCCGGCGAAGGGTGGGGCGGCGCCCAATGACGCACCGCCACCGCCACCGCCACCGCTCCGGCGCACCGGCCGGCCGGTCGTGCCCGTCGCGAGATCCTCCTCGGCGTCGGCGAAGGCGGGATCGCTGCGCGTCTCGTGCAGCTCGCGCGGCTGCGACTGCTGCGGCATGAAGGCAGCGGCGTCCTCGGCGCGCTGCACCCGCAGCTCGACATGCGCCAGCAGGCTGACGATCTGCTCGCGCAGCGCCGCCAGCATCTGCTCGAACAACTCGAAGGCCTCGCGCTTGTACTCGTTCAGCGGATCGCGCTGCGCATAGGCGCGCAGGTTGATGCCCTGCCGCAGATGGTCGAGCGAGAGCAGGTGGTCCTTCCAGCTCTGGTCGAGGAGCTGAAGCAGCAGGCTCTTCTCGGCCATCCGCATGATGTCGGGGCCGTAATTGGCCGCCTTCTCCGCCATCTTGCGGTCGATCGCGTCGCCGATCCGCTGGCGGATCTCGGCGTCGGCGATGCCCTCCTCCTTCGCCCACTCGGCGACCGGCATGTCGAGGTTGAAGAGCCGCAGGCACTCCTCGTGCAGCCCCTGGACGTCCCACTGGTCGGGCAGCGCGTTCGGCGGGATGCAGCGGGACACCACGTCCTCGACGACCTCGTGGCGCATGTCGAGGATCATCTGGGCGACGTCGCGGGCGCCCATCAGCTCCTTGCGCTGCTGATAGACGACCTTGCGCTGGTCGTTCATCACGTCGTCGTACTTCAGCAGATGCTTGCGGATCTCGTAGTTCCGCGCCTCGACCTTCTGCTGCGCCTTCTCCAGCGCCTTGTTGATCCAGGGGTGGATGATCGCCTCGCCCTCCTGGAGGCCGAGCTTCTGCAGCATCGAATCCATGCGCTCGGACCCGAAGATGCGCATCAGGTCGTCTTCGAGGCTGACGAAGAACTTCGAGGCGCCGGGATCGCCCTGGCGGCCGGAACGGCCGCGGAGCTGATTGTCGATGCGGCGGCTCTCGTGCCGCTCGCTGCCGACGACGTAGAGGCCGCCGGCGGCGACGACCAGGCCGCGGGCCTCCTCGATCTCCTTCCGGATCTGCACGGCGCGCGCCTCGCGCTCGTCCTCGTCCTCGATCCCGGGCAGCTCGTGGCGGAGCCGCATGTCGAGGTTGCCGCCCAACTGGATGTCGGTGCCGCGGCCGGCCATGTTGGTGGCGATCGTCACCGCGCCCGGCCGGCCGGCCTGGGAGATGATGTACGCCTCCTGCTCGTGATAGCGGGCGTTCAGCACCTGATGCGGGATCTTGCGCTTCTTGAACAGCGCCGACAGCTCCTCCGAGCGCTCGATGCTGATCGTGCCGACCAGGATCGGCTGGCCCTTCTTGTGCGCCTCCTCGATCGCCTGGACGACGGCCTCGTCCTTCTCGCGGCGGGTGCGGTAGACCTCGTCGTCCTCGTCGAGCCGCGCGACCTGGACGTTGGTCGGGATCTCGATGACTTCGAGCTTGTAGATGTCGCCGAACTCGGTCGCCTCGGTCATCGCCGTGCCGGTCATGCCGGCCAGCTTCGGGTAGAGGCGGAAATAGTTCTGGAAGGTGATCGAGGCGAGCGTCTGGTTCTCGTTCTGGATCGTGACGCCTTCCTTGGCCTCCAGCGCCTGATGCAGGCCCTCGGAATAGCGCCGGCCCTCCATCATGCGGCCGGTGAACTCGTCGATGATGACGACCTTGTCGTCCTTGACGATGTAGTCGACGTCGCGCGTGAACAGCTTGTGGGCGCGCAGCGCCTGATTGGCGTGGTGCACGATGTTGACGTTGTGCAGGTCGTACAGCCCGCCGGTCTTCAGGATGCCGTGCTCGCGCAGCAGGGTCTCGATCCGCTCGACGCCGCCCTCGGTCAGCGTCACCGCCCGCTGCTTCTCGTCCTTCTCGTAATCCTCGGGCGCCAGCGCCGGGATCACCTTGTCGACGCTCATGTAGAGCTCGGAGTTGTCTTCCGTCGGCCCGGAGATGATCAGCGGCGTCCGCGCCTCGTCGATCAGGATCGAGTCGACCTCGTCGACGATCGCGAAGTTGAAGGCGCGCTGGACCATGTCCTCCAGGCGGAACTTCATGTTGTCCCGGAGGTAGTCGAAGCCGAACTCGTTGTTCGTGCCGTAGGTGACGTCGGCGGCGTATTGTGCCCGCCGCTCGTCGTCGTCGAGCCCGTGCACGATGCAGCCGACGGTGAGGCCGAGGAAGCGGTAGATCTGCCCCATCCACTCGCTGTCGCGCTTGGCGAGGTAGTCGTTGACGGTGACGACGTGCACGCCCTTGCCGGCCAGCGCGTTGAGGTAGACCGGGAGCGTCGCGACCAGCGTCTTGCCTTCGCCGGTCTTCATCTCGGCGATCATGCCGCGGTGCAGCACCATGCCGCCCATCAGCTGCACGTCGAAGTGCCGCTGCCCGAGCACGCGCTTGGCCGTTTCGCGCACCGTCGCGAAGGCGTCGACCAGGATGTCGTCAACGGTTTCGCCGTCCGCCAGTCGCTTCTTCAGCAGGTCGGTCTGGGCGCGCAGCCCGGCATCGTCGAGCGCGGCGAGCTTGGGCTCCGCCGCGTTGATCGCCTCGACCGTCGGCTGGAGGGCTTTCACATAACGGTCGTTGGCGGTGCCGAACAGTCGCCGAGCAAGGGCGCCGAACATCAAGACCTCAAGGATGGCTGGAGAAAAAAGGTCGCCTGCTACGACAGGGACACAGATAGGAGGAGACGGCGGCAGTGTCAATTTGACACTCGGCCAGTGACGGGCGGGCGCGCGGCGGGCGCGCGGCATGTCTTGCGCGCTGCGCCGGATGGCCTTAGTGAGACGCTTTCAGCCGCTGCTCCCTCTGCGGAGGCTCGTCCGAGGAAATTCTAATGTCGCCGTTCCGCCGTCTCGCCCCCGCCCTGACCGCCTTTTCGATCCTTGCCGCCGGTGCGGCCGCCGTGTCCTTCGCGGCCGCTTCGGCCGCCGACGATCCCGTCGTCGCCCGCATCAACGGCCAGGAGCTGCATCGCTCCGACGTCGAGGCGGCGCAGCGCGGGCTGCCGCAGCAGATCCAGCAGATGCCGCTGGAATCGATCTATCCGATGCTGCTCGACCAGATGGTCAACGGCAAGCTGCTGAGCGAGGCCGGGCGGCAGGAGAAGCTCGACCAGGATCCCGAGGTCAAGAAGCAGCTCGCCCGCGTCGAAGACCGGGTGCTTCAGCAGGCCTATATCGGCAAGGAGGTCGAGAAGGCGGCGACCGACGACAAGCTCAAGGCCAAGTACGAGCAGTACGTCAAGGACAACCCGCCGAAGGAGGAGGTGAACGCGCGGCACATCCTCGTCGAGAAGGAGGCGGACGCCAAGGCGGTCATCGCCGATCTGAACAAGGGCGCCGACTTCGCGGACCTTGCCAAGAAGAAGTCGACCGATCCGGCGGCGCAGAACGGCGGCGACCTCGGCTGGTTCTCGCGCGAGGAGATGGTGCCGGAATTCTCCGACGCCGCCTTCAAGCTGAAGAAGGGCGAGTACACCAAGGAGCCGGTCAAGACGCAGTTCGGCTACCACGTCATCAAGGTCGAGGACCGGCGGATGGGCCAGCCGCCGAGCTTCGACGAGGCGAAGGAGGAGCTGACCAGCTCGATCGCCCGCGAGGTCATCAACGACAAGATCAAGAGCCTGCGCGATCAGGCGAAGGTCGAGACCTTCGCGCTCGACGGCTCGCCGATGCCGCCCGCCGGCAGCGCCGCGCCGTCCGCCGGCAGCGCCGCGCCGGCCGCCGCTCCCGCCGCGCCCCCTGCCGGCAAGAAGAACTGAGCCGTCCGCGATGGCCGCGCCGCTGCCCGTCTCGCCGCTCGCCCCGGCGCGCATCCCCGAGATCGCGCCGCTCGCCGGGGTTCGCTTCGCCGCCGGCATGGCCGGCGTCCGCTACGCCGGCCGCACCGACCTGATGCTCGCCGAGCTGGCGCCGGGCTCGACGGTCGCGGCGGTGTTCACGCGCTCGACGACCTGCGGCGCGCCGGTCGACTGGTGCCGCGAGATCCTGCCGGGCGGCCGGGTGCGGGCGGTCGTCGTCAACTCCGGCAACGCCAACGTCTTCACCGGTGCCAAGGGGCGGCGCGTCGTCGAGGACACGGCGGCGGCGGCGGCGAAGGCGCTGGGGTGCGATCCGGCGGAGGTGTTCGTCTCCTCGACCGGCGTCATCGGCGAGCCGCCGCCGGGCGAGAAGATCGTCGCGGCGCTGCCCGGCCTCGCGGCGCAGCTCTCGGCCGACGGCTGGGGCGCTGCGGCGCGCGCCATCATGACCACCGACACCTTCCCAAAGCTCGCCGAGGCGACGGCCGAGATCGACGGCGTGCCGGTGCGGATCGCCGGGTTCGCGAAGGGCTCGGGCATGATCGCGCCGAACATGGCGACGATGCTGGGATACGTCTTCACCGACGCGGCGGTCGCCGCGCCGGCGCTCCAGGCGCTCCTCGTGGCGAGCGCCGACCGCTCGTTCAACAGCATCACCGTCGACGGCGACACGTCGACCAGCGACACCGTGCTGCTCTGCGCCACCGGGCAGGCCGGGCACCACCCGGTCGAGCGCGCCGACTACCCCCGGCTCGCCGCGTTCGTGACCGCGCTCGACAGCGTCATGATCGACCTCGCGCACCAGATCGTGAAGGACGGCGAGGGCGCGGAGAAGTTCGTCACGATCACCGTGACGGGTGCTGAAAACGACGAGGCGGCGCGCCGGATCGGCCTTACGATCGGCAACTCGCCGCTGGTCAAGACCGCGCTCGCGGCAGGCGACGCGAACTGGGGCCGCATCGTGATGGCGGTCGGCAAGTCCGGCGAGCGGGCCGAGCGCGACCGCCTCTCGGTCAGCGTCGGCGGCGTGCGGATCGCCGAGGCCGGCGGCCCGGTGCCGGGCTACGACGAGCGGCCGGTCGCGGCGCACATGGCGGGCCGCGAGATCCTGATCGCGGTCGATCTCGGGATCGGGGCGGGGCAGGCGACGGTATGGACCTGCGACCTGACGCACCGCTACATCGACATCAATGGCAGCTACCGGAGCTGAGCCGTCGCCGCGGGCGCCGCTCTCGCCCTGCGTGGCGGTCTGCGTGATGGACCCGACGACCGGCTTCTGCCGCGGCTGCTGGCGGACGATCGAGGAGATCGCCCGCTGGCTCTCCTACGGCGTCGACGAGAAGCGGCGCGTGCTGGCCGACGTCGCCGCGCGGCGATCCGCCGCCGCGGCAACGCGGATCTAGCTCAGGCCGTCAGCCACCTGCCCGGCCCGTTCAGGGCGTCGGATATGTGCCGGTGTAGCCGCTCGCCCGATCCGGCTGCGGCGTCGCGAAGCAGTCGACCGTGGCGAGCGTGCGGTAGCAGTGCGAGATCGGGATCGGCGGCGGCATCGCGTCGGCCTTGACCGCGGACGGCTGCGTGTTCGGCCAGCGGCTCTGCGGCGGCGCGAACTCGGCGCGGTCCTGCCAGACGTTGCAGCCGGCGAGGAGCGGCGCCGCGGCGAGAAGCGCGGCGAGGCTGCGGCGGAGGCTACGGTGCTGGCTCGATCGCATGCCGCCGTTGTATGGTCGGCCGGTTAATCTTCCGTTGCCGTTCTACCAGGGGGCGATCGTGCCGTTCCGGTTTCCACACCTTAAGATCGCCGCCGCGTGCGTGCTGATGGCCGGCTGCGCCGGTTTCGGGGCCGCGCAATGGCAGCGCGACGGCGCGCCGTCGGAGCAGGTTTCCGCCGACCTCGCCCAATGCCGCAGCGAGGCGCGGCGGGTCGTCGACCGCGACGTCGCGATCGATCAGGACATCCTGTCGACCCGCAGCACCGACTGGCAGAATTCGAACACGCTGACGGTACGCCGCGACGTGATGCAGGCACAGAATCGCGGCCGGGCCGACGACATCATCTCGCGCTGCATGCGCGCCAAGGGCTATTCGCCGCTTAGGGACTGATCGAGGGCCGCGCCGCCCGCGGCCCGCCGATTCAACGGTGCAGGTACAGCAGCACCAGCGCGATCCCGCCGACGGCGATGCGGTACCACGCGAACGGCCCGAAGCCGTGCCGGCTCACGAAGCCGACGAACCAGCGCACCACGGCGAGCGCGACGATGAACGAGACGACGAAACCGACGGCGATCGTCGCGACATCGCCGCCGCCGAGGTCGTGCCGGTTCTTGAAGAGGTCATAGGCCGTCGCGCCGAACATCGTCGGGATCGCGAGGAAGAACGAGAATTCGGCCGCCGCCTTGCGGTCGACGCCGAGGGCGAGCGCGCCCATGATCGTGGCGCCCGAGCGCGACACGCCGGGGATCATCGCCAGGAGCTGGCAGACGCCGATGCTGAATGCCGTGCCGGCCGGCATGTCGTCCGTATCGTGGACGCGCGGACGCGTCAGCATCCTCTCCATGATCAGGATGATGACGCCGCCGACGACCAGTGCGACCGCCACCACCCACGGGTTGAACAGAACCGACTTGATGAAGCCGTGCGCCAGCGCGCCGACCACCGCCGCCGGCAGGAAGGCGAGCAGCACGTTCGTGGCGAAGCGTCGCGACCGCGGGTCGGTGCCGAGACCGGTCGCCTCGTGCCACAGCCGCTCGCGATAGACCCAGACGACGGCCAGGATGGCCCCAAGCTGGATCACGACGTCGAACACCTTGCTCGACGAGCCGTCGAAGCCGAGCAGCGAGTCGGCCAGGATGAGATGGCCGGTGGAAGACACCGGAAGAAATTCGGTGAGCCCCTCGACGATCCCGAGAAGGACCGCCGTGAGAAAGATCATGGACGACATGACGAGCCTTTGTAGGCGGTAAAGATAAGCGCAGGTAATGACTGGCGCGCACGGCGGCGGCCGCAAGGCGGCGGTATAACGCTCGGATCGCCTGCCTCTGTCAAGCGCGGAACGGGCTCCGCGAAAGCCGCCGATGACTGTCGTTCGCGCCGGCCTTCGCCGCCGCCGGGCGGGTGACGTTCAGGCGGCGAATCGGGCTCGCCGGCGACCGCCGGATCAGATCCTTCCCGTCACGAGGCAGGTGCGCGGGACCCAGACGCGCTCGCCATAGGAGAAGTAGCCGAGGAAGCGGTTGCCGGTGCAGACCGACCGGCTGAAGCCCAGCGCCCAGATCGTGCCGAATCGCAGGTGCGTCACCTCGACCTGGACGTAGGGATCGAATCGCTTGCGGACGATGCCGCACCACTGGCCGTCCTTCGGATAGAGGCCGGGTGTGGTGCAGGCGGCGTCGCCCTGGGCGAGGTCGCCCGGATCCGGGGCGGCGGATCCGCTGCCGCCGAGCCCGCCCAGCCGCTCGCGCGCGATCGCCGCGAGCGGCGATCGCGGATGCTGTTCGATGACGACGTCGTAGTCGCGCATGGCCTCGCCCGTCGCGCCTTGCGCCTCGTACCAGTACGCGCGGGCGAACGTCGCTTCCGGATCGGTCGGATCGCCGCCCCCGCCCGGCCACCAGACGCCGCCGCAGGACGCGACGCCGAGCGGCAGCAGCAAGGCGAGGACGGCACGCCGCAGCCGCGCCGCGGCGCTGGGCCGCGGCATTGCCGCAACGTCGGAGCGAAAAGGTCGATGCAACAAGGTTCTGCGCATTTCTGTCGTTTGACCCGGCTTAGTTTTTTACGATATCGTCACCAGCAATAAATTAGCAGATGAAATTACGCACATCGCGTAGGTCCTGAGAAGGGCCGGGCCGTCCGTTCGGGCGGGCGTGTTAGGGGGACTTTTCATATGGGTGAACGCTACGCGATCGCGATCGTCGGGTCGGGGCCCGGCGGGTTGAGCGCGGCCGCGCGCGCGGCGAAGCGCGGCACTTCGCATATCCTGCTGGAGCGCACGCCGCACTTCTCCGATACCATCTACAAGTATCAGAAGAAGAAGCACGTGATGGCGACGCCGAACACGCTGCCGCTGCGCAGCGATCTCGGCTTCAAGGAGAGTTCGCGCGAGGAGATCCTGCAGACCTGGGATCGCGGCATCGCGGACAGCGCCAAGGTCAACGTGCGCTTCAGCGCCGAGGTGACGGCGATCACCGGCCAGCGCGGCGACTTCAAGCTGACGCTGGCGAGCGGCGAGGTGATCGAGGCCGAGGCGGTGATCCTCGGCATCGGGCTGCAGGGCAACCTGCGCAAGCTCGGCGTTCCCGGCGACGCCTGGGAGCGCGTGCAGTACCAGCTCGACGATCCCGACGAATACAAGGACGAGAACATCGTCGTGATCGGCGGCGGCGACGCCGGCATCGAGAACGCGATCGCGCTGTCCGCCGGCAACAACGTCACGCTGGTCAACAACCAGGGCGAGTTCCCGTACGCGAAGCCCGGCAACGTGGCGCTGGTCCAGGCCGGCATGAAGGACGGCTCGCTTCAGGTCGTCTTCAACGCGGGCGCGAAGAAGATCGAGCCCGGCATGCTGACGCTGAGCGTGCCGGACGGCGAGATGCAGGTCCCGTGCAACCGGATCATCGCGCGAATCGGCGCGCTGCCGCCGCGCAAGTTCGTCGAATCGTGCGGCATCGTCTTCCCGAGCCCGAATCCCACCGCCTTCCCGCAGGTCAGCGACCAGTACGAATCGAACGTTCCCGGCCTGTACATCATCGGCGCCCTGGCGGGCTATCCGCTGATCAAGCAGTGCATGAACCAGGGGTACGAGGTCGTCGAGTTCATCCTCGGCAACAATATCGCCCCCGCCGACGAACCGCTGATCCAGGGGAAGCTCGATTCGCTGCCGACGAAGCTGAAGGTGAGCGAGCTGATCGACCTGATCCGCGCTCGCCTGCCGATCTACGCCGCGCTCACGACGCTTCAGATCCGCGAGTTCCTGCTCAGCGCCAGCGTCCACCAGAAGGCGCCCGGCTCGGTCGTGTTCGAGCGGGGCGACTTCACCAATTCGTTCTTCACGATCCTGCACGGCGAGGTCGATATCCAGGTCAACCCGGCGAACCCTGCCGAGGTGGTGACGCTGGGGCCCGGGCAGTTCTTCGGCGAGATGGGCCTGATCGCCGGCCGCCGCCGCACGGCGACGGTGGTGGCGCGCAGCGACGCGCTGCTGCTGGAGGTGCCGCGCAACACGATGATCCGGTTGCAGCGGTCGGTGCCGGAGATCAAGCGCGCGATCGACCAAGTGGCGATCGTCCGGCAGATCAAGACCTATCTCGCGCCGAAGGTCGAGGATTCGGTCCTCGACGAGGTGGTCCGCTCCGCGGAACTCGTCTCGTTCAAGCCCAACGAGGTGCTGATCGAGGAGGGGGCGCAGGACGAGCCGGTCTTTCTGATCCGCTCCGGCGCGGTCAGCGTGTCCCGCCGCATCGGCGGCAAGGACATCGTCCTCTCCTACCTGCCGGCCGGCAACTATGTCGGCGAGATGGCGATGCTGACCAAGGCGCCGCGCTCGGCGACGGTCAAGGCGTCGGTCGCAACGGAGACGATCAAGATCGACAGCGCCGCGTTCCGCGCGCTGCTCGACCGCGATCCCGAGCTGCTCCGGCAGGTGAAGTCGAAGCTGGAGAGCCGGCTGGTCGAAAAGGCGCGCACCGAGATGCGGCCGGAGAACGGCGGCCTGATCCAGTTCCTGCTGGAGCAGGGCATCGGCGAGGCGACCGACGTCCTGCTGATCGACGAAGCGCTCTGCGTCCGCTGCGACAATTGCGAGAAGGCGTGCGCCGAGACCCACCACGGGGTCTCGCGGCTGAACCGCGAGGCGGGGCCGACCTTCGCGTCGATCCACGTGCCGACCTCGTGCCGGCATTGCGAGCATCCGCACTGCATGAAGGATTGCCCGGCCGACGCGATCAAGCGCGACAAGACCGGCGAGGTCTACATCACCGACGATTGCATCGGCTGCGGCAACTGCGAACGCAACTGCCCCTACGGCGTCATCCAGATGGCGGCGGTGCCGGCGCCGAAGCCGGGCCTGCTGAACTGGCTCTTCTTCGGCAGCGGGTACGGGCCGGGCGAGGACAAAACCCCGCAGGGTCTCGCCAAGCGCACCGGCGGCAAGCACGCCGTGAAGTGCGACATGTGCAAGGGCGACGACGCCGGTCCCGCGTGCGTCCGCGCCTGCCCGACCGGCGCGGCGATCCGCGTCAACCCCGAGGCGTTCATCGCCTTCGTGCGCGACCGCGCCGTCTGAGGTGAAGAAGCCTATGACCGATCACGCCGCCGTCTCCCCCGCCGCCGTGCCGGTCGGCCCGGCCGCTGCCGACAAAACCGCCGCTCCGCCGCCGGCGCGGACCGCGCCGCGTCCGTTCGAAACCGACACGCACGAATCGTTCCTCGTCGTCCGCCGCTTCTTTTTCATGAAGCTGGCGACGGTGCTGTGCCTCGTTTCGATCGTCGCCTACGCTTTGCACAGCCCGCTCCAGCCGCCGAATGGCGGCACGTGGCTCGGGTACACGCTCGGCACGATCGGCGCGGGCCTCATCTTCTGGCTGACGTGGTTCGGCTACCGCAAGCGGGCCTATGCGTCGGCGGCCGGCCGGGTCCAGGCGTGGCTCTCGGCGCACGTCTATCTCGGCCTGTCGCTGATCGTCGTCGCGACGCTCCATACCGGCTTCCAGTTCGGCTGGAACGTGCACACGCTCTCGTACGTGCTGATGATGCTGGTGATCGCGAGCGGCGCTTTCGGGGTCTTCGCCTATACCCGCTATCCGACGCTGATGACCGCCAACCGCCGCGGCGCGACGATGGGGCAGATGCTGAGCCGCGTCGCGACGCTCGACGGAGAGGCGCGGCAGACGGCGATGACCCTCAACGACGAGATCGCGCTCGTCGTCGCGCACGCCAATCAGGCGACCCGCGTCGGCGGCTCTAAATGGCGGCAGCTCTCCGGCCGGGACCCGTCCTGCGCGACGGCGGCGGCGCTCCGCCAGGTCCAGCAGATGGCCAAGCGTCTGCCGCCGCAGCAGGAGCGGGCCGCGCGGGCGCTGCTTATCCTGCTCAGTCAGAAGGCCGAGTTCCTCGAGAGGATCCGCCGCGATATCCAATACAAAGCAATCATGGACATTTGGCTGTACTTCCATGTGCCGCTGACCTTCGGTCTGCTCGCGGCGCTCGTTGCGCACATCGTGTCCGTCTTCTTCTACTGGTGAGCAACATGGTGCGTGTCGCGATCGGCGCAGCGGCGGCGGGAGTCTAGTCCGTGCAGGTTCAGGTCACTACGCTTACCGTTCGCAAGAACGGCAGCCTATCCAAGCGTCCGGCCACGGCCGGCGCCGAGGTGCTGCGCTTCGGGCGCGGCACAGACAACGAGGTTCTGCTGCCCGACGTGCGCGTCGGCCTCGCCGAGGCGGAACTGCACGCCAACGAATCCGGGCTGTTCATCAATCAGGTCGGTCCGAACCCGCTGCGCATCAACGGCGCGGTGACCGGCGCCTCGGCGGTCAAGATCGGCGACGTCATCCGGATCGGCCCGTACGAAATCATCGTCGTCGAACCGCCGCCGGGCTTCGACGTCGCGCTGACGCTGGAGATGAAGGAGCCGCTCGGCGACGATCTCGCCCGGCTGCAGTCGCATAGCCGGATCGGCCTCGACCGCTCCGGACTCGGCAAGCGGGGCATGTCGTGGTTCGCCTTCGCCGTCATCGCGCTGCTGTTCTTCGCGCTTCCGGTCGGCGCCTTCTTCCTCGACCGGCATCCGGACCCGCGGCCGAACCTGCGCCAAGACGCCGCCGCGCCGGCGAAGCAGCGCGCCCTGCCCAAGGCGGTGAACCTGTCCTGGACCGCGGGCGAGCTGTCGGACCCGCACAAAAGCTTCGCCGACAACTGCCAAGCCTGCCACGACAAGCCGTTCGTGATGGTGCGGGACGAGGCGTGCCTGACGTGCCATTCCGGGATACAGCACCACGCCGACCCGAAGGTCGTACAGGTCGCGGCGCTCGACCAGACGCGGTGCGGCTCCTGCCATCAGGAGCATAACGGCCCGCACGGCGCGATCGTGCGGGCGGAGAGCCAGTGCACGGACTGCCACGCCAACATCAAGTCGGTCGCGCCGAACACCGAGCTGTCGAATGTCGGGCCGTTCGGCGCCGGCCATCCGCAGTTCAAGGTGTCGGTGGTCGCCGACGCGGCGGCGAAGAAGATCGTGCGGGTGTCGCTCGACTCCGATCTGCGCCCGGTCGACAAGCCGAACCTTAAGTTCCCGCACAAGGACCACCTCATGCCGACCGGCTGGCCCAAGAACATGGAGAAGCTCACCTGCGCGAGCTGCCATGTGCCGGACTCCGGCGGCATCGGCATGATGCCGATCAGCTTCGAGAAGCACTGCGCCTCGTGCCATGGCGAGACGCTGAAGTTCGACGCGGCGAACCCCGCGGTGAAGGTGCCGCACGGCGACCCCGCGGCGGCGGTCCGCACGGTCGCCGACCATTATGCGCGGATCGCGCTCGAAGGCGCCGGCGCCAACGAGCCTGACGCGCCCGAGATCGTGCGCCGCCGCCCCGGCCGTCCGCTCACCGAGCCGGAGCGGCTGGAGGCGCTGGCCTGGGCCAAGGCGAAGGCCGCCGAGATGACGCGCTTCGTCTTCGACGACAAGCGCGGCTGCGGCACCTGCCACACGGTCGAGAACGACGGGACGACATGGCGCACGCAGCCCGTCCTGCTGCAGGCGTCGTTCATGCCGAAGGCGGACTTCACCCACGCCAAGCACACCACGACATCCTGCGGCGACTGCCACGCCGCCGAAACATCCGTGAGCAGCAGCGATCTTCTTCTCCCGAAGATCGAAAGCTGTCAGAATTGCCACGGCAGCGAGAATGCGTCGGCAAAGGTTCCGTCGACCTGCATCTCCTGCCACGACTTTCATCGGCACGACCTCGGTCCAATGCGTCCGAGGACGGCGCTGCCGATCACGGCTCAGAACAAGCAATAAGGTGATGCGACGTGATTCTGGGGAGATCAGCGCGCCGCCGCGCGGCCGCTCAGTGCGGCTCCGGCGACAACCTTAGGTCGATTCGCCCACACCACCTTCTTGCCGGGGCGGCACTCATCGCGGCCGGCGCCGTGCTCTACGGCTGCGGGGGCGGCAGCGGCGGGACCGGAACTCAGAGCAAGAACGTCAGCTCGAGCGGCACCAGCACGGCGCCGCAGCGCCTCACGTCCGCCGACGTGCAGACGGCCATACTGCAGGCGGCGAACGAGGCGACCGCGCGCGGCACGCCGGCGACGATCGCCGTCGTCGACCGCGTCGGCAACGTGCTCGGCGTAATGCAGATGGCGGGCACGGCGGGGACGGTGACCGTCACCTCGCAGCGGACGCCGGCGGTCGCCACCGGGCTCGACGGAGCGGCCGTGCCGAGCACGCTGGCGGCGATCGCGAAGGCGATCACCGGCGCCTATCTCTCGTCGAACGGCAACGCCTTCACGAGCCGCACGGCCAGCCAGATCGTCCAGGAGCACTTCAATCCGCCTGTGGACCATACGCCCAGCGGTCCGCTGTTCGGCGTCCAGTTCAGCCAGCTTCCCTGTTCGGATCTTTCGACCGCGGTGCCCGGCGGCAGCGGGACGCTCGGCGGCGGTGCGCCCGGGCCCGGGCCGCACCATTCGCCGCTCGGGTTCTCCGCCGATCCCGGTGGATTGCCGCTCTACAAGGGGTCGGAGCTGGTCGGCGGCATCGGCGTCATCTCGGACGGCATCTACGGCCTCTCCGCCTTCCCGCCGACCGGCTTCGACACGACGGGCGACCTCGGCGACGAGCTGATCGCGCTCGCGGGGCAAAGCGGGTTCACGCCGCCGGACGGCATCAAGGCAAGCCGCATCAGCGTCGGACTCACGACGTTTCGTTACGTCGACGCCGACGCCGGAAGCCTGCATTCCAT
>DASWRT010000219.1:0-11145 GCA_036403035.1 Allostellaceae bacterium | reverse complement strand
GGCCGGATCGCGCTCGGCCTGTACGGCGCAGCACCCTATCTCGCCCGCCGCGGCAGTCCGAAAGCGGCGGCCGAGCTTGCCGGGCACGCGCTGATCGGCTGGGACGACGAACTCGCCTACCTGCCGATCGCGCAATGGCTCGACGAGAGGGCCGGCGACACTCCGTTCACCATGCGGACGACGAACATGGCGACGCAGCTCGCCGCCGCGCAGGTCGGGCTCGGTCTCGCCGTGCTGCCTTCGTTCATCGGCGAGAGCACCGGGCTGCGGCGCGTGATGCAGGACGAGCCGATGCTGCGCCTCGACGTCTGGCTGATGGTCCGCGAGGAGCTGCGGAAGACGGCGCGGGTCGCCGCCGTGGCCGAGCACATCGCCGGGTTCTTCGCCGCCGCGAAAGGACTCGATCCCGAGGATCGCTGATCGCAGCCGCAGCCGCCGCGCCGCAGGGGCCGGCCGGTCAGCCCGCGGGGAGCGCGTATGACGCCGTGGCGTGCGCGATGATCTTCGGGTCGCCCTCCGAGAACAGCGCGATCTCGCCGTAGACGAGCCGCCTGCCATGCCGGATCACCCGCGCCTCGGCGACCACCGGCATCGGCGCCGGCTTGCGCAGGAAGGTGACGTTGAGGTTCGCCGTGACCGAAGCGGCCGCCCCAGTCGCCGAGAGGACGGCGGCATACATCGCCACGTCCGCAAGCCCCATCAGCAGCGGCCCGCCGACGGTGCCGCCGGGGCGCAGGAAGTCGGCGCGGAACGGCAGGCGGAGCGTCGCCGTGCCCTCGCCGATCTCCAGCGTCTCGATGTCGAGCGCCGACGCGAAGGGCATCGCGTCGCGCATCATCGCGGCGAACGATTCAACTGTGATCCGGGCTGCCACGGCTCTCTCTTCGTCGTTTCTCTTCGATGCCAACGACCGCCGCGCTCGATTCAGCGGCATCCATGCGGAGCCGAGGCGGACAGCTCACGCCGTCGCCGCTCCCACCTCCGCCGAGATGCGCGCCGCAGCGTCGCGCAGGAGCGCCAAGGCCACGCCCGGATCGCGGTTCTGGTCGCGCTGCGGAAGAAACGGCAGCGTGAGCGCCGCCACCGCATGGCCCGAATGGTCGAGGATGGGGCCGCTCATATCGACGAGGCCGGCGACGATCGTGCTGGGCGCCATGTCGTAACCGGTGGCGGCGATCTCTTCGAGACGCGGGCGCACCTCGGTCTCCGGCATGCCGCTCTGGCGCGCCAGTACGGCGATCAACTCCGCCCGGCGCCTCTCATGCTGAAAGGCGGCGATCACGCGTGCCGAGACAAAATGCATTGCGAAAGGAAAAACCGCGCCGAGCTTCACCGACCAGCCCATGGGACGGTCCGACTCCGCGTTGGCGACGATCAGGAAATGCTCGCCGCTCACCATGCTGAGGTGGCACGAGAGCCCGGTGCGCGCCGCCAGTTCTTCCATGACCGGCAGCGCCGCCTGCTGCAGCCGGCGGCTCGGTGGGTGCTGCGTCGCCAGCTGAAATAGCCGGAGCGACAGGCTGTACTCCCCGGTCTTGGCATTGCGGGTGACGTAGCCGCGCTGCTCCAATACGCCCAGCATGCGGAAAATCTCGCCGACCGAACGGCCTATGCGGGCGGCCAGCTGCTTCTGAGAAATGCCGTTCGGCTCAGCCGCGAGCGCTTCCAGCAAATCGAGCCCTTTTTCGAGCGCCGGAGCACCCGGCCTTTGCGCGTCGGCCTGATCATTGCTGTTGACTTCTGGCTTCACTGAGTTTCACATTTGAAATTGCGTCGACACAGGAGAAATTTTTAATCCGTCAATATGGCGCATCCGGGAGGAAAATCGCCATGAAAAAGCTGAATTCGGCTCAGGCCGAACAGTTTGAAAGCCAAGGCTTTTGCGCCCCGATCCGAGCGATCTCGGCGGAAGAGGCCGCAACCCTGCGCGGAAAGCTCGAAGCCCATGAACGGCAACACGGGCTACTCAAGGGGCCGATGCGCCACAAGAGCCATCTGCTCTTCACCTGGCTCGACGACCTCATCCGCCACCCCGGCATCCTGGATGCGGTCGAGGATATCCTGGGACCGAACCTGCTCGTCTGGGGCTCCTCCTTCTTCACCAAGGAAGCTCACGACGCCAGCTACGTCTCCTGGCACCAGGATTCGACATACTGGGGGCTCGACCCAGCCGACATCGTCACGGCCTGGGTGGCGCTGTCCGACAGCACGGCCGAGAACGGCGCGATGCGCGTCATCCCCGGCAGCCACAAGAAGGACCAGCTCGCCCATCGCGACACGTTCGCCGAGGGCAATCTGCTATCGCGCGGCCAGGAGATCTCGGTCGAGGTCGACGAGAGCCGGGCCGAGATGCTGCAGTTGCGGGCCGGCGAGATGTCGCTCCATCACGTCCGCCTGATCCACGGCTCCGACCCAAACCCGTCGGACAAGCGGCGCATCGGCTTCGCCATCCGCTATCTGCCGACCCATGTCCGCCAGATCGTCGGCACGCACGACACCGCCACGCTGGTCCGCGGCGTCGACAGCTATGGCAACTTCGAACCCGAGGAACGGCCGCTCTCGGACCTGTCGGAGGAAGCGGTCGCCTTCCATGCGAAAGTGACGGGGGAGCATCAGCAGATCCTGATGCGCGATACCGGACGCACGGCCGCCGCCTAGACCGAAGGCGGCCACAAGCGCGCCTGTGCATGTCGTGAGACATCCGCTGGGGCAATCGGACTAACGGTTTTCGGGCGACCGGCCGCTAGACGCCGGCGCCTGGGAGGATCAATCCATGTTCGCGCGCCTTCGCTGGTTCATCATCGCGCTGCTGTTCGTCGGCGGCGCCATCAGCTATCTCGACCGCGCCGCCCTGTCGGTCGCGGCTCCGCTCATCGCCAAGGACATGCAGCTCGACCCGGCCCAGCTCGGGATCGTGTTCAGCAGCTTCTTCGTGGGCTATGCGCTGTTCTGCTTCGTCGGCGGCTTCGCCTCGGACCGGATCGGCCCGAAGAACGTGTTCAGCATCGCCATGACCGTCTGGTCCGTGTTCTGCGGCATGACCGCCGCCGCGACAGGCTTGGTCTCGCTGCTGGTCGTGCGCGTCATCTTCGGCATGGGCGAAGGGCCGTTCAGCTCGACCGCCAACAAATTCGTCAGCAACTGGTTTCCACGGCCCGAGCAGGCGAGCGCGGTCGGCATGGCGAACGCGGGTCAGCCTCTGGGCGCCGCCCTCGCCGGCCCGGTCGTGGGCCTGCTCGCGGTGGCGGCAGGATGGCGCGTCTCCTTCGTCGTGATCGCCGTGATCGGTCTCGTCTGGACGGCCGCCTGGATGTGGCTCGCGACCGACCGGCCGGAGCAGCACCGCTGGCTCGACCCCGAGACGCTGCGCCATCATGCTCGGGAGCGGGCCGAGCGCTCGACGCAGCTCGAGCCGCTGCCGCTCGCCGTCTATCTGCGCCGGCCGGCAATCCTGGCGACGGCCTTCGCCTTCTTCGGTTACGCCTACATCCTCTATTTCTTCCTGTCCTGGTTCCCGAGCTATCTCACCATGGCGCACCATCTCTCGATCCAGAAGATGGGCGTGGTGAACGCCATTCCCTGGCTGGTGGGCTTTATCGGACTGGCGTCGGGCGGCTTCGTGTGCGATGCGATCTTCCGCATGACCGGCAACGCGCTGTTCGCGCGCAAGCTGGTGCTGATCGTGAGCCTGATCATCGCCGCGATCTGCGTGGCGCTCGCCGGCGTCGTGACCGGCATCACCGCCGTGGTGACGCTGATGGCGATCACCGTATTCTTCATGTACCTGACCGCCAGCACCTACTGGGCGATCATCCTCGACACGGTCGCGGAAGCGCGCGTCGGCGGCGTCAGCGGCTTCGTCCACCTGATCGCCAACCTCGCCGGCATCGTGGCGCCGGCGGTGACGGGCTATCTGGTCGAATGGTCGGGCAGCTTCACCAGCGCTTTCGCGCTCACCGGCGGTATCGCCATCATCGGCGCGCTGGGTGTGGCTCTCCTGGTCCACGAAGCACAGCCGGAAGCGGCAAGAGAGGCGGTAGCCGTCTGAGAAGCAATGGCTCGGCCCGGAGATCGACGGCCGCGATCTCCGGGCCGGAGCCGTCATACCGCCGTCCGCTTCGTCCCCCGCCAAGCCCGGTAGCCTATCCCGGCCTGCTGCAAATGGCCAAAGTCGGGCCTAGATAAGCTGTGGACCGGCGCCGGCGAACCGGCCAGAGTTGTTATGGGCCGTATTCCCGCGATGCGGGTTCGCACGAACGAAGGGATAGCAGGAGTCCAGCATGACCGCCGAAGCCGACGCCGCCGTCCGCCGGACCGACGAAACCGCTGCCGCCGCGAGCAGCGCCGAGCCGATCCTCCTGCGGCAGGACGCTGACGGCGTCGCGACGCTGACGCTCAACCGGCCGCAGGCGCGCAACGCGCTCTCGGTCGCGCTGATGACCGAGCTGCAACACGCGCTCGACGCGGTTCGCGACGACGCCACGGTCAAGGTGGTGGTGATCGCCGCCGCCGGTCCGGCCTTCTGCGCCGGGCACGATCTCAAGGAGATCCGGGCGAACCCGTCGCGGTCCGCCTACGAGGCGCTGTTCACGCAGTGCAGCCAGCTGATGCTGTCGATCATGCAGTTGCCGAAGCCGGTGATCGCGCGCGTACACGCCACGGCGACGGCCGCCGGCTGCCAGCTTGTCGCGACGTGCGACCTCGCCGTGGCGTCGGATGCCGCCAAGTTCGCGACGCCGGGAGTCAATATCGGCCTGTTCTGCTCGACGCCGATGGTCGCGCTGTCGCGCGCGGTCGGACGCAAGCCGGCGATGGAGATGCTGCTCACCGGCGACTTGATCGACGCCGGACAGGCGAAGGAATGGGGTCTCGTCAACCGTGTCGTTCCGGCCGCGCAGCTCGACGAGGCCGTGACCGCCCTCGCCCGCCAGATCGCCGGCAAATCGCCGCTGACCCTTGCGATCGGAAAGGAGGCGTTCTACCGGCAGGCGGAACTCGGCGCCGCCGATGCGTATGCCTATGCATCGGAGGTGATGACCCGCAACATGCTTGCGCGCGACGCCGAACAGGGCATTGACGCCTTTATCGCGAAGCGCCCGCCGCCGGTCTGGAGCGGCCGCTGAAATCTCGAATGCTCCGTAATGGTGACTTGTCGGCTGCCGTTTTACCGGGCATATTTACCTTCATGAAGCAACTTGTAGCCAAAATGAACTGTCGCAAGCGCTGGCGCATTCATGCGTCCGCGAGCGGTCTTCATCGGCTGCAAGTTGAGGGTCCCGCCTAGAGGACTCCGCTTCGACCGGATGATGGGCCGCCCGCGGATCGCGAGGCGGCTTTTTCTTTGGCCGCTTCGCCCCGCCCCGCAAGGCGGTGTTCGTCGTCGGAAGATGCCGCCGATGCGACATCAGATGTCGCCAGTGCGACATCGGCATGCAACGACGGTCCGGCATCGTGAAGCGGCCGGGCAAGTACGGGCAGCGCGCTCCCGGGGATAAGCGCGATCCGGCACGATGAAACGGCCGGAGGATAGTAGGGATGGATGCGATGTGGAGCGAGTGGCTGGAAAGGACCCTGAGCGTACGCGAGCCGGCGTCATACGACGAGCGCCGTGCGGATCGTCGCGCGGTCGAACAGCTCTGCGCGCATCCGGGCGGGCCATGCGACCACTGCGACGGCGAGCCTGCCGCCGTCCTGCCGCCGCCGCCCTGCCGCGAGGCCGTAGCCGCGTGACCGCACCGCGCCGGTCCCCTTCCGCGCACGGACATGGCAGAACCGCCGCAGCCGGGTAAGCATCCCCCGCTCCTCACCTATGAGGCCGCCGTGACGCTCGCACGGAGCCCGGCGGTCGAGGATCGGCGTGCGCTCGCGGAGCGCGGCGACGCGCCGCCGGAAGTTCTCTATTACCTCGTCGAAGATCCGGCGCCATCGGTCCGCCGCGGTGTCGCCGCCAACCCGCGGACGCCGGCGCAGGCGCACCCCCGGCTCGCCCGCGACGGCGACGACATCGTCCGGGAGGAACTGGCGCGCAAGATCGGTCGGCTGCTCCCCGATCTCGCGACCGCCCAGGCCGCGGCGGTGCGCGAAGCGACCGTGACGACGCTGGAAACCCTCGCCGAGGATCGGCTGCCGCGCGTCCGGGCGGTGCTCGCCGAGGCGATCAAGGAGTCGCCGTACGTGCCGAAGCTCGTCGCGCTGCGGCTGGCCCGCGACCTCGACGAACTGGTCTCGGCGCCGATCCTGGCGCACTCGCCGCTGCTCGACGATGCCGACCTGCGGGAACTGATCGCCGGCGGCATCGGCTGCGCCGCGCTCTCGGCGATCGCCCGCCGCCGCCGCGTCCCGCCCGCGGTCAGCGACGCGGTGGTCGCCACCTTCGACGTGCCCGCGGTCGCCGACCTGCTGGCCAACCCGTCCGCCGCGATCCGCGCGGAGACGCTCGACATCGTGATAGACCGGGCGCGCGACGTCGTCCCGTGGCACGAGCCGCTGGCGTTCCGGCCCGACCTGTCGGTACGGGCCGCCCGGCGGATCGCCGGCTTCGTCGCGAGCGCGCTCATCAGGGTCCTCGCGGAGCGGCACGGCATCGGCGACGCGGCAGCGGCGGCGATCGGGCTTGCGGCGCGACGGCGCATCGCGGCACTGCCGCCGGGCGCGCTGTCCCCGGCCACGACCGGACGGACCGCGGCCGAGGCCGAAATCGAGGCGCTGGCGGCAAGCGGACGGCTCGACGAGCGGACCCTGCTCGACGCGGTCGAGAATGACCGGCGCGACTTCGCGCACGGCGCGCTCGCGCACATGGCGGGCCTGCCGGTGGAGGCGGTGCTGCGCGTCCTGGGCACGCGTTCGGCGTCCGCGGTGATGGCGCTGGCGTGGCGGGCCGGACTGTCGCCCGCAGCGTCGCTCCAGCTCCAGCTCCGCCTCGCCCGCCTTCCGCCGCAGCGGGTGCGACGTCCGCACGAGGGCCTCTACCCGCTCGACCCGGACACGATGCGCGCCGTGCTCGATACGGCCCTGGCCGGCGGTGCCTGAGGCTGCGCCAGCCGTTTACGCTTAAGTAGATTTTTTCCGTGATCGTACAACCGATGCGGAAAAGATCGACGACAGAACGAATGATCGCGACGGATGCCGCCCTATCTACAGCGGCTTCGTCCGGGGGCGTGTCCGACGATGCGCCGCCGGGCGGCGGCATCTTCGCCGTCGATTATGACGGCCGCGCCGTCGCCGTCGTCCGCGCCGTGACGGCGGCGGACGCCGTCGAGCGCACGGTTTCGATGGTCGATTGTTCCTGCCGAGAGCGGCTCGTTCCACGGCGTCTCGCCGCCCGCGAGGCCGCGGAAGCCGAACTCGACCGGTGGCGGCGCTTTGAGCACGACCACCTTTTGGACTGCCCGGCCGCGGCGGCCGCGGAGGTGCTGCCGGCACCGGCCATGCGGAGGCCGCCGGTCGGCTTCCCCGGCGCGGCGCGGCGGCGCGACCGGCAGCGGCGCAACGCACGGACGATCGCGCTGGCGGTCGTCGGCATGGCATGCTTCACCGCTGCCGGCATGGCCGCGGTCGGTGCCGTGTCCGGCTATTTCGACGATGGCGCACGGTCGGCGCCGACCCAGGGGACATTGAACGGTAAGGCCGGCCGGAGCGACAGCGCGCCCGCGGCGGAGCCTGCCGGCACGCCGCATCGCATGGATGCCGGCGGCACGTTGCCGCCGCCCAACAACGCCGCCGCACCCGATGGCGGGCTGCCGACGCCGCCATCCCCGTCGGGCAGCGGCGGCGGACTATCCGGTCCCGCATCGTCTTCCGCGGGTGCCGGGATGGCGGGGCAATCCGGCGGACGGGCGAACGCACCACCGCCGCTCGTGCTGCGCGGATCATCGGATGCCGACGCCGGCGACGGTCCGCAGGTCGTGGTGCCGCCGCCCGGAGGGCCGCTCATCATCGGTCAGGGAGCGTCGCTGGGCGATTTCGGAACCGGACGGGCCGGTCTCCCGCCGCGCATTACCCCCGATAGCGGAGTTGCGACGCCGCAGATCGCGTCATTGCCGCCGCTCCCGGCCGGCAACCCGCCCGGCGGAACCACCGGGAACGGAAAAGACCCCGACGGGTCTCCTCCCGGGAAAGGCGGACCCGGCGGAACGGACGGGCCGGTCGCAGGAGGCTTGCCCCCCGGCGGCACGACGCCGGAGACGACGCCGCCCACGGGAAATCCGCCTGGAAGCGGGCCAAGCGGGCCGGTCCTCGCCGGAGATCCACCCGGCCCCGGTGGACCGGGACAGTCGGACGGCGGCCCTGGCGGAAATACCCCACCGAAAGGACTGCCGCCGGGAAACCCCGGAACGCCCGGCGGCTCCGATGCACCGCCCACGGCCGACGAGCCGCTCAAGATCGGCGAGCCGCCGGCATGGCCGGCCCTTGCCTTGGCGATCTTGGTGCTCGCCGTGGCCTTGCGCGAGCGGAGACGGCACGCCTGAACGCCGGGAACCGCCTATCTCGATAGGCCGGGCGGGCGTCAGTGGTGCGTGGCTTCCTCGATGCGCCGCGCCATCGCCTGAAGCTCAAGCGCGCGGGTGCAGAGCTCGTCGGCCGCGCTCAGCGTGCGCGCGCCGAGCGACTGACGGATATAGTGGAGCGCCGCGCCGCGCATCGCGTTCGCCTGCTCGCGTCCGGCAGCCGCGCATGACGGGGGCCGCTCGTCGGGAAAATCGAAAGAAAGGTCCGAGATAACCCGGATACCCGGCCGGGAGTCACGATTCATGTCTCGTCTCCTCGGGCGGCGGCCGTTCCCTGCCCGACACCGGCGGCCAAATAAAAAGAGCCGCCGCAGCATCGATGCCGGGCAGCCCGCCGGGCCCGCTTTAGCTGCATTTATCAAGCGCCCGCAAGCTGAAGCTCAAATCAGCGCCATCAATAGAAATGCGGCTCGCAGCCAAGGATGTCAAGGCGCAGTCCGCGGCGATCGTATATCTGTCATGAAAGCAGGGTAAGACCGCGACGGGTGAGGTCGCTCCGCTGCGGTCCATCCACCATGCGTTGACCGATTGACCTCGGCCCCGCCCACCGGGCGGGGTCATTTTCGTATCGGCTCGCTACCCCGGACCGGCGCCGACCCGTTCAGTCGGCGCGGCGCAGCCACGACGCTTGCGAAGCCCGGTCGTTCGCCGGGTCTGCCGCCAGGATCGCCCGGTCCGGCCCGTACCATGCCACCCGGTCGATATCGCTGCGCGATACGCCCAGGTCACTCAGCATGCGGTCATCCAGCCCGGCGAGGGCTCTCGCGCCCGCCCGCCGGTCCGCCCAGCGCCTTACCCGCCCCAAAAAGTCAGCAGAAGACAGTGCCGTGAACATCACGCAAGCTCCCGAAACTGCAAGTCGCCGGACGATCGCTCATCACTGGTTTCTAGATCGTTTAGGGGGTCAGCCTATCCTGCAGATCTGCCCTGCGTTTTTCACGGGAACCACCTCATACCTTCGGCATCGGTCGTCGACCGATGCCGAGCAGGCGATCGGTCAGGCCGCGATCGGCTCGGCGCGGTCTACCAGCGTCGGCTGCGGCGGGCAGTGCGTCCGCTGGAGCGCGATCAGCTCGTCGAGCTGCGCCTGGAGCCGATCGACCTTGTCGTGCAGAACGGCGATCTCCGTCTCGGACTTGAGGTTCACCTCGTAGTCGAGCGCCGCCGCCAGACGGTCCTTAGCCGCCTGCCGGTTCTGGCTCATCATGATCACCGGCGCCTGCAACGCGGCGACCATTGAGAGCAGCAGGTTGAGGAAGACATAGGGATAAGGATCGAACGCGCGTCCCGCCAGGACGGTGGTGTTGAGCACCGCCCATGCCACGAGGCAGATCGAAAAGCCGAAAATGAATGACCACGAGCCGCCGAAGATCGCGACCTTGTCGGCGAGCCGGTGACCGAAGCTCAGATGCTCGTCGAAGGCGTCGTTCAGATTGCGCGCGACATGCACGCGCCGGGCGACGCGGGAAATGACGCGCCGCTCCCGGTCGGGCAGCGGCGACAGGCCGGCATGCAGCAGGTGATGGGCGAGACGGCGGACCTCGGTGGTGTTCCGCATGGCGGACGCTCCTCGGCGATAGCGTTGCGGGCGGGACGAAGGTGGGTGGGCGGCGCGTGTGAGTGCCGCCGGCCGGTTCCGCGTCATGCGAGACCGGGCCCGAAGGCGGCTGCGGCGCAGAAATCTACGCTCGGCCGCCGTGCCGAGGGTGGTCGTCCTCCGTCGCCGAACCGCCGCCGCCGCTGCGTTGCCAGCGGACGTAGGCGAGGAACAGGGTGCCGTTGTCGAGGATCGTCCGCGCCGCGGCGGCTTGCTCGCCGCCCCGCGCGATCAGGGTCTTCAGAGTGTCGCAGGCCATACGGACTTCCCGCGACGCCGGTACAAAAGCCATCGTTGCCTCCACTGTCCATGGACGGCACGCGATGCCGCCCGACGTCAGGAACTCGTACTGCCAGAACTCATAAAGGCTCCGAGAAATGCCCGTCCGCGGGGGCCGGCCTGCTGCCGGGCGCCGCATCGGGGCGAAACATCCAAGACATAATCCGAACATGCCGCGGCTTCAAGCATGTGGCCGCCGCGCCATAGTCCGATGTCATCTAAACTTCACTTGAACGCTCGGGACGGCCGGCGAGAACCTGCGGCTCCTCTCCTTCGATCCTGCCATGCCATGAATGCGCCGCACGAACATCGAGTCCGCGCCGAACGCTACCTGCGTCTCGCCGCCGAGGCCACGACGGCGAGGACCCGAACGCATCTGCGCCAGCTCGCCCTGGAGGCACAGGCGATCGCGGAAATGCTGGAACGGGTCGGCGGCGAGATCCGCGCCGCAGCCGAATTCGATTCTCAATCATAACCGACGCCGCGACGGGCGCCTTTCACCGTCGGCAGCCCTCTGGGGAAGCTGCGGTGTTTCAGCAGCTTGCGAAACCGCCGGACGGATGCGATTGGTGCGCCTTGGGGGAGAACACCGGAGAGCTGACCATGACTGACATCAGGCATGTGGCCTATCCGGGCCGGATCGTGATGGTCGGTTTCGGGAGCATCGGCCAAGGCGTGCTGCCGCTGCTGCTGCGGCATCTCGGGGTGGCGGCGGAGCAGATCACCATCGTCACGGCGGACGCGGCGGATGCGGCGGACGCG
>DASWRT010000218.1:0-8372 GCA_036403035.1 Allostellaceae bacterium | reverse complement strand
GTCGAGCGCGGGAGGTGGAAGTTCGTGAGCAACAGATCGATCGCCTTGAAGCGGTATCCGGGAGTGACGAACAGATCGGTATCGCCGCTGAAGGCGGCAACCCGGCCGCTCTCGTCGGCGGCGCTCTCCAGCGTCCGCAGGCTGGTGGTGCCGACGGCGACGATCCGGCCGCCCGCCGCGCGGACCCGATTGATCCGCGCTGCAGTCTCCTCGGTCAGGAACGCGGTCTCGCTGTGCATGCGGTGGTCGCGCGTGTCCTCGGCCTTGACCGGCAGGAAAGTCCCGGCGCCGACATGCAGCGTCACCGTCACCCGTCCGATGCCGGCGGCGTCGAGCGCCGCAAGCAGACGGTCGGTGAAGTGCAGGCCGGCGGTGGGCGCGGCGACCGCCCCGTCCTTGGCCGCGAAGATCGTCTGGTATGTCGTGCGGTCCTGGGGATCGCCGCCGCGCGGACGCTTGACGTAGGGCGGCAGCGGCATCGAGCCGTAGCGGTCGAGCGCGGCGCGGAGAGCGGCGCCGGCGCGGTCGAAGCGAAGCAGGATCTGGCCCTTCTCGCTCTTCTCCGCGACCGTCGCCGCGAAGTCTTCAGACGGCGACGGCTCGGCGAAGACGACCCGATCGCCTGGCCGCAGGCGGCGGGCGCCGCGCGCAAACGCCCACCAGGAGTCCGGGCCGATGGCCTGATGCAGCGTCACCTCGACGATCGCGGCGCCGCGACGCCCGACGAGGCGGGCCGGGATGACGCGGGTGTCGTTGAAGACCAACAGGTCGCCGGGCCGCAACAGGTCCGGCAGGTCGGCGATCCGCCGGTCGGCGAGGCGTGCGCCACCGCCGCCCCCACCCTCCGGCTCGGCACCGACGACAAGCAGGCGCGACGCGTCGCGCGGTTCCGCCGGACGGTCGGCGATCCGTTCCCGCGGCAGGTCGAAATTGAAGTCGTCGACACGCATGGCGGCTGGTGAGTAGCGGCTCCGGACCCGCGGTGGAAGCCCCAACCCGCTTCGCATCGAGGGTGCGCTGCGCGGCATTCCGGCGAAAAAGCTACCCCGACAGCGTTAGTTACCTACTCCGGCGTCGTGGCGTGCATGCTACCTGCGGCGTATCGGCAGCCGGTTTGGTGGCCCTCTTGATAAGAGTCAGTTGATTCGCGAGCGTGTTTCTCCATACTTCCCGCCACAAGATGCAAGAATGGGGCTGATGCGCAGTACCGGCTCTCGAAACCCAGGGTGGATGAAGTCGTCGTGCTGCAACGTCATTAATCGCACTCATACGCGCGCGGAACACGCCGGTGCGGGTTGTTCTGGTCTGACCAGTCAACCGCATCGGGCTAAGTCCTGTTGCATGCCTCTTCGCTCGCGATTGGTTCGGCACATTTTCGACGTACAAAAAGGGAGACCTAGATGAAGACGTACACGGCAATTTTGTTGGCGGCGGCGGCCGTCGCCCTCGGCGCCGGGTCGGCGCTCGCGGCCGATCCGATCAAGGTCGGCCTGTCCGGCCCGTTCACCGGCGGCTCCTCGTCGATGGGCGTCAGCATGCGCGACGGCGTCAAGCTGGCGGTGTCCGAAATCAACAAGGCCGGTGGCGTGCTCGGCCGGCAGATCGAACTCGTCGAGCGCGACGACCAGGCGGACAACACGCTGGGCGTGCAGATCGCGCAGGAGCTGATCAACAAGGAGCAGGTCGTCGCGACGCTCGGCTACATCAACACCGGCGTCGCGCTCGCCTCGCAGCGCTTCTACGAGGAAGCCGAGATCCCGGTCCTCAACAACGTGGCGACCGGCAGCCTCATCACGAAGCAGTTCGTGCCGCCCGAATACAAGGCCAACTACGTCTTCCGGTTCTCCGCCAACGACACGATCCAGGCGGGCATGATCGCCGAGGAGGCGGTGAAGCGTCAGGGCTTCAAGAAGCCGGCGATCCTCGCCGATTCGACGAACTACGGCCAGCTCGGCCGCGAGGACCTGGAAAAGCAACTGGCCAAGCTGAACGTCAAGCCGGTCGCGATCGAGAAGTTCAACATCAAGGACGTCGACATGACGGCCCAGCTGCTCCGCGCCAAGGAGGCCGGCGCCGACGCCATTCTGACCTACGGCATCGGCCCTGAGCTGGCGCAGATCGCCAACGGCATGGCGAAGCTGGGGTGGAAGGTGCCGATGATCGGCAGCTGGACGCTGGCGATGTCGAGCTACATCGACAATTCCGGCGCGAACGGCGAAGGCGCGATGATGCCGCAGACCTTCATCCAGAACCCCAACACGCCGAAACGCAAGGCGTTCATCGAGGCTTACCAGAAAACCTACAATGTCGACCGCATGCCCTCGGCGGTCTCGGCCGCGCAGGGCTACGACTCGGCGTACGTGCTCGCGGCGGCGATCAAGCAAGCCGGTTCGACCAACGGACGCAAGATCCACGACGCTTTGGAGAATCTGAACGAGAAGGTAGAGGGCGTCGTCACCGTCTACGATCACCCGTTCAGCAAGGACGACCACGAGGCGATCACGTCGAACATCCCGGTGTTCGGCGTCGTCAAGGGCGACCGCGTCGTCTATGCGCACGAGGACGACATGGCCGGCGACAAGGTCGTCCGCGCCAAGATGAAGCAATAATGGTTTGAAGCGGTAAATGGCTCAGGGGGCGGCGCCTAGGCGCCGTCCCCTGGTGGTTCCGGAAGCCGGGACGGTCGCGCGGACCGCCCCGGCTTCCGGCTGTGAAGGGTTTTGGGCGCGGACGCAACCATGGATGTTTTCCTGCAGCTCGTCGTGAGCGGCATCGCCGTCGGCATGATCTACGGGGTCATCGCCTTCGGCTATCAGCTGACCTTCGCGACATCGAAGACGCTGAATTTCGGCCAGGGCGAGGCGCTGATGCTCGGCGCGCTCGTCGGGCTGACGGTCGTCGCCTACACGGGGTTCTGGCTTATGCTGCCGGTCGTGCTGGCGTTCGGGCTGCTCCAGGGCACGGTCGTCGAATGGCTCGGCGTCCGGCAGGCGATCCGCATGAAATCCGAGGCCGGCTGGATCATGGCCACGATCGCGCTCGGCATCATCTTCCGCAATCTCGCCGAGAACATCTGGGGCCGCGACGACCTGCGGTTCCCGTCGCCGCTGCCGGAAGCGCCGATCGCGATGGGCAATGTCCGCGTCCTGCCGATGGAGATCCTGGTCGTGGTCGGCGCGGTCGCGCTGATGCTGGCCGTCGAGCTGTTCAACCGCCGCTCGATCTTCGGCAAGGCTGTCGTGGCGACCGCGAACGATCGCGACGCCGCCGGGCTGATGGGCATCAACACGTCGCTCGTCATCACCTTCTCCTACGCGCTCTCGTCGATGACCGCGGCGTTCGCGGGCGTGCTCGTCGCGCCGGTGACGCTGACCGGCGCGACCATGGGCGCGGTGCTCGGCCTCAAGGCCTTCGCGGTCGCGATCATCGGCGGGCTGTCGAGCGGCATCGGCGCCATCGTCGGCGGGCTGATCCTCGGCATCGCGGAGACGATGACAGGCTATTACCTGTCCACCGGCTACAAGGACGTGCCGGGCCTCGTGCTGCTGCTCCTCGTGCTGACGTTCAAGCCTTCCGGGATCTTCGGCAAGGCCGCGATCAAGAAAGTCTGAGAAGATGCCCCGGATCCTCCTCGCCGTGCTCGGCATTGTCGTCGCCGCGCTCTATCCGTTCGCAGACAACCTGCTCCCGTTCGCCGGCGGCACCCTCGCGAGCAATTATTACCTGCACCTCGTGGTGGTGATCGCGATCTACTCGGTCCTCACCCTCGGTCTCGACATCGTCTTCGGCTACACCGGGGAGGTATCGCTCGGCCATGCCGGGCTGTTCGGCATCGGCGCCTATGCGGTCGGCGTTCCGATCTTCTTCAAGCTGGGCCTGCCGTTCTTCGTCGTCGTGCCGCTCGGCGCGCTGGTCGCGGCGGCGTTCGGCTTCGTGCTGGCGCTGCCGGCGCTGCGGGTGACCGGCCCGTATCTCGCGATGGTCACGCTCGCCTTCGGCACGATCATCCAGATCCTGATCAACGAGATGACGTTCCTGACGAACGGACCGTTGGGCGTCAAGCTCGTCACCCCGACCTTCTGGGACTTCAGCGACTACGCGGACACGCTCCCGTTCCTCGACATGAGCACCGCGCGCATGCGGCTGGTCGAGTACTACTATGTCTGCGCGATCGTGCTGGGCCTCGTCGTGATCGGCGTCAACCGCCTCCTCAGCTCGCATATCGGACGCGCCTTCCAGGCGCTGCGCGACAGCCCGATCGCCTCGGACTGCATGGGCGTCAGCGTCTACAACTACAAGGTTTACGCTTTCGTCGTGAGCGCCGGGCTCGCCGGGCTCGCCGGCGCGCTCTCCGCCTATTCCGAGCAGTACATCGCGCCGAGCAACTACAGCTTCGAGCTGACCATAAGCTTCCTGCTGGCGGTGACGATGGGCGGCCGCAAGTCCCGCCTGGGGCCGATCATCGGCGCGATCATCGTCGTCTTCCTGCCGAACCTGCTCGCCGACATCCGGCTGTTCAGGATGCTGGCCGGGATCATCGCCGCGGTGGCCGTCGTCGCCGGCGGCGCCGCGTTGCTGCGGAAACCGGAGAAGCCGCGCCAGATCGTGATCCCGGTCGCGCTCTGCGTCGCCTTCTTCGTGTTCTCGCTCCTCCTGAAGAACATCACCGATTACCGCCTGTCGGTCTTCGGGATGATGATCCTGTTCGTCGTTTACTACCTACCCGACGGCATTTACGGGTTCCTGAGGCAGGCCGTCGCGCGGGTCAGGCCGAACCTCGTCCGCGCCCACGCGGTCATCCGCGAGCACGGCGATGAGGCCCGCGTCTGGGCGGCGTCCTCGCCGGCCGCCGTAGCGCCGGGCGGCGCGCTGCTCGACGTGCGCAGCGTCGTGATGCAGTTCGGTGGCCTGCGCGCGCTCGATCGCGTCGACCTTGCGGTGGCGCCGGGCTCGATCCACGGGCTGATCGGCCCGAACGGTTCGGGCAAGAGCACGATGATGAACGTGCTGACCGGCATCTACCGCCCGACGGGCGGCGACGTCGTCTTCGCCGGTGCGCCGATCACCGGCCTCAACCCGCCGGACATTGCCGCCCGCGGCGTCGCCCGGACGTTCCAGAACGTGCAGCTCTTCGTCGAGCTGACGGTGATCGAGAACGTCATGGTCGGGCTGCACCACAGCTACCGCAGCAATCTCCTCGGCATCGTCCTGCACACGCCGCGCTACAAGCGCGAGGAGAGGGAGGCGCGCGTGCGCGCCGCCAGCATCCTCGACTTCGTCGGGCTCGCCGGGCTGGCCAACGAAGAGGCGCGGAACCTGCCGTACGGCAAGCAGCGCATGCTGGAGATCGGCCGCGCGCTGGCGCTCGACCCGACGCTGCTGCTGCTGGACGAGCCGGCGGCCGGACTCACGGCGCCGGACATCAAGGAGCTGATCGACATCATCCGCAAGATCCGCGCGCACGGCATCACGGTGATCCTGATCGAGCATCACATGGATGTCGTGATGGGCATCTCCGACACCGTCACCGTGCTGGATTTCGGCCAGAAGATCGCCGAGGGGCGGCCGGCCGAGGTGCAGGCGGACGAGCGGGTGATCGAGGCCTATCTCGGCGGCGGCACTACCACCAAGGTCGCCTGAGCCAGGGGAAGATCGGACATGCTGGAAGTCGAGAACCTCGTCGCCGGCTACGGCAAGGTGCAGGTGCTGCACGGCATCTCGCTCTCCGTGCCGGCCGGCAAGCTCATCACGCTGATCGGCTCGAACGGCGCCGGCAAGACGACGACGCTGCGGGCGCTCTCGGGCATGATCAAGCCGACCTCGGGGAGCGTCAGTCTCGGCGGCACGCCGATCGCCGGCCTGCGCTCGCATGAGATCGCGCGCAAGGGCGTCGCCCACTCGCCGGAAGCGCGACGGGTCTTCCCGGCGCTCACCGTCGCCGATAATCTGCTGCTCGGCGCGTTCCCGCGCCTCACCGGAGCGCGCCAGCGCGGCGACGTGAAGGGCGACCAGCAGCGGATGTTCGAGCTGTTCCCGCGGCTGGGCGAACGGCGCAACCAGCTCGCCGGCACCCTCTCCGGCGGCGAGCAGCAGATGCTGGCGATGGCGCGGGCGCTGATGCTGCAACCGGAAGTGCTGCTGCTCGACGAGCCGTCGATGGGTCTGGCGCCGCGCCTCGTCGAGGAGGTGTTCCACACCATCGCGCGGCTGAAGGCGCAGAAGATCACGATGCTGCTGGTCGAGCAGTTCGCCGCGGCGGCGCTCGACGTCGCCGATTACGGCTACGTGCTGGAGAACGGGCGGCTGACCCGCGAGGGCCCGGCCGAGCAGCTCAAGAACGACCCGGCCGTCCGCGCCGCATATCTCGGCGCGGTGCACTGATCCGGGCGGCCGGTTAAGCCGGCTTTAACGAGCCACCGACCAGAATGGGGTATGCAGGACGCTTCCTCTCAACCCGTCGTCTGGTCGGTCGAGTACAAGGGCGTCACGCTGCGCTGGTCGATAGAGCCGGCGCGCATCCGCCATCAGGTCACGCTGGTGCGCGAGACGACCGGGCCGCAGCCGGACGGGCTCAGCAACTTCATCTACCGGTTCGCCGACACGCTGGCCGAGCCGTTCGAGACGACCGAGGACGGGGTCTTGACCGGCATCGCGCGCGACCTGCTTCTGGCGGTCGCGGTGCAGCGCCACCCGAAATGGTTCGATGGCGGGGCCGCCGAGGGCGGTGGCGGCGTCCCGGCGTTGCGCTTCAGCATCGATCCCGGCGTTTCGCTCTACACCGCCGCGCTCCAGCCCGGCTCGATCGCGATCGACCGCCTGTAATCCTCCCGCCAATCTCCCCGTTCGCCGCCGCCGGGCGCAAAAGCGCGCCTTACGGACAGTTGCGCCAAATTGTTTTAGACCTAAAATAATTTTGGACAGCCGGCCGGATCGGGCCGGCAACGGCGGCGGAGCGAGCGAGCGAGGCGGCAGCGCATGGACATCGTCAGCATCGGCGGCGGCCCCGCCGGGCTCTTCTTCGCGATCCTGATGAAGCTGAAGGACCGGTCGCACCGGATCAGCGTCATCGAGCGCAACCGGCCGAACGACACGTTCGGCTGGGGCGTCGTCTTCTCGGACGAGACGCTCGGCAACATCGCCGAGGCCGACCCGACGACCTACGAGGAGATCACCGACTCCTTCGCCCACTGGGACGATATCGACATCCATTACCAGGGGCAGGTGCTGACCTCGACCGGGCACGGCTTCTCGGGGATGAGCCGGGTCAAGCTGCTCACCACCCTCCAGGAGCGCGCGACCGATCTCGGCGTCGATCTCCAGTTCCAGACCGAGGTGGCGGACCTCGACCGCTACCGGGACGCCGACCTGATCCTGGCGGCGGACGGCGTCAACAGCCGCATCCGCGACCTCCACGCCGAGCATTTCCAGCCGCAGATCGACTGGCGGCCGAACAAGTTCATCTGGCTCGGCTCGACGCTCCGCCTGCCCTCCTTCACCTTCATCTTCCGCGAGGACGAGCGCGGCGGGCTCTGGCGCGTCCACGCCTACCAGTTCGACGAGCAGTACTCGACCTTCATCGTCGAGACGACGGACAAGACCTGGGCCGCCGCCGGGCTCGCCGGAGCGGACGAGGACGCGACGGTCGCGTTCTGCGAGCGGCTCTTCGCCGACGATCTCAAGGGCCATCGGCTGCTCAAGAACAAGGCGGTCTGGCGCAACTTCCCGATCGTCCGCGCCAAGCGATGGAGCCACGGGAACATCGTCCTGGTCGGCGACGCGGCGCACACGGCGCATTTCTCGATCGGCTCGGGCACCAAGCTGGCGATGGAGGATTCGATCGCGGTCGCCGCGGCGCTGGAGGAGCATCCCGGCGACGTGCGGGAGGCGCTCGCCGCCTACGAGGCGGCGCGGCGCCCGGCCGTCGAGTCGACGCAGCGCGCGGCGCAGACCAGCCTACAATGGTTCGAGGAGACCGAGAGGTATTTCGGCAGGCTGAAGCCGATGCAGTTCGCGGCCAGCCTGCTGACCCGCTCGCTGCGCATCACGCACGAGAACCTGAAGATCCGCGATCCGCGGTTCGTCGCGCAGCTCGACCGCTGGTTCGCCGGCAGGGCAGCCAACCAGAGCGGCGTCAACGTGCCGGCCGAGCCGCCGCCCCCACCGATGTTCACGCCGTTCCGGCTGCGCGACCTCGTGCTGTCGAACCGCGTCGTCGTCTCGCCGATGTGCATGTACTCCTCGGAGGACGGCATGCCGAACGACTGGCACATGGTGCATCTCGGAAGCCGCGCGGTCGGCGGCGCGGCGCTGGTCATGACCGAGATGACAGACGTGTCGCCCGAGGCGCGGATCTCGCCGGGCTGCGCCGGGCT
>DASWRT010000217.1:0-6605 GCA_036403035.1 Allostellaceae bacterium | reverse complement strand
CCCTTGCGGGAGGGGGTCGGGGTGGGGGGAATCCGCGCGATCGGGTTGTCCGTTCTACCCGGATCGCACTCCGCGCTGATAGGCTCTTATGCCGCCCGCACCGCCGAGAGGAACTCGGCGAGGCTCTGTTCGAGCAGGCCGGACTGGCGGACCAGATCGCTCGCCGCCTCGCGCACGACGGCGGCGCCGTCGCCGGTACGGCTCGTCGCTTCGGTCACGCCGGAGATGTTCGTGGACACCGCCGCCGTGCCGACCGCCGCCTCCTGGGCGTTGCGCGCGATCTGCTGCGTCGCGGAGTCCTGCTCGTGCAAGGCGGCGGTCATCTCACCGGCGATGTGGGCGACCCGGTCGATCGTGCCGCCGATGACGCGGATCGCCGCGACGACGTCGTCGGTCGCCTTCTGGATCGCGGTCACTTGGCCGGTGATCTCGTCGGTCGCGCGCTCGGTCTGCGATGCGAGGTTCTTGACCTCGGAGGCGACGACGGCAAAGCCCTTGCCGGCCTCTCCGGCGCGCGCCGCCTCGATCGTCGCATTGAGCGCCAGCAGGTTGGTCCGGCCGGCGATGTCGGTGATAAGCTGCACGACCTCGCCGATCCGGCTGGCGGTCGTCGAGAGCACCGAGACCGACCCCGCGGTCGACTCCGTCTCGCCCACCGCCTCGCGCGCCACCCGCGACGTCTCCTGCGCCTGCCGGCCCAGTTCGGCGATCGAGGCGCTGAGCTGCTCGGCGGCGTCGGCCATCGCCTGAACGTGCGAGGACGCCCCTTCGGACGCCGTGGCGACGGCGCGCGACTGTTCGGTCGTCTGCTCGGCGAAGCTCTCCATGTCGTGCGCCCGGGTCTCGACTTCCCCGGCACGCGACGCCATCGCCTCCGCGACGTGCTTCAGCCTGTCTTCGAGATCGGCGGCGAGGCGCAGCAAGGCCGCCTGACGCTCCTCCTCGGCGGCGCGCTTCGCTTCTTCCTGCTCCTGCTGGAGGCGGCGGATCGTCTCGGCGTTGTCGCGGAACACCTGCACCGAGGCGGCCATCTCGCCGACCTCGTCGCCACGCTCGCGGCAAGGGATCGCAAGATCGATGTTGCCTTCGGCCAGCTGCGTCATTGCCGCCGTCATCCTGCGCAGCGGCACGCCGATCATCCAGCGCAGCAGCCCCGCCAGGACCAGGGTCAGCGCCAGCCCGACCGCCACGGCGAGCGCGGACTGGTCGCGGACGGCGGTCCGTGCGGCGGCGTTGTGCCGGTCGAGGCTCCAGGCGATGGCGAGCGCGCCCAGCACCTTCGAGTTCCGCGGCGACACGACGGGCGCGATCACGATCATATGGTTGTCGGTAACGCGGGCGACGGTCTTCGGTCCGGACAGCACTTCCGGCGCTTTGGCGAGCGCGTCTTTCAAATCATGCGGCGTCAGGCGCGGATTGTCGTCGACGAAGCGCAGCTCGCCCTTGGCGTCGAACGCGGCGACGCTCGCCAGCTGCGTGTCCTCGGCGTCGGCGAGCGGCTTGAACTCCGTCTCGATCGCGGCGTCGTCGCCGGCGCTGAATCCGATGCGCGTCGCGGTCGCCAGCATCTCGGTCTTGATCCGCGCATCGCTCAGCGTAAGGGCGATGAGGCTCGCGCGCTGGGTATGCGCCTGCAACAGGATCAGGACCGTCAGGCCGACCAGGATGGCCCCGGTGAAAAAAGCCCCGATCTTCCGCTCCACCGTCCACCGGAATAGATGCTTGCCGCGTTTTCTCATGAACGCCTCGCTGCCGCTTTGAAGTTCTTGTCGTCGGGGCGGAGGGATTTCCCGCCGCGCCGCCATGTTCATCCGCGATCCCGCGCCTCTCCGCCGCAGGATGAACGTATTCAGTAGGCATTTTGAATTAAGGATTCGTAGCTTTGAATCCGCCGGTACTGCGCCATCCACGCGTATTTCCGCGCGGTGCAAGGCCGCGACTTGGCGTACATCGTCGCCTCAAGTCTTATGTCTTCGCCATACCTCTATGCGGACGAAGTATTCCCGTATCCTGTGAGGCGCTCTCAGCCGGGCGGTTCGAAAACCCTCGCCGTTGTCTCGACGTCGCGCAGCCTGAAGTCGCCGATCTTGACGAGCGGCAAGCTGCAGGCGTCGGCGAAGAGGCCGGACGTCACGATCGGGCGGCCGAGCGCCTTGGTCAGTTCCTGCAGGCGGCTCGCATGGTTGACCGCGGGGCCGATCACCGTGAAGTCGAGGCGCGTGCGGCTGCCGATGTTCCCGTAGGTGACGTCGCCGATATGCAGCGCGATGCCGAAGGCGAGCGGCGGCTTTGCCATGCTCGCCCGCTCGGTGTTGACCGCCGCCGTCGCGGCGACCGCTTCCTGCGACGCACGGAGCGCCGCGTCGCATGCCGCGCCGGGGCTTCCGGGATCGGCGGCGAAGATCGCGAGCAGCCCGTCGCCGGTGAATTCCAGCACCTCGCCGCCGTTCCGCTCGATCGGCGTCACCAGCGCATCGAACCAGGTGTTCAGCGTCGCGATCACCTCGTCGCGCGGGATCGAGTCGGAGAGCCGTGTGAAGCCGCGCAGATCGGCGACGACGATCGCGGCGAAGATATCCTCCCCGCCGCCGCGCTCGATGCTGCCGTCCAGCACCTTCTCGCCGGCCTTGTGGCCAAGGTACGCGTCGAGCAGATTGAACGCCATCGCCCGCGTCACCCTGACCTCGACATACGGGCTGAGCAGCAGGGCGGCGCGCTCCAGGTCGGCGACGTCCGAATCGGAGAAGCCGCCGGGCGCGGCCGTCGCGAACGAAATGGCCGCGCTGCGCCGCCGGTCGACGAACGGGAAGGGGACGATAAGATAGTCCGTCGCCCCCTCGGCGCGCAGCTCGTCCAGCAGCGGCACGTCGGGCAAGGGCCGGTCGAGGCGTTGCCGGAACGGCCGACCGGTCTCGTCGACGATCCGGAGCGGGCTGTTGCGGTAGGCATCTGCCTCCTCAACGCCGCGTCGGAGCGCGCTACGCTCGCTGACGGCGCCGTCGGTCCAGCCGAAGCTGCGGCCGCTGATCTCCGGATGCAGCGTCTCCAGCAGCATCCGCGAGCGCCACAGCGGGATGCCGCGCGCGATCAGTTCCCGGCTGAATCCGTCATGCAGGACGCCGCCCGGCGGGTTCGCCGCCGCCGCCTCGGCAAGGAAGAGGGCAAGGCCGTCGAGACGCGAAGGGCCGTTTCTGCCGCCTCTGCTGCCGGTGTCGCCGTCCGTCATGCGGCCCCGGCGAGGTCGCGTACTATGGTCGCCAGCGCGCCGTCCGGCTGCGACAGCTCCTCCAGTACGGAGAAATGGTCCATGCCGGGCAGCGACACGAAGTCTCCGGGCAGCCCGGCGGCCCGCCATGCCGCTTCATACTCGGCCGACTGGCGCCGCAGCTCCGGCAACTCTGCGCCGCCGACCGCGACGCAAAGCCGCCCGGCGCGCGCCGGCAGATGGCGGATCGGGCTGTTCCGCACCGCCTCCGCCTCGTCCAGCCCGAGCTTCTCGTTGAGGTAGTTGAGCCGGATCGGCTCCAGGTCGAAGATGCCGCTGATCGACAGCCCGCCGGCGACCGCCGGCTCGCCCATCGCCGTCGCGGTGAGGTGGCCGCCCGCCGACCAGCCGGCGACGAAGAGGCGGTCCGGGTCGCCGCCCAGTTCCGGCAGATGCGCCGCGAGCCAGCGGACCGCCTCGCGGATCTCGGCGACGATGCGGTCCATCCGCGCCTCCGGGCCGAGCGTGTAGCTCGGCACCGCGACGTTGAAGCCGTGCGGCGACAGCCCGTCCGCGACGAACGCGAAGCCTTCCTTCGCGTTGCTCTGCCAGTAGCCGCCGTGAATGAACATCAGCGTCGGCGCGTCCCGGCGCCCTGACGGTGCGGGGAAGAAGTCGAGCTTGGTCCGCGGCGCATCGCCGTAGGCGATGTCGAGCAGCCGCGGGTCCGCTGCTGCGCGGATCTCGTCGCTGCGCCGCCGCCAGCGGTCCATGTAGGCAGCGTAGTCCGCCACCGCTTCGCGGTTGTTGTAGGCGGCGTCGAGCGCTGCGCGGTCCATGCCGCGGAAGAGCGATGCCATGCGGCAGTTTCCTCTCCGTTGTTCGCTGCCGGCCAAGATGCGGATGCCCGGCCCGGCGGGCCAGTGTTTTCATTCGAAATGCGCGTGCCGGCGGAGCCGCTGCGGGCTGCGGCACAAAAAAGAAGGGCCGCCGTAACCGGCGGCCCTTCCTCGCGGAACGGCGGCTTCAGGAGGCCGCGCGGGTCCCGTCAGGCGAGGGCATCCCCCGCGCGAGCGACGATCCCGGTCGCAGTGGCCGAAGCCGGCAGTTCTCGACGATCAGACACGGGATCACCTCCTTTCAGTAGTTTGCACCAGGGGCTAACGTAGGAAGCCCGGCCGGGCGCGGCAAGCCCATTTTCCCCGAACGCGGAAGGTCGTCATGCAGCGTGTCCGATCGAGCATTCTCTTCCTCGTGGCCGCGGTGCTGACGATCCCCTGGACGACGGCCGTCCGCGCCGCCGGCTGCGCCGGGCCGGTCGCGTCGGCGACGCCGCGCATCCTTCCGGCGGCGTACGGCGCCGTCGCAGCCGACGGGCAGGTGCAGCTTACCTTCATCGGGCACGCGACGTTCCTGATCGAGAGTCCCGGCGGCGTGTCGGTCGCGACGGACTACAATGACTATGTCCGGCCGCCCTATACGCCGGACGTCGTGACGATGAACCACGCGCACTCGACGCATTACAGCGACTCGGTCGAGCCCGGCGTGAAGCTCGTGCTGCGCGGCTGGGATCCGGCGGGGGGCATCCCGCGCCACGACCTCACCTTCGGCGACGTCCACATCCACAGCGTCCCGACCAACATCCGCGACGGCGCCGGCGGGACGGAATATGCGGGCAACTCGATCTTCGAGTTCGACACCGGCGGCCTGTGCATCGCGCATCTGAGCCATCTGCACCACACGCTGACGCCGGAGCACCTCGCCGATCTCGGGCAGGTCGACGTGCTGCTGGTGCCGGTCGACGGCACCTGGACGCTGAGCCAGGAGGACGCCGTCACGGTGATCGAGCAGATCAAGCCGCCGCTGGTGATCCCGATGCACTATTTCGGCAGCTACGTGCTCGAAGCTTTCCTGAGCAGGCTCGCCGGCCGCTATCCGGTCAAGCGGAGCGCCGTCGCCGGGGTCGCGCTGTCGCGCGACGTGCTGCCCGCCTCGACCGAGATCCTGGTCCTGCCGGGCCACTGATCCGGCAGCCGCCCCAGGGCAGGCTCTCAGGGCGGGTTGATGACGAGGAGGACCGGGACCAGCGCGGTGACGCCAAGCGCCAGCGACGCGGCGGACACCCGTTCCGCCGGAGACCATTTGCGCCAGTCGGCGATCAAGTCGCGCATCAATCCTGTTCCCTTAGCAACCAACGATCCCGCGGCCGAGAGGCGAGGCGGGGCTGGGATGACTGTCGCCGAACGTGGTTAATGTCCTGTTAAATCGAGCGAAAGAAACGGTCGTCGTTGTAGTCGTCAGCGAAGGCGGAATTTTGAATCGGCGATCGGGGGGATGGCTGGGGATCGGGGGATAAAGAGCCCAAGGCTTTAACGCAAAGGACGCGAAGGTTTCGCGAAGGACGCGACATTTTGATTTTCTGCGCGCCGTAGGCGCGCAATCAATTTCCTTCGCATTTACTGCGTGTCCTTGGCGCCCTTTGCCTCAAAGCTTGAGTTCATTCATCCCCCGATCGCCGATTCACCGGTTGCTTCAACCACCGCCCGGAACGCATTCGTGATTGAGAACAGGGAAGGGATTCGGGCTATCGTCGTCTTGCAGGCAGGATGTTCCGCGTCACCCTTTTCTGACGGAGGTTGTACCGCATGGTTCCAGCCAACGCTTACGAGCTATGGTGGCCGCGGATGCTCTCGGTCCTGCGCATCGTGACGGCCTTGCTGTTCATGGAGCACGGCACCCAGAAGCTTCTCGGTTTTCCGCCCTCGCCGAACCCCGGCCCGCCGCTCGCCTCGCTGCTCGGCGTGCAGGGCGTGATCGAACTCGTCGGCGGGTTCCTGCTGCTGATCGGCCTCTTCACCCGCCCTGTGGCGTTCATCCTCGCGGGCGACATGGCGGTGGCCTATTTCATGTCGCACGCGCCGAACAGCTTCTTTCCGATCCTGAACAGGGGCGACGCCGCCATCCTCTATTGCTTCGTCTTCCTCACGCTCTTCGTCGCCGGAAGCGGAGCATGGAGCGTCGATGCGATGCTGGGGCAGGCGGGCACCTCGCGCGGGAAACCCGTCGGCGGCCGATGAGCGTCGATCACCGGCCGCCGATATCGGGGAGGGTCAGGCGGCCCGGCGGCGGCGTCTGACGGCGAACAGTCCGAAAGCGCCCACGCCGAGGATCGCCAGCGTCGCCGGCTCGGCGACCATCGTTGCCGTGAGCCGCAGCTTCAGCTGCTCGACCGGGCCGACATAGCCGCTGCCGTTCTCGCCGTGCCACGTCAGCAGGATGTCCTCGACGAGCTGACCGGCCTTCAGCCCCTTCAGCATCGTGTCGAGATCGACTTCCAGCCCGTTGCGCTGCCCGGCGCCGAGCCCGCTGAACGGGCCGAAGCCGGCCAGCTTGAACTTGC
>DASWRT010000216.1:0-15645 GCA_036403035.1 Allostellaceae bacterium | reverse complement strand
GAGGCGTTCCCAAGCTGAGAAAAGGGGACCCTTGTAAGGGGATCGGGGGGATAGAAGAATGGAAAACGCTTTAACGCGACGGACGCGAAGGGACCGCTAAGGACGCGAGGACAAGTTTCTGCACGCCAGAGGCGCGCAATTCATTCCTTTGCGCCCGTCGCGTGGACCTTGGCGTCCTTCGCGTTAAAGCGTTCTGCCTATCCCCCTATCCCCAACCCTCCCCCCGATCCCCTCATCACTTTTTTGCACCAGCCTCATGCCGCATCCACTTCCGCGATGACGGACAGCACCATCGCGCCGTAGCGGTCGAGCTTGCTGCGGCCGATGCCGGGGATGCGCGCCAGGGCGGCGAGGTCGCGCGGCCGGTGGCGGACGATGTCGAGCAGGGTCGTGTCGTGGAAGATCACGTAGGGCGGCACGCCCTGCTCGCGCGCCAGTTCCAGGCGGCGGGCGCGCAGTTTCTCCCATAGCGTCTCGTCGGCCGGCGCCACGAAGGCCGGCGCGGTATGCGCGTCCTTGCCGCCGCCCCCGCGCCGGCGGGCGCGGTTGCGCGCGGGATCCTTGCGGAAGGCGACCGGGACTTCGCCGCGCAGCACCGCGGCGGCGGTGTCGCCGAGATAGAGCCCGCCATGTCCTTCGACGTCGACCGCGAGGTGTCCCTGCGCCACGAGCTGGCGGAACACCGACTGCCAGTCCCGCTTGTCGAACTCGGCGCCGACGCCGAACGTCTTCAGCCGGTCGTGGCTCAGCTCGCGGATGCGCTCGGTCTCGTTGCCGATCAGCACGTCGACGAGGTGCCCGACGCCGAAGCGCTGCCCGGTGCGGTAGACCGCGGAGAGCGCCTTCTGCGCCGCGATCGTGCCGTCCCAGGTCTCGACCGGGTTGAGGCAGGTGTCGCAGTTGCCGCAGGGGGCATGATCGCGCTCGCCGAAATAGGCGAGCAGCACCTGGCGGCGGCAGGATGAGGTTTCGCAGAAGCCGAGCAGCGCATTGAGCTTCTGCCGTTCGATCCGGCGCTGCCGCTCGTTCGCCTCCGAGGTGTCGAGGAGACCATAGAGCGCGGTCACGTCGGCCATGCCATAGGCCATCCAGGCCGTCGACGGCAGCCCGTCGCGCCCCGCCCTGCCCGTCTCCTGGTAATAGGCCTCCAGGCTCTTCGGCACGTCGAGATGGGCGACGAAGCGCACGTTCGGCTTGTCGATCCCCATGCCGAAGGCGACGGTCGCGACCATCACCACGCCTTCCTCGCGCAGGAACCGGTCCTGGTTGCGCTGCCGAACCGCGGCGTCGAGCCCGGCATGGTAAGGCAGCGCGATGCGCCCATGCGCGGCGAGCCATGCCGCCACCTCCTCGACCCGCCGCCGCGACATGCAGTAGACGATGCCCGCGTCGAATGGGTGCTCGGCGTCGACGAAGGCGAGAAGCTGCGCCTTCGCGTCCTGCTTCGGCTCGATCCGGTAGCGGATGTTCGGCCGGTCGAACCCGGTCGCGAAGATCCGCGCCTCGCCCAGCGCCAGCCGCTCGGCGATGTCGCGCCGCGTCGGCCCGTCGGCGGTCGCGGTGAGCGCGATCCGCGGCACGGCGGGGAACCGCTCGTGCAGGATCGAGAGCTGGAGATATTCCGGCCGGAAATCGTGGCCCCACTGCGAGACGCAGTGCGCCTCGTCGATCGCGAACAGCGCCAGCGGCGCCGCCGCGAGCAGGTCGAGGAAGCGCGGCGTCACCAACCGCTCCGGGGCCACGTAGACGAGATCGACCTCGCCCGCGCGCATCGCCCGCTCCACCGACGCGGCCTCGCCGGCCGTCAGCGTCGAGTTCAGATAGGCCGCGCGCACGCCGGCCTGCCGCAGCGCGTCGACCTGATCCTTCATCAGCGCGATCAGCGGCGACACGACGACGCCGACGCCGGGGCGCACCAGCGCCGGGATCTGGTAGCAGAGCGACTTGCCGCCGCCGGTCGGCATCAGCACGAGGCAATCGCCGCCAGCGATCACGTGCTCGATGATCTCCTTCTGCTGCCCGCGGAAGGAATCGTAGCCGAAGACGGAGCGGAGAACGCCTTGCGCATCGTTCGCCACGCGTGAATCACGAGCCGACATCAACATGGGTGGCGCTCACATAGCGACCAGCGGGACTCCGTACAATCCGAAATGCCGGTCGGCGGAGACGATCGTCAGCCCCTCCACGTGCGCCTGAGCGATCAGGAGACGGTCGAAGGGATCGCGATGGTGGTTTGGAAGAGCCGATACGGCCGCGACGTGATCGAACGATATCAGAAGCGGCTGGCAACCGTAGGCGGCAATCGTCGGTTCGAACGGCACCGGGAAGTGCAATTTGCGTAACCCCACGTTGATCGCGACCTCCCAGGCTGAAACCAAGCTGACGTACCGCACGTCAGCGCCCTCGATAAGGGCGCGTAGGTCACGCCTTATTCGCGGGCTGTCCTCGGCAATCCAAAGGAAAACATGGGTGTCGAAGAGTAGCCTCATTCCTCCGACTTGCCTTCAAACAAGTCGAGCAGATCGGACGGCAGCGGATCGTCGAAATCATCGGAAATCCAAATTTTCCCTTTCAACGCGCCGTAGACGACCGGCCGTTTCTCTTCCGCCGGGGGCAGCGGCACAAGACGAGCGCGCGGTCCCTTACCTTCGCCCTTCGCGATGATGATCTCCTCGCCCGCGGCGGCCTCGTCCAGCAATTCCGACAGCCGGGTCTCGGCTTCGTCGACGGTAATGGTTTTCGCCATCGCTCCCTCCTCGCGCCGAATATATAGCAGGCATCGCAGGAGAGCCATCCGGGGGCTCCGCGCATCGCGCCGCCCGTGCTATGACCCCCGGCGATGCTGACGATTTCCAACCTTACCTACCGTATCGCCGGCCGGACGCTGATCGAGAACGCGTCGGCGCAGATCGTTCCCGGCCAGCGCGTCGGCCTCGTCGGCCGCAACGGCGCCGGCAAGTCGACGCTGCTCGACCTGATCCGCGGCACGCTGCAACCGGACGGCGGCGACATCGTCCGGCAGCGCGACGCGCGGCTCGGCTTCGTCGCGCAGGAAGCGCCGGCCGGCGACGCGACGCCGCTCGAAACCGTGCTCGCCGCCGACGAGGAGCGCGCGGCGCTGCTCGCCGAGGCGGAGACCGCGACCGCACCGGACCGGATCGCCGAGATCCAGATGCGGCTGGTCGACATCGACGCGCACGCGGCGCCGGCCCGCGCCGCGACGATCCTCGCCGGGCTCGGCTTCGACCACGAGGCGCAGCAGCGCCCGATGTCGAGCTTCTCCGGCGGCTGGCGCGTCCGCGTCGCGCTCGCTGCGGCGCTCTTCGCCGAACCCGACCTGCTGCTGCTCGACGAGCCGACCAACCACCTCGACCTGGAGGCGGCGCTGTGGCTGGAGGCGTACCTCAAGGCATACCGGTACGCGCTGATCGTGGTCAGCCACGACCGGCAGATCCTCAACGGCGTCTGCACCCACATCCTTCATCTCCATGAGCGCCGGCTGACGCTCTACCGCGGCGGCTACGACGATTACGTGCGCCTGCGGCGCGAAGCGGCCGAGCGCAGCCAGGCGCTCGCCGCGCGGCAGGAGGCCGAGCGGGCGCGGCTCCAGGCCTTCATCGACCGGTTCCGCGCCAAGGCGACGAAGGCGCGGCAGGCGCAGAGCCGCGTCAAGGCGCTGGCGCGGCTGGAGCCGATCGCCGTCGCGACCGCGGAGGAGAGCGGCGTCCGTTTCGCCTTCCCGTCCCCGCCTCCGCTCGACCCGCCGGTACTGACCTTCGACGGCGTCTCGGTCGGCTACGAGCCGGGCAGGCCGGTGCTGCGCAACATCAACCTGCGGCTCGACCCGGACGACCGCATCGCGCTGCTCGGCGCCAACGGCAACGGCAAGTCGACGCTCGCCAAGCTGATCGCCGGACGGTTGCGTCCGCTCGACGGGCGGGAAACGCGCGCCTCGAAGCTCACGTCGGGGTTCTTCGCCCAGCATCAGGTCGAGGAGCTGGAGCCGGACCGCACGCCGTACGAGCACCTCGCGGCGCTGATGCCGCAGGCCGGCGAGACCACGGTGCGGACACGGCTCGGCGGCTTCGGCTTCGGCCAGGACAAGGCGTTCGTGCCGGTGCGCGACCTCTCCGGCGGCGAAAAGGCGCGGCTCAACTTTGCATTGATCTCCCAGGCGGCGCCCTCCCTGCTGATCCTCGACGAGCCGACGAACCATCTGGATATCGAGGCGCGCGAGGCGCTGGTCGCCGCGATCAACGAGTTCGCCGGCGCGGTCTTGCTGATCAGCCACGACTGGCACCTGCTGGAGCTGACCGTCGACCGGCTCTGGCTCGTCGCGGGCGGCGGGGTGCGGCCGTTCGATGGCGACCTGGAGGATTACCGGCGTCACCTGCTGGAAGAACGGTCCGCTGCCACGGCGCCGGCCGGCGGCGCGTCGCGCGCTGCCGGCGATGCTTCGCCCTCCCGCCGCGACGAGCGCCGGGCCGCCGCGGAGCGGCGCAAGGAACTGGAGCCGCTGCGCCGGCAGGCTCGCGAGGCGGAAAAGCGGATCGCCCGCCTGACCGAGGAGCGGCGGCGCCTCGATGCCGCGATCGCCGATCCGGCGACCTATGCCGATGGGGGCGGCAACGACATCGCCGGGCTGCTCCGCCGGCAGGCCGACCTCAACCGGCAGATCGAGGCGGCCGAAGCGGAGTGGCTGTCGGCCGAAGCGGCGATCGAAGGGGCGATGGCGGCCGGCGCATGATCCCGATGCGGCCGGCTTGGATAAAATTCGATTGGATTTGCTACAAAGTTGCCACAAACTTTGGAATATCAACTATAGGTCGATTTAGATGAATTGAGAAGAAACGTGCAACTTATTGAATTACAGAGCAGAACACTGCCGTTCCCGCAGCTTTCGAAGACTTCGAACGATTTTTCCCCGATCGTTCTCTCGACTTAATCAGCTCTTTACCTGGCGCGCGCAAAGTCGGCGCGTGACTGTCGCGACGCGCGAGCGTCGACAGAATGAGAAGGCTAGGATTTTGATAGGAATAGTGGATGCGTCCTCGCCGGACGATATCGCTCGGCTGATCGATGCGCCCTGCTGGATGATGCGGGCGAAGGCGGCCGAACGGATCGGTGAGACCTTCTGCACGCGCCGCCTCGACGACGCGGTCCGGACCGCCGCCGAGGATGCGTTCCGCGTCCTGCGCTTCGACGGCGAGCCGTTGGTCCGCCGGGTGCTGTCGGATTGCCTGAAGCGGGCCGTCGGCCTGCCGCGCGACATCGCCATCGCGCTCGCCTATGACAAGATCGAGGTCGCGGAACCGATGCTCGAGCATTCGCCGGCGCTGACCGACGACGATCTGATCGCGATCCTGCGCGACCATCCTGGCGGGCACCGCGTCGCGATCGCCCGCCGGCGGAACCTGTCGCGCCGCGTCCGCGCCGCGTTGGAGCGGTGCGGCGACGCGGCTGTCCTCGCGGCCTTGGCGGAGAGCGATGCCGCCCTGCCTTGCCGGCTCGCCGCCGGCTGACCCCCGGCACAAACGGGACGGTTTCCTGCCGACCGGGCGCGAGCCGTCATCCGATCTGCCGCTCAATCGGTGCGCAACATTTCTCTCAAATCCGACAGTTGCAAGAAGTTCGAAAACCTATGTGCCGGTCGGGCTTGCAGGACGATTAATTAAAGGTGAATTGCAATTTCACTTAGGCATCTACAATGTTTTCCGTGGATACAATATGAATTCCCGGCATTGCTTATTGCAGCACCCTTTCCGATATCTTGAACCGGCGGTGGTTGATCGGAGAGAATATCTGTATTAATCTAAGTTAACGCCCAAAAAAATTGTTCATCCTTTCCCTTCGTAATACGGCTATCTGAAATGGACACTTTCGAAGGCGCCGCCCGCTCAGCAGCGGAAATCGATAACCTTAGGTCGGCATTGGTCGATTCCTTCGTTCGCGTACTTGGGAAGGACCCGCAATCCGGCCGTGGCCGAGATTGGTTGGTGACGCTCTCCCACGTTGTGCGCGCCGAGCTGGCGAAGCGGCTCGTCGATACGGTCCGAGCGCAACGGAACGCGTCGGCCAAGCAAGTCAATTACCTATCGATGGAGTTCCTCGTCGGCCGGGCGCTCACGAACGGACTGCTCGCGCTCAAGCTCCGCGACGAATACCGAGGCGTGTTGCGCGATCTGGGGATCGCCCTGGAAGATCTATGCGACGCCGAACCCGACCCTGGTCTCGGCAATGGCGGACTTGGCCGTCTCGCCGCGTGCTTCCTCGACTCCCTGGCGACGTTGCGGCTGCCGGCGTTCGGCTATGGCGTCCGGTATCAGTACGGCATGTTTTCCCAGCAGATCCGCGACGGGCACCAGACGGAACACCCGGACGACTGGCTGGTCACCGGCAACCCCTGGGAGTTCGCGCGGCCGGAAATCTCGTACGTCGTGCAGTTCGGCGGGCGCCTCGAACGGTCGGCGGACGGCGTGTCGCGCTGGGTCGGCACGGACGACCTTCTGGCCGTCGCCTACGACACGATCGTTCCCGGCCACGGGACCCGTGCCGTCGCCACCCTGCGGCTGTGGGCGGCCGAGGCGCTGCACGGGCTCGACGTCACGCTCTTCAACGGGGGCGAGCATACGCGGGCGCTGGAGCACAAGCTGCGCGCCCGACATCTGACCCGCATCCTCTATCCCGACGACAGCACCCCATCCGGCCGCGAGCTGCGGCTCCGCCAGGAATATTTCCTGGTCAGCGCCTCGCTGCAGGACATCGTGCGGCGCCATCTCGACGGCGGCGGCAGTCTGGACGATCTGCCGGAAAAGGCGGCCGTTCACCTCAACGATACGCACCCTGCCCTTTCCGTGCCGGAGCTGATGCGCCTGCTCGTGGACGTCCACGGCCGCTCCTGGGACGATGCATGGAAGCTTTGCCAGCGGGTGTTCTCGTACACGAACCACACGCTGATGCCGGAGGCGCTGGAAACGTGGCCGGTCGATCTTCTTCATGCCGTCCTGCCGCGCCATCTCGACATCGTCTACGAGCTGAACGCCCGTTTCCTCAACGAGGTGCGCGGCAAAGCCGGCGAGGATCACCGCCTTCTTCGCCGGCTGTCGCTGATCGACGAGGAAGGGGAGCGCCGCGTGCGCATGGCCCATCTCTCGATACTGGCCAGCCATAAGATCAATGGCGTGTCCCGCCTGCATACCGATCTCATGCGGCAGACCGTCTTCGCCGATTTCGCCACGCTCTTCCCGAACCGGTTCGTCAACAAGACCAACGGCGTGACCCCGCGCCGCTGGCTCGGTCAGGCCAACCAGGGACTGGCGCGCCTGATCGACGACCGCATCGGCCCGGCGTGGCGGACCGACCTCGACCAGCTCGCCGCGCTGCGGCCGCTCGCCGATGACGCCGCGTTCCGGGCGGAATTCCGCGCCGTCAAGGTCGCCAACAAACGGCGCCTCGCCGAGATGATCGAGCGCGACATCGGGGTCGCCATCGATCCGGCATCGCTCTTCGACATCCAGATCAAGCGCATCCACGAGTACAAGCGTCAGCTCTTGAACGTGCTGCACGTAGCGGCTCGGTACAACGCCATCGTCGCCGATCCCGCCGCGGACTGGGTGCCGCGCACCGTGATCTTCGGCGGCAAGGCGGCATCGGCCTATCGCATGGCCAAGCTTGTCATCAAGCTGATCCATGACGTCGCGCGTCGGGTGAACCAGGACATTCGCGTCGGCGATCGGCTGAAAGTGGTGTTCGTGCCGAATTACCGCGTCTCCATCGCCGAGGTCCTTATTCCCGCCGCCGAACTGTCACAGCAGATCTCGACGGCCGGCACGGAGGCATCCGGCACCGGAAACATGAAGCTTTCGCTGAACGGCGCGCTCACGATCGGAACGGAGGACGGCGCGAACATCGAGATTCGCGAGCAGGTCGGGTCCGAGAACATGTTCATCGTCGGCCACACGGCCGAGGAGCTGCACCGGCTGCGGGCGGACGGCTATGACCCGCTGCGGTTCTACGAACGCGACCCGATGCTGCGCACGGTGCTCGACCAGATCGCATCCGGCTTCTTCTCGCCGGAGGAGCCGGATCGGTTCCGCCCGATCGTCGATGCCCTGCTGCATCAAGGCGACCGTTACTTCCTGCTCGCCGACTTCGCCTCCTACGTTGCCGGACAGCGGCGGGTCGACGATCTGTACCGCAGCCCGGACGAATGGACCCGGAAGGCGGTGCTGAACGTCGCAGGAATGGGGCCGTTCTCAAGCGATCGTACGATCGCCGAATATGCCAAGGAGATCTGGGGGCTGCGCCCGATGGATCTCTGATCTTCCAGGGCCGGGCCTCCGCCACACCCTCAAATGGCGTAGATAGAACGCCTTAACGCAAAGTGCGCAAAGGGCACGCGACGGTCGCGAAGAATAACCTGTGCGCCTTCGGGCGCGATAAAGATTACTGTTTGAGTCCTTTGCGATCCCTTCGCGACCTTCGCGTTAAAGCGTTTCTATGCCCTACGCCTCCGCCTTCTTGTACGTCTTGACCAGCGCCTCGCTCTGCCGCGCCAGGATCGCCACGTCGCTGCCGACCGCGACGAAGGTGAAGCCGCCGTCGAGCGTGCGGCGTATTTCCTCGTCGCGACCGCTGAGATAGCCCGGTGCCTTGCCGGCGGCGCGGATCCGCCGGCCCGCCTCAAGGATCGCGTCCTGCACCTCCGGGTGCTGCGAATTGCCGAGATGCCCCATATCGGCTGCAAGGTCGGACGGCCCGATGAAGATGCCGTCGACGCCGTCGACCGCGGCGATCGCCTCGATCTCCTGCATCGCCCGGCGCGTCTCGACCTGGACGAGAACGCAGATCTCCTCGGCTGCCCGCTTCGCATAGTCCGGCACGCGGCCGTACCGGTTGGCGCGGGTCGCCACGGCGACGCCGCGGATTCCGTCGGGCGGATACCGCGTCGCGGCGACGGCGCGCCGCGCCTCCTCCGCCGACTGGACGAACGGGAACAGGAAGCTGCGCACGCCGATATCGAGCAGCCGCTTCACCATCACCGGCTCGTTCCAGGGCGGCCGGACAACAGGCTCCGCGGTGCCGCCGACCGTCGCGCGCAGATGATGGCCGACCTCCGAGAGGTCGTTCGCGGAATGCTCCATGTCGACGAGCACCCAGTCGAACCCGGCGCCGGCGACGATCTCGGTCGCGAACGGGCTCGCAAGGCTGAGCCACAGCCCGATCTGCGGCGTGCCGCTCGCGATGCCGCGCTTGAAATGGTTCGTCGGCAGGTCGGTGATCATCTGCATGCTCCTGGCTTTCGGCGGTCAGCTCGCAGCCGTCAGATCCGCGGCGCCGGTCGCCACGCCGGCGTGCGCTGCGCGGATCCACATAGCTCCTGCGCTGGCGGCCGGCCGCGGCGCTCCCTCCGGCCCATCGTTATCCGGGAAGTGAAGCCGTCCGGCGGCGCGCCTGTCAATCGGCGTGCCGCCGCCAAATGAAAACGGGCAGCCGAAGCTGCCCGCCATACTCAGATTTGAAGAGGACGTGAGATCGGTCGAGCGGGTCAGGCGCAACCGCGGGGGGCGAGCGACTCGAGGACCGATTCGCGGCTCAGCGGCTTCGCGGCGTCGCGCAGCGGCACCATGACGATCTCGCCCGGCATGTAGACCTCGGAAGCGAGCGCCGACGCGATCGCGTGCAGCGTCTGGTGGATGGTGTTGGCGTCGTGCTGGCCGAGGAGGCGCGCGACGAGCGCCAGCTCGGTCACGAGCCGGTCCTGCGTGCGAATCGAGCGCTGCATCATCATCTCGATCAGCGAGTCGATGCCGGCGGCCAGCAGCTCCGCCGCTTCGCCGACTGCGTCGGTATCGGCCGGGCGGCGCAGGCGCAACGGCGGCGGCTGCAACTCGGCGGCGATTTCCAGCGACCACGTCTTGACCGCGTCGAGATAGACTTCCTTGTGGCGGCGATGATGCGTCGCCGCAGTGGCGGCAACGGCCGTGGCCATCGCGGCGAGGCGTTCCTCGCCGCTCAGATTCATGCCGTTGAAATCGGCAATCACATCGCGCAGCCGGTCCTCGGTCGCCGGTCCGACGGCCTGTAACGCGATGTTGATGGTTTCGGCCAACGAGCTCATCGATGCCTCCGTAACGAGCATTGCCGATGCTCGACGGGAAATCTTAAAATTCGGTTTCAGCGCGCTGTTTTTCCTTGCAGCCCTTTGGATTCGAAGAGCAAACGAAAAACGATTATTTAGGCGCCGACGAAAACGCGCCGGTTGAGGGAATTTGCGAAGTCTGTTATCGATGTTTTAACCAGATCCGGTCCCAAATTCCGCATACCGGGGCACCGTCCGCCGATCTGCGGACAGAGGCTCGCCGCGATTAGCGCCAACCCGCAAGCGATGGCTCCTTGATGGCCGAGAACACTCCGACGCTCACTGATCGTAACCTGGAAGCGTCCACGATCATTTCGCTGAAGCGCGAACCTGCATGTTTCGCGTTCCTCTGCTCCGGCGCGGAACATCCGCCGCTGCCGGTCGATTCGATCAACCTCGATCTGGCCTCCGCCGATTACTTCGGCGGGCGCGCGTCGATCTGGGCGACGCTGGAAATCCGCTCCGGTGCGACGAACGAGCGGCCGATGGCAGTGCTCGGCTTCGACGAGACCTTCCTCCGTCCTTTCACCCGCGCCCTGGTCGAGGCGTCGACCACGCGGATCGCGCACCGCATGACGATCGCCGAGGGCGAGCGCAGCGGACGGCACCGGGTAGTCGAGTACGTGACCGGCAACGGCTCTCCGCTCACCGAGCTGGTGCTGACGCCGCACGATCATGTCGTGCTGGTCGGCACGTCGAGCAGCCCGGGCGATCCGGACGAGACGCTGTTCCAGCTGCCGCGCACCGACTCGTTCCTGCGGGTCTTCACCAAGATGACCTTCCAGGCGGATCAGACGCTGCGCGATACGCTTGCCGACATGGAGAAGCTGGCCCGCCGGCAGAAGGTCGGCTGACCCGCCGCCGCTTGCGGCGGCGCCGGTCTGCGGCGTCGCCGGTCTTGCCGACACGGTGCATCCGGCGCATGCTTCCCGCGCCGGTGTCCGTGATGACGAAGACGCGAACGAACCTCCTCCCAATTCTGTCGCTGCTGCCGCTGATCGGCTGCACCGGCGCGCCGATCATCAACACGACTTCGTACGAGGCCGGCTATATGCCGGGGAGCCCGCCGCCCGTCGTTCCGGTCATTGTCCGGGGCGAGCCTTTTTCGACGCCGACGCCCGACCTGTCGGCCAAAGTGGCCGGCGCGATGCAGGGCGCGACGTTCGGTCCCGTCAGCTTCATGCCCGAATTGCCGGGCGCTCCCCGGACCGTCGACCGGGTGGTCGTGCTGTTCAACCCGCCCCGCAACGCAGCCGACCAGCTCCTCTGCGCCTCGCTCGCCAACCTGACGCCCCGGCCCCCGGCGCCGCCGGGCAGCCGCATCCCGCTCTCGGCGGCGCTCTGCCGCGGCGACGTCGCGCTGACCGCCGCCGACGGCATGCTCGGCGCCGCGGCAGGGCCGCAGGACCTGGCGTTCCGGAACGGGCTGGCGCAGTTCTCCCTGGCGCTCTTCCCGGGCTACAACCCGAATTTCCAATTCGATCACGACTGACGCTTATACCGCGCCTTTCAGCGGCGTGTCGTAGGCGAGGCGCATCACCCGCTCGACGGCCGCGCTCGTCGGCCTTCCGTCTGCCTTGATCGAATCCAGCGTCACCCACTCGACGGCCATCGCCTCGTCGCCGGCGAAGCCCTCGCCCTCCCGCCACGCCATCAGCACGGCGACGAGCGCCCAGTGCGTGCGGATGCGGCCGTCGGCGTCGCGGTCGATGTGGTCGATCACGGTGAGCGGACGCAGCGGCTCGGCGGCGACGCCGGTCTCCTCCAGGAGTTCCCGCGCCGCCGTCTCGAACACCGTCTCGCCGAGTTCCTGCGCCCCGCCGGGGAAGCCCCACTTGCCGAGGTCGGGCGGCTTCGCCCGTTGCAGCAGCAGGAAATGCTCGCCGCGCCGCGCCACGGCGAGCACCCCGATATAGGGCCGCTCGGGATAGAGCCGGCTGCTCACGATCGCTGCCGGCGCGGTCAGTCGATCGCGACCGCCTTCCCCTGCGTCACCTTGTAGATCTCGGAGCCGGCGGCGCGGAACTCCTCCGACTTCTCCGCCATGCCCGAGTTCGCGTAGTCGCGGACCTCCTGGCTGATCTTCATCGAGCAGAATTTCGGGCCGCACATCGAGCAGAAATGCGCCAGCTTCGCGCCGTCGGCGGGGAGCGTCTGGTCGTGGAACTTCTCGGCCGTCTCCGGGTCGAGGCTGAGGTTGAACTGGTCGCGCCAGCGGAACTCGAAGCGGGCGCGGGAGAGCGCGTCGTCGCGCTCGCGCGCCGCCGGGTGCCCCTTGGCGAGGTCGGCCGCGTGCGCCGCGATCTTGTAAGTGACGACGCCGACCTTGACGTCGTCGCGGTCGGGCAGCCCCAGATGCTCCTTCGGCGTCACATAGCAGAGCATCGCCGTGCCGAACCAGCCGATCATCGCCGCACCGATGCCGCTGGTGATGTGGTCGTAGCCCGGCGCGATGTCGGTGGTAAGGGGGCCGAGCGTGTAGAACGGCGCCTCGCCGCACACCGCGAGCTGCTTGTCCATGTTCACCTTGATCTTGTGCATCGGCACGTGGCCGGGGCCCTCGATCATCACCTGGACGTCGTTCTTCCACGCGATCTGCGTCAGCTCGCCCAGCGTCTCCAGCTCGGCGAACTGCGCCGCGTCGTTGGCGTCCGCTATCGACCCCGGCCGCAGCCCGTCGCCCAATGAGAACGACACGTCGTAGGCGCGCATGATCTCGCAGATGTCCGCGAAGTGCGTGTAGAGGAAATTCTCCTTGTGGTGGGCGAGGCACCACTTCGCCATGATCGAGCCGCCGCGCGAGACGATGCCGGTGACGCGCTTCGCGGTCAGCGGAATGTAGGCGAGCCGCACGCCGGCATGGATCGTGAAGTAGTCGACGCCCTGCTCGCACTGCTCGATCAGCGTGTCGCGGTAGACCTCCCAGGTCAGGTCCTCGGCCTTGCCGTTGACCTTCTCCAGCGCCTGATAGATCGGCACCGTGCCGATCGGCACCGGGGAGTTGCGGATGATCCACTCGCGGATCGTGTGGATGTTCCGCCCGGTCGACAGGTCCATCACCGTGTCGGCGCCCCAGCGGATGCCCCACACCAGCTTGTCGACTTCCTCGGCGACCGAGCTGGTCACGATCGAGTTGCCGATGTTGGCGTTGATCTTCACCAGGAAGTTCCGGCCGATGATCATCGGCTCGATCTCCGGGTGGTTGATGTTGGCCGGGATGATCGCGCGGCCGCGGGCGACCTCGTCGCGCACGAACTCGGGCGTGATGAAGTCCGGGATCTCGGCGCCGAAGCTCTCGCCGTCCCGCTCCATCGCCTCCTTGAGTTGCGCCCGGCCGAGATTCTCGCGGACCGCGATGTACTCCATCTCGGGCGTCACGATGCCGGCGCGGGCATAGGCGAGCTGCGTCACGGCCCGGCCGTCCTTGGCGCGCAGCGGCCGGCGGCCGGCGCGGTCGAAGACGGGCACCGGGCTCGCCTCGCCGTCCTTGAGGCCGTTATCCTCCGGCTTGACGTCCCGGCCGTCGTAGGACTCGGTATCGCCGCGCCCGTCGATCCAGCCGCGGCGCAGCGCGGGCAGGCCGCGGCTGATGTCGGCGACGAACGCCGGGTCGGTGTAGGGACCGGAGGGATCGTAGACGCGGACCGGCTTCTCGCCCGAGGACGGGGTGAGGTCGATCTCGCGCATCGCGACGCGGACGTCCGGGAACCGCTCGCCCGGCACATAGACCTTGCGCGAGGACGGCAGCGGCCCGGTCGTGACGCCGATATCGGCGGGGGCGAACGAGTCAGGCATAGGATCTCTCCATCGACACGAGGATTGAGAGATCCGGGATCCTGCGGAGGTGTGGAGGGTCTCGGCGCGATATCGCCGAAGGTTCCTATCCCTACGCCGGTATGACCCGGATCAGGTTCGGAGGGTCCCCGCGCACGGCGCCCCGCCACGAGTTCAGCGGAACGCCCAGCGGTATCTCAGCCCCTTGCCGGGACTCCCCTGGGAACGGCGGCAGTATTCTGCGGCGGCAGGGTTGCGTCAAGCCGTCACAGTCGAGCCTGCTTACCCCGTCAGGCTTTCAGCCGGAACCGCTCTCGCCGCCGGCCGTTCGCCCGGCATGGCCAAGGTAAAGGCGACGGCGAGCGGCGAGGCAGCCGACGCGATCGAGCTGGAGGGCGTGCGGCTGACGCACCCCGACCGCGTGCTGTACCCCGACCAAGGAATCACCAAGCGCGCCCTCGCCGAGCATTACCTCGCCGTCGCCGAGCGGATGCTGCCGCACGTCGCCGGCCGGCCGCTGAGCCTCGTGCGCTGCCCCGGCGGTGAGGGCAAGCACTGCTTCTTCCAGCGCCACGACGGCAGCGGCGTGCCCGAGCAGGTCGAGCGGATCGAGATCGCGGAGGAGGACGGGCCGGCGACCTATCTCGTCGTCCGCGACGCCGCGGGGCTCGTAGCACTGGTCCAGATGGGCGTGCTGGAGATCCATGTCTGGGGCGCCGCCGTCGAGCCGGGCGGCCTCGACCGGCCGGACCGCATCGTCTTCGACCTCGACCCGGACCCGGCGCTGCCCTGGCAGCGCACCGTCGAGGCGGCGACGGCGATCCGCCAGGACCTCGATGCGATGGGCCTCCAGAGCTTCGTCAAGACGACCGGCGGCAAGGGGCTGCACGTCGTCGTGCCGGTCGCGCCCCAAGAAGGTTGGGACGCGGTCCGCGCCTTCGCCCGCGCCGCCGCCGAGGCGATCGCCGACGAGGCGCCGACGCTGTACACGACGAACATCCGCAAGGATGAGCGCGGCGGCCGGATCTTCATCGACACGCTGCGCAACGCGCGCAGCGCCTCCGCGGTGGCCCCCTGGTCGACCCGCGCCCTGCCGGGCGCTCCCGTCGCCACGCCGCTGACCTGGGCGGAGCTGCCGAAGGCGAAGCCGCAGGACTTCACAGTCGCGACCGTCCGGGAGCGGCTGACGCGGCCCGATCCCTGGGCGGACATGCCGAGCATCGGCCAGACGATCTCTTCGGCGGCGAAGAAGGCGCTGGGGCTCTGAGCTCCAGCCCGGCCGGGAGCGTCTGTCGGCCCGATCTGCGCGCCGATGAGACTTTGCAGTATTGCCATTTTATCAATGACTTATGTTTATATTTTCATGTCAAATTTAAGCTGACGTATCCGGGCGCCGCCCTGCGTGCGTGGGGAAATACAGGACGGCGAGCCGGCTTAAGTATTTGATATTCCTGAGTTCATGCTCCTAAAAAACAGGGGAGGAACAGGAATCGTGCCCTGTTATTTTCCTGTTTTCGTCCTGTTCCGCGCCTGTTTCCACCCTGCTCTCCGCCGGCAAGGCAGAGCGCGGCCAGTGACACCCGAAACCGATTTACGATGTCAAAGAGCGGCGGCGATGGGCCGGACAAGGATTGTCCGCCAATTTCACGTTCTTGTCCAGTTCGGACATGAATCGGCAGCTCATGCGCGCATCCTAGCACACGGCGCGTTCAGGAGATCGTGCCGACGCG
>DASWRT010000215.1:0-19415 GCA_036403035.1 Allostellaceae bacterium | reverse complement strand
CGTCCGCGCTCCGCTCCATACGCCTGATCGCCACCGTCATCAACCCGCTCCTGCCGTGCCGAGAAGAGCCCTAGCGAATCACAACCAAACGGAAACCGGAACTCACCACCACAACGAGTCAGTCAATAAGGCCGTTGGTATTACAGGCCGCCCGAGCAATAGGGCTCTCAACTGCGGCAGCGGCCCTCGTAGGCGATCTCGTCGGTCGGGTAGCCGAGGGGATCGAGGTCGCGGAAGATGGCATCGCGCTTCACGAGAACGTAGCCGGCCGGGCACATCCCGAAAATGTCGAGATAGTCGGCGAGCCAACGCAGCCTGGCGCTTCCGGCCCACGTACCGGGGCCCGGTCCATAGAACGGCGTCGTTCGTGCGAAATAGTGGAATTCGTCGGTGCCGATCGGCCGGAAATCCGAAAGCTCGACCCGGTCGACATCGTCGATCCCGTAGCATGCCGACAGGAGCAGACACAGGCACATCGAAGTTAAAGACCGCCGCATGGAGCAGATCCTTCGCGTCATCGCCCGGCGCCGCCGCGGCGGTCTGGGACGGCAATGCCGGCAGGCGGCGGATTGGGCAGCGTTGAACCGGCACCTGTCGTGAACGGACCGAGCGGGCCGGTCGTGAACGGACCGGAATTGCCCGTCGTAAACCCGGGACTCGCGCCGCCGCGCTGCGGCACCGTTCCGAATTCCGGGTTCCGCTGCGGCGCGACGCGGTCGGGGTGTGTCGGCCCGACGCAGCGCCGCACCGTCGTCCCAAATACGGGATCGATGAACACCGCCGTCCGGCAGTGCGCGGCGACGCTCGGCGACGCGACGCCTTCCGCCGCGAGCACAAGCACGGCGATGAGGGCAGCGGCGACGCCTGCAAGAGCTCGGCGGGTTATGGTGGCGGGTGCCATCGGCATCTCCATGGCGGGCGGGCGATCGGTCGTTGCCCGGCCGCGTTGCCGGCTGTCGCGCCCGGAAACGCCGCCGAGATTGAGGTCCAGTCTACAAGATATTAACGTGATCTTCCCTGGTGGTCAGTCGAGGTTGGCGTTGCCGTGGCTTTGGCCGTTGATTGCGGCGCCGTTTATCGGCAGCTTTCTGGGCGTCGTCGTCCTGCGCCTCGGAACGGATGCGCCCATCGTCTTTGGACGTTCGGCATGCCGTGCCTGCAAGGCCGCGTTGTCGCCGGCCGATCTCGTCCCGCTCCTGAGCTGGGCGCTCGCCGGCGGGCGCTGCCGCCACTGCGGCTCCGGCGTCGGCACGTTCTATCCGGCGATGGAGCTTGCCGCACTGGGCGTAGCCTCGTGGGTGGCTGCCGTCCCAGACATCGGCGGCTCGCCGTCGATTTGGGTGAATTGCCTTTTGGGCTGGATGCTGCTTGCGATCGCGGCGAGCGAGCTGCGGCGGGGGCTCATGCCGGACAGTCTGGCGTTGCTGTTGCTCGCGGCCGGCCTCGCGGAAAGCATCGCGCTGGCGCCGGACACGCTCCTCGCCCGCATTGCCGGCGCTGTCGCGGGCTATGCGCTGGCGGCTGCAATCCGTATCGCGCGGCGGGCGCTCTGCGAACGGCCGACCGAAGGCGCGGATTGTGCCATACTGCTGGCCGCCGCCGGAGCTTGGGTATCCTGGACCGGGCTGCCGGCGGTTATGCTGCTTGCGACTGCTGCCGCGCTCGGCGTGCTTGCGGTCCGCACGGCTTCGGGCCGCATGCCGTTCGCGACATCGCTGTGCATCGGGACGTGGATCGTCTGGCTGCATGGAGGCACCCTTCGTTGATGCTCGGAACGATCAGCCGATGACGACTCACCGCAACCGCGTCGCATTCGAACGCGCGCTCGCGGCGCGTCTCGCCGCCGCCGGAAAGCTGGACGACGCCGGCGCGGAGCGTGCGCTGCGCCTGCGCGCCGGAAGCACGGAACGGCTGGAGCAGATCCTGATCAAGCTGGGGCTGGTCCACGAAAGAGATGTCGCTGGCGCCGTCGCCGCCGAACTCGACCTGGCGGTTGCCGCCCGGTCGGACTACCCGGACGAGCCGGTGCTCGACGGTGCGAACGTGAAGTTCCTCCGCACGGCGCAGCTCCTGCCGTTGGCGGATCTGCCCGGCGAGCTTATCGTGGCTATGGTCGACCCGCTCGACGCGTATGCGATCCGCGCGCTGGAGATGGCGGCAGGGAAGCCGGTCGGGATCCGCGTCGCCCTCCCATCGGACCTCGAACTCGCCCAGGAACGCCTGTACGAGGGCAGCAAGGGATCTATCGGGCAGATCGTCGACGAGATCGCGGAGCCTGGGCACGGCGGCGCGATGGACGGCGACGGGAGCAGCGGCGACGAGGATGTCGACCGGCTTCGCGATCTCGCGAGCGAGGCGCCGGTCATCCGCCTCGTCAATCTGCTGATCGCGCGGGCCGTGGAGAGCCGCGCCTCCGACATTCACATCGAGCCGTTCCAGAACCGTCTCGCCGTCCGCTTCAGGATCGACGGCGTGATGAGGGACGGGCCGACGCCGCCGACCCGTCTGCGCGCCGCGATCGTCTCGCGCATCAAGATCATGGCGAAGCTGAACATCGCGGAACGGCGCCTGCCGCAGGACGGCCGCATCCGGATCGCGATCCGCGGCAAGGAGTACGACCTGCGCGTCGCGACCGTGCCGACACTGCACGGCGAGGCCGTCACGATGCGTATCCTCGACCGCGCCAACCTCGTCGAGAATTTCGACGAACTCGGTTTCCGTGCGCTGCCCCTCACGACGTTTCTCGGACTTCTCGACATGCCGCAGGGAATCCTGCTCGTCACCGGCCCGACCGGCAGCGGCAAGACGACGACGCTCTACACCAGCCTGCTGCGGCTCAATACGCCCGATCGGAAGATCTTCACGGTCGAGGACCCGATCGAATACCAGCTCGACGGCATCAACCAGATCCAAGTCAAGTCCCAGATCGGCCTCACGTTCGCCGAGGTGCTGCGCACGCTGCTGCGGCACAACCCGGACATCGTCATGGTCGGCGAAATGCGCGACCTCGAAACGGCGCAGGTCGCGATCCAGGCGGCGCTGACCGGGCACCTCGTGCTCTCGACGCTGCACACGAACAGTGCCTCCGGGTCGATCACGCGGCTCCTCGACATGCAGGTCGAGGATTACCTCGTCACGTCGACGGTGAACGGCGTGATGGCGCAGCGGCTGGTCCGGCGGCTCTGCGAAGTCTGTCGCCGGCCGCGGCGCGCCCTGCCGGAGTTCCTCGACCGGATGGGACTGTCGGCGGTCCTCGATAGCGAGATTGGCCGCGCAGGCCGGGACGCGGTGCTCCATGATCCGGTCGGTTGCGAGCAGTGCCATGGCAGCGGCTATCGCGGGCAGGTCGCCGTCATCGAAGTGCTCGCGATGACGGATGCGATCCGCCGGCTGGTCCTCGCCCGCGCCGAGGCGCGCGAGATCCACCGCGTCGCCGTCGAGGAGGGCATGCGGTCGATGTACCAGGACGGCCTGCTGAAGGTGCTCGACGGCACGACGACGATCGAGGAGGTCCTGCGCGTGACCCGGGACGTCTGACATGGTCCAGTTCCGCTATCGCGCGGCGCCCGCCGCCGCCGGGGCCGAGCCGGTCGAAGGCCGGATGGAAGCGCCGAGCAAGGCCGCGGTGGTCGATCGCCTGCATGCGCTCGGGCAGGTCCCGATCCGGATCGAGGAGCTGGGCGCCTCTCGGCGGCTCGGCGCGCTGGCTGCCCGTGATTTCCTGCAGTCGTCGTCGCGCTCGTCCGGTCGTCGGCGGATGTCGATGCGGTCGCTGGTGCTGCTGACCGGGCAGATCGCGACGCTGCTGCAGGCCGGGCTGGCAATCGACGAGTCGCTCCGCATCGCCGAGGAACTGGTCGAAGGCAAGGCCGAGAAATCGTCGCTGCGCGCCCTCTCGGGCAAGGTGAGCGGCGGCGCGACCCTGGCCGACGCGATGGCGGCGCAGGGACGGGTGTTTCCGCCTTTCTATGTCAGCATGGTCCGGGCCGGCGAGGCCGGGGCCAGCCTCGACGCGACGCTGGCGCGGCTCGCCGAGTACCTGGACCGGACGCAGGCGGCGCGGGAGCATGTGAAGTCGGCCTTGATCTACCCGCTGATCGTCGCCGCGACCTGCTGCGTCTCGATCGCGACGCTGTTCCTTTTCGTCGTGCCGCGCTTCCGACCGATGTTCGAGCAGGCCGGCGATGCCTTGCCGGGGCCGGCGCGGGCGATCATGGCGGTCTCGGATGCGCTGCAGGATTATTGGTGGCTGCTCTTCGTGCTGCCGCTCGTGGCCCTGCTGCTGGTCCGCTGGCAACTCGGCGATCCGGAGCGGCGCTTCCGGTGGGAGCGCCGCCTGCTTCGCATTCCCCTCATCGGGCCCATCGTCACAAAGGTCGAGGTGGCGCGGTTCAGCCGGACGCTCGGCACGCTGCTGCGGAACGGCGTGTCGCTCCTCGCCGCGCTGACCATCACCCAGCAGACGATCGGCAACCGCGTGTTTCATGACGCCCTTTCCGCGGTTGTCGAGCGGGTGAAGGCCGGCAAGGGGCTCGCCGAGCCGATGATGCAGGCGAAGGTCTTCCCGGCGCTCGCCGTCCATCTGGTCCGGGTCGGCGAGGAAAGCGGCCGGCAGGACGAGATGCTGCTGAAGCTCGCCGACATCTTCGAGGTGGAGACGCGCCGCAGCGTCGACCGCATGCTGGCGCTGCTCTCGCCTGCGCTGACCGTGGTGCTCGGCGTGATCGTGGCCGGCGTCATCGGCTCGATCTTGAGCGCCGTGCTGAGCGTCTACGATTTGGCGATGTGACATGTCGTACGGTACCGAATCATCCCCACCGCCCACCGCCGCGCGCCGCTGTCGCCGGCGGTTGCGACGACTGTCCGGCGGCTTCACGCTCGTGGAGCTGCTGGTGGTTCTGGCGATCCTCGGCCTGCTGGCGGCGATCGCGACGCCGCAGGTGCTGAAGCATTTGTCGGGAGCCAAGACGAAGACGGCGGCACTGGAGATCAAGAACCTGTCGACCGCGCTGGAGATGTTCCACATCGACACCGGGCGGTTCCCGACGCAGCAGGAAGGACTGGAGGCGCTGGTCAGGCCGGTGCCCGGCGTCGAGCGCTGGAACGGACCGTATTTGCAGAAACCGACGATCCCCACCGACCCCTGGGGCAGCCCCTACCTCTACCGCTACCCCGGTCAGCACGGCGACTTCGACCTCTACTCGCTCGGTGCCGACAAGGCGGAGGGCGGCACCGGCGAAAACCAGGACGTCGCGAGCTGGTAAGGGCAGCCGATGCATCCGCTGGAGCACGGCAGAGGACAGCGGAGGGGAGCGGCGGGCTTCACGCTGATCGAACTGGTCGTCGTGCTTGCGGTCATCGCCGTCGTTCTCGCGATAGCCGTCCCGAGCCTCGGCCGCCGTCCGTCTCGGCTGGAGCTGATCGCCGCCGCGCGCGAGATGGCCGCGGGTCTGCGGGCAACGCGGAGCATTGCCGTCGCGACCAACCGGCCGCAGATCTTCGCGGTCGACACCGAGCAGGCGCTGTACCGCCCGGCGGGCGTTGCCGCGCCGCGTGCGCTGCCGCGCGGCACCACCCTGTTGCTCCAGACAGCGGCCGAGGAGATTGCCGGCCGCACGACCGGCGCGATCCGTTTCCTACCCGACGGCAGCTCGACCGGCGGCGGCGTTACGCTGATGCGCGACGGGCGCACCGTACAGATCCTTGTCGACTGGCTCACCGGCAGCGTGTCTCTCCATGACCGGACACAGACGGCAGCGGCGGCGCGGCGGCGGTGAGATCGCCGACGCCGGCAGGGGCGGCGAGGCGGGTTTCACGCTGATCGAGATCATCGTCGCCTTCACGGTTACCGCGCTGATCCTCGGCGGCCTCTACCAGCTCTTCTCGACCGGGGTGCGGGCAGGCACCGATGCCGCGTCCTATGGCGAGGCGGTGATGATCGCCGAATCGACGCTCGATACGCTCGGGATCGTTGGACCGCTGGTCCCGGGGGAGGTGCGCGATGTGGTCGGCGGACGGTTCGCCCGGCTCGCCGTCGTTCGCCTCCGTCCCGATCTCGCGGAGCGCGCCGCCGATAACGCCGCCGCGGCAGCGCCGACCCTGTACCAGATCGACGTCGAGGTGACGTGGACCGAGGCGCGGCGCACCCGTTCGGTGTCGCTCACCACGCTGCGGGTCATGCCGCCCGCGCCGCCGTCGTGAGGCGCGCCGCCGTGGCGGAGCATTCGCGATGGCAGCGGCGGCAGGGCGACCGCGGCTTCACGCTGCTCGAACTGCTGCTCGCGATCGTCCTGATGTCGCTACTCACGGCGATGCTGATCGGCGGCTTCCGCATGATCGCGCGGAACCAGGAGAAAGCGGCCGCGCCGCTCGACCGTGGCGAGCGGATCGCCAACGTCTACGATTTCCTGCGCGCGCAGCTCGCCGACGCACAGCCTGCGCCGCCGGCGGCTCCGCGCCCCGTCGCGTCCGCCGCCCAGACGGTTCGGCGGGCGCCTTTCGAGGGCGTTGCGGACGGCATCCGGTTCGTCGGGCCTCCTGCCGCAAGTCTCGCGCTGGGCGGCTTGCAGCTCCTGACTCTCGGCTTCACCGAAGGCCGCCTTGCGGTTCGCTGGCGGCTCTACCGGGGCGACTTGGCCGACGTCGACGAGGAGAGCGCGCCCTATATTGCCGGCCGTGCCGGGGCTGCGGAGGATTTCCACCGCGATGTGGTCCTGCTCGACCATGTCGCGGATGCGCGCTTTGCGTATTTCGGCAGCCTCAATCCCACCGACGTGCCGGCATGGCAGCAAACTTGGCTGGAGGCCGACCGGCTGCCGCTGCTCGTTCGCATGAGCGTCGTCTTCGACGACGGCTATCACCCGCCGGACCTCGTCGTCGCGCTTCACCTCGCGCTCTCACCCGCGGTTCGCGACACGGACACGCCGGACGCGCAAACGGCGACGCCGCCGGTCCGGCGGCGCAGCCGTCCCGAGTGACGCCGGGCGACGGCGTTTTTGTGAGGCCGCCATCGCCGCGGCGGATGTGATATAAATAATTATCGATGTCGCCGCTCGAACGTTCGGAAATGTCCCTCCGTCGGGTACCGTCCGGCCGCGGCCGGCGGAGCGGAGCGCGGGATCTTCAGACCGTGGAGGCATGGTGCGGGCGCTGGTGGAAGACGGCCTGATCGTTTCACGGCGGCTCGCCGAGTGGTGGCTCGGCGAACTCGCCGGTCTCGTGCCCGAGCGCATCCGGCGCTGGTTCTCCCCTGCGTCGGAGGCGGTTGTCGTGCTCCTGCCTACCGATCCTGGGCGCACGGCTTCCGCGACGGTGCTGCACGAGACGGGGCGCCGCAAGGTGGCTGCGCATACGCTCGGCATCGTCGATCTGGGCGAGCGGGCGGCCTCGCCCCACGAAGCGCTCCGGTTGCTTCTTCGCCGCAGCGGACTGGCGCGGGCCGTCGCAGCCGGCCGCCTGCCGCTTTGCCTGCGCCTCCCCGCCGCGCGGGCGCTGCGCAACCTCGTGACGCTTCCGCTGGCGGCGGAGAGCAATCTCGGCGAGGTGGTCTCATACGAACTTGAGCGGCTTACCCCGTTCCGGCCGGAGCAGGTCTATGTCGCGCATCGCCTGATCGATCGCAACGCGGCGGAAAAACGCCTCACGGTCGAGTTGACCATCGTGCCGCGAGCCGTCGTCGACGACGAGGTTGCGCCGCTCTGCCGGCGCCTCGGCATAACGCCGGATCGGATCGAGGCTGCGGGAGCCGGCGAGGGCGCCGACGCGCCGCCGCCGTCGGGCAAGCTCGTGCCGGCCGACGGCGGCGCATCGGCGCAGCGGTCGTCGTCGCCGCGGTTGACGGTGGTGCTCGCCGGAGCGGCGGCGGTGCTCGCGGTGGTCGCGATCTATCTGCCCATTGCGACGATGCAGCAGGAGGCGGACGAGCTGGAGGGGCGGTTGACGGCTGCAAAGCGCAGCGGGACGGAGCTTGCGGCGCTGCAGCGGGAGATCGATGCCGCTCGCGAGGAGGAGAGTTTCCTCATCGATCACAAGCGGCAGGCGCCGACCGTCAGCGAAGTCCTGCGCGAAGCGACACGCGTCCTGCCGGACGACACGTGGTTGTCGGAGCTGCAGATCACCGGCGGCGAAGTCCAGATGACCGGCTCTGCCGCGTCCGCTTCGTCGCTGATCGCGCGGCTCGAAGGGTCGCGCCTGTTCCGCGACAGCAATTTCCGCTCGCCGGTGACCCAGGACGTCAAGAGCGACCGCGAGCGGTTCCAGATCGGCGCGCGGCTGATCGCCCCAGAGGCCGCACGATGACGACCGCAACCCTGTCTTCGGGAGGCAGCCGCGCGCTCGCCGTCGCGCTCCTGGTCGCGGTCGTCGCGATTGTGGTGACGGGGATCGTCCAGCCGCTCATCGACAGCTACACGGAGACGCGCGAGACGGTCGAGCAGCTCCGCTTTGGGCTGTCGCGGCTCGACGCTACCGACGTGAATCGGGCCGCGCTGACTGCGGAACTGGCGCAGATCCGGCAACGCCGCAATTCGGCGACCGGGTTGCTCCAGGCCGCCAGCGAGCCGCTTGCCGCCGCCCAATTGCAGAACCGGATCAAGACGCTCGTCGAAGGCGGGCAGGGCGAATTGCGCAGCACGCAGACGCTTCCGGCGCGTGACGAGGGCAAGTTCCGCCGCATCTCCGTGCGCGGGCAGGTCGCGATGACGCTGGAGGCGATGCAAAAGGTCTTCTACCAGCTTGAGACCGCATCTCCGCTCCTGTTCCTCGACAATGTCGACATCCGTCCGCGGCCGCCGCGCGCCCGCGGCGCCGAAGACGGCATTCTCGACGTGCGTTTCGACGTTTCGGGCTACATGCGGCGGGCGACGCCATGATCCGCGGCCGGCGCTTCCAGGCGGGGCTCGCGGCGTGCTGCGCAATGCTCGCCGGAGTCATCTATCTCGAACTCGAGCGGCCGCCGCTCGACCCGGATGCAAGCGCGGCGCCGGTGGCGCGGGCGGCGCCGGCGGGACGCACGGGCGGCGCCGCGACGAAGGTGGCGACGCCCGGCTTCGCGCTGCCGCCGCTCTCCGATTTTGCGGAAGTCACGGCTCGCCCGCTCTTTCTGGAGGGGCGGCGCCCGCTGCCGCCGACCGCGCACAATACGGCCGCGCCGCCGCCGTCCGTGGTGGTCGTCGGCATCGTCTCGTCAGGGGCGCAACGGCACGCGCTCATCGAGCATGGGCGTCCGGCACGCCTCGACCGCGTCGTCGAAGGACAGGCGCTCGACGGATGGATCGTCGAGGAAATACGCCAGGATGGTCTGGTCATGCGCAACGGCCAGAATCTCGGCGAGGTCAAGGTCAAGGACAAGCCGCCTCCGGCGCGGCCCGCAGCCGCCCCGGCCGCAGCCCCGCCGCGTGCGCCCGCCGGGGCGGTCCCCGTGCCGCCGCCGAACGGGGGAGCAGCGCCTGCCGCTTCGTTCGCGCCGGCGCAAATGCCGCCGCCGCCACCGCCGGCCGTGCAGGACATTCGCATGTGAGCGGCGCCGGTGCCCTCGCGGCGAAGGGCGCCTACGATTCGCTTCCGCAAAAGGACGGAAGCGTTGCCACACAGCATCGCGAACACGCCGTGCCCCATGCCGCCGCCGGCTCGCGGTTGATCCCCGCACCGCCGTACTTGCCTCGCTCCGCTGTTTCATCGACACTCCCGATGGCATCGCCGGCCGGGCAAAACACGAAGGAAACGGGGGCACTTTTGTCACTCGACGCGCGATCCCGGCTCGCACGCTTCGCGTTATTGCGATCGACAGGCATGAGGCCGACCTCGGTGTGTTCGTTCGGTTTCCGTGCGGTGGCGGGCTGCACGCTGCTGTCGCTCGCGGTTTCCTGTACCGAGCCGCGCCAGATGGCGGAGGCCGTACCAAGTCAGCCTCTTCCGTCCGCCGCCGCGCCGGCGGCTCGATCGCCGCCGCCCTCTTCGCAGGCCGGCCCGCCGGCCAACGAACCGCCGTCGACGGTGCGGCCGGCGACGCCGAGCGTCATCCAGGGCTCGGGTTCCTTCGTCCGCCAGCCGTCCCCGCCGCGAGCCGCGCCGGCATCGGTTGCTCCGCCGGTGATCGCGAACGACCAGGGCGATGTCTCCTTCAACTTCGTCAACGCCGACGTACGCGAAGTGGTGCGCGAAATCCTTGGCGACCAGCTTCACCTGACCTACGTCGTCGATCCGAAGCTGCAGGCGACGATCACAGCCCAGACCGGCGCGCCGCTGAAGCGCGATGCGTTGCTGCCGACGCTGGAGAGCATCCTGCGGGCGAACGGCGCCGTGCTCATTCAGAGCGGCGGCGGCGTGTACCGCGTTGCCGCTTCAGAAGATGCCCCGAAGGCGAGCGCCAGCACGGCAGTGCGGCTGGGGCCGGGCGGAGTCGGCGGGACGGGGTACGGAATCCGCGTGTTGCCGCTGCAGTACATCGGCGCGGCCGAATTGCAGAAGGTCCTCGAGCCATTCGTTCCGCCGGGAACCACGATGCAGCCCGACGCGGCGCGCAACGTGCTGGTCGTTTCCGGCTCCCCTGCCGACCTCGACGGCGTCGCCGAACTGGTGAAGACGTTCGATGTCGACTGGCTCTCCGGCATGTCGTTCGCGCTCTATCCGCTGAAGCTCGAGACGGCGCGGAACATGGCCGACGAGCTCAACGCGGCCTTCGGCGAAGGCGGCGACAGCCCGATCGCCGGAATGGTCCGCATCGTCCCGATCGAGCGCATCAACTCGATGCTCGTGATCTCTTCCAAGCCTGCCTACCTGCGGCAGGTCAAGAATTTGATCGACAAGCTCGATGCAGGCAACGACGAGGCGACGCCGCGGCTCTTCCAGTACTACGTGCAGAACAGCCGTGCCGTGGACCTGGCCGCCGTGCTTGCCGAGCTGTTCTACTCGGGCGACGTGCGCGCGGTGCAGCCGGAAACGGCGCCGGGGACGACTCTGGCGCAGCTCGGTCCGTCCGGGCAGGGGGGCCTCGGCCAGGGTGTCGGCGGGCTAGGGCAGGGGCAAGCGTCGCCGCAGGGCGGATTGAATGCGGGCGCGACGGGGGGCGGCGGCCTGCTGCAGTCGACCGCGGGAGCCGGTGGGCTGGGCCAGCAGGGCTACGGGACGTCGCCGCTCGGCGGCAGCACCGGCGGCACGCTTCTGGGCGGGCAGCAAGCAGGCCGCCGGTCCGCCCTGCAGGGCGGCGGCCGCACCGGTCAGCTCGGACAGGATTTGCTCGGCCAGGGGGCGCGGCGCGGACAGGGCATTTCGCCGGAGCTGGAACTGCCGCCGGTGCGCGTCGTCGCGGACGAGAAGAACAACGCGCTCGTCGTCTATGCGAAGCCGCGCGACTGGCGGATGATCGAAGGGGTGATCCGCAAGCTCGACATCGTTCCGCTCCAGGTCCTGATCGAGGCGACGATCGCCGAGGTGACCCTGACCAACGCGCTGCAATACGGGCTGCAGTTCTTCATCAAGGACGGCGCCAGCCGCTTCTCGCTGACCGGGTCCGGCGTGACGAGCGGGAACCTGACGCAGAGCGACATCAACGGCGTGTTTCCCGGCTTCAACTACGTCCTGGCGGCGGGCGGCGTCCGTGCGATCCTCAGCGCGTTGTCGTCGATCACCGACGTGCATGTCGTCTCGTCGCCGCAGCTCCTCGTCCTCGACCACCAGACCGCCGCAATCCAGGTCGGCGATCAGGTGCCGATCGTCACGCAGTCGGCGCAGAGCGTGATCAACCCGGACTCGCCGGTCGTCAACAGCGTGCAGTACCGCAGCACAGGGGTCGTGCTGCAGGTGACGCCGCGCGTGAATTCCAGCGGCCTCGTCACGCTCGACGTTTCCCAGGAGGTCAGCGACGTCGCGCGGACGACATCCTCGAACATCAATTCGCCGACGATCGCCGCCAGGCAGATCCTCAGCAGCGTCATCGTCCAGGATGGGCAGACCGTCGCGCTGGGCGGCCTGATCCGCGACAACCAGAACAATACGCGCAGCGGCATCCCGATCCTGTCCGACCTGCCGGTGATCGGACCGCTGTTCCGCCAAACTTCGAATTCGACGACCCGGACCGAGCTGCTCGTTTTGCTTTCGCCGCGCATCGTCCGCGACCCGACGCAGGCGCGCGAACTGACCGACGAGCTGCGCGACCGCATGCGGTCGGTGAAGCCGCTTGAGGGCCGGATCCGCTGACCGCGTCCGTGGCGGCGGAGCCGCCGCGCGAAACCGGCGACCGCGTCCGCGCGGCGTCGCGCTCGTCGTCGTGCTGTGGGTTCTGGCGCTGCTCGCGGTCGTCGTCCTCGGCTTCGCCGTGGAGACGCGGAGCGGTCTCAGGATCGCGCGGAATCACGTCGAGAGCGCCCGCGCCCGCGCGCTGGCGGACGCCGGGGTTTCGCTCGCGATCGCGAGGCTGACCACGCCGAACCCGGAAATACCCTGGCCGGCCGACGGCAGGAGCCGTGTTTTCGTCTTCGGCGGGGGCGAGATCCGCGTTTCGGTTCAGGACGAGGGAGGCAAGGTCGATCTCAATACCGCACCGGACGATCTCCTGGCCGGACTGTTCCTGGCGCTCGACATCGCGCCCGACGTCGGCCAGCGTCTCGTCGACGCGATAGACGACTGGAAGGATCCGGACGATCTGCGACGGCCGAACGGCGCCGAGGCGGACGACTACCGGGCCGCCGGCCTGCCGTACGGCCCGCGGAACGGACCGTTCGAGTCGGTGGACGAGTTGCGGCTCGTGCTCGGCATGACGCGCGACCTCTATCGGCGCGTGTCGCCCTTCGTGACGGTCTATTCGCGAAGCGCGCGCGTCAACCCGATGACCGCGCCGCCCGCGGTGCTGCGGGCCATCCCCGGCCTCGCACCGGCGCTTGTCGATGCCTACGTCGAGGCGAGGAGCCACCAGACGGCGTCGGACGCAGCGACTGCCCTGCCGCCGCTTTCAGGCGGGACCTCCTATATGTCTCGGCTGGCGACCGGTGCGGTTTCGATCCGCTCGGAGGCGCTGCTCGCCGGAAGCGGCACACGATATGTGCGCAACGCGATCGTCAGACTTTCGCGACGCGGCGATGTGCCCTTCAGCTATCTTTCCTGGCGGCAGGAAGAGGAGGATGTCCGGGATCCACCCTGAACGGCTTGCAGCTAGATCCAATGAATGAGTTCTTCCGAGTTCATGAATTCCGTCAAGCAATCGTCAAAGTAAAACTGCATCCAGTCCGGTCAAATCGTATTGACTTCGAGGTGATAGTCTCCGTGATAATAATCTCTAGCGCCGAGTCCTGATCGAATATTTGCTGCAAAAGTTTGCAGCCTGTGGCGCGTCTACATCGGCAATATAGACCGGTCGAGAAGCATTTTCGGCAACAACAATCGCCAAATCGATCGTAGGGGGTCTCCATGTCCTGCAAAATCATTGCCGGCGGTCTCGCCGCCGTGCTCGGGTGCATCGGCTATGCGGCTTCCGCCACGGCATGCAGCGGCAACTTGCCGACTCAGGCGGCGCTCCACGACGCACTCGTCGCGAGCGTGAAAGCCTCCGGCGGGCCGTCGAACGGCGGACTGGACTTCAATATGTGGGCGTCGATCGTCGACCGTGACGGCGTCGTCTGCGCGGTCGCGTTCAGCGGCGGAACGCGTGGCGACCAGTGGCCGGGCAGCCGCGTCATTGCCGCCCAGAAGGCGAATACCGGAAACGCCTTCAGCTTGGACAGCTTCGCCCTGTCGAGCGGCAATCTGTATGGAACGGTGCAGCCCGGCGGCAGCCTGTTCGGGTTGCAGTTCAGCAATCCGGTGGATCCGGCGGTGGCCTACCGCGGTGATCCGAACGCGTACGGCACGACGACCGATCCGATGGTCGGCGGCAGGGTCGGCGGCATCAATGTGTTCGGCGGCGGTCTTGCCCTGTACTCCAGCGGCAAGATCGTCGGTGGTCTCGGCGTCAGCGGCGACACGTCCTGCGCCGATCATAACGTCGCCTGGCGCGTCCGCGAAGCGCTCGGGCTGGCCCAGGTGCCGGGAGGCGTGAACGGGGGGACGGACGGGCTGATCTACGTCAAGACCAATCCGACCGGCTTCGAGCATCCCGATTGCGGCAACAAGGAAGCCGGGGTCGGCGCGCAGATCGGAGCGTCGACAGGCCCCTGACGGAGCCTTGGCGGAACCTGAAGCGGCAAACGGCCGGCCCATAGGGCCGGCCGTCCTACGCTCATGGTTTACGCCACCGCCGGTCAGTCCGGGATAAGAACTTCGTTCGACGTGAAGGTGATGAGATTGCCCGCGGCGGGCGCGTCGAGGATCGGCGGAACGTTATCGAGCGTGATCGGCGGTGCGCCGGCGCCGCGCGGCGTGGTGTGCACCACTTGGCTCGGCGGCAGCGCCGTACCGTTCTTCAGATGGCTCCACATCAGGTCCATCGCCTGCAGGAAGTACCGGTGGAGCGGGATGTACCGGGAGTCATATCCGGGGAACTGGTTGAAGGAATCGAGGTGGTGCGCGTTCGTCACCTCGTAATAATGGAGATTGCTCTTCTGCCCTTCGAGGAGATTGTTGAGCCCGAAATAGGCGCGAGACGCGAAGTTCGGCGGCAGGATGCCGTCATTCCGTCCCGTCACGAAGATCGTCGGCACGCCATGCAGTTTGCCCGAGGCGAGGATCTGCTTGACGCCGTCCGCGATGCGGCGGGATTTCACTTGGTCCTGCCCGGTGAGCTGAGCGCCGCTCACCGCGTCCTTGCCGGTCGCCAGCGAGCGCAGGCAGAGCGCGCCGGCGAGGTCCTGGTCGGGCGTCGAGGCACGGTCCTCCTTCGCCCCGCCGGGGGCGGCGTTGTTGATGAGGCTTACGCCGGAGGTCGGCGGGATGCCGTTGCTGGTGCCGAAGATCGACGCCTCGGCCGTGGGTGCCAGCGGGGCCGGGACGCCGGAGGCAGTGCCGGCAAAGCTGTAGTTGCAGAGATTGTCGGCAACGCTGAACCGGCCATAGGCATTGGCGTACGTCATCGAGATCGATTGCGAGACGTAGCCGAACCAGTAGCCGGGCTCGACGAGGTTCTGCTCGGGCAGGATGCCGAAGTCGTTGATGATCTTTTGCGCCTCGGTCCCCTGCTCCGCCGTGGTCGCCGCCGTCAGGAGGCCGGCGTCGTGCAGCGCTGCGCACCGTCCGGCGCCGGGGACGAGATTGAGGCCGGCCGTGGCGTTGTCCGGCGCGGCGTTGGCGCAGCCCTGGAACACGTTGTAGAGGGTGGTGTAGTCGATCAGCGTCCGGCTGTGCGCCGTCAGCGGCGGCCGGCCGGCCTGGACGATGCTGAACCGGCCGTCGTAGACGGGGTTGACGTTCGGCTCGCCGACCGCGACGCCGTCGATCAGCCCGTCCTTGTCCTGCTCCGCGGCCCGCACCGACGCGCCGCCGCCGTTCGACACGCTCGACGCGATGACGATCGTGTTCTGCTTGGTGATCTCCGGCTTGCCCGCGCCGCTCCCCTTCAACTCGTTCACGACGTAGAAGGCGAACTGGATCGATTGCAGCACGTGCTCGCCCCATGCCTTCTCGGGGTTGCGCTGCGAATGCGCCTGCTTGAAGGCGAAGCGGTTGGGCGTTGCGGCATTGAAGGACGTCAGCGCGTCGGCGGCGGCTTTCGGGCTGGCGTTCGCGACGAGGTCGGCGGTGAAGTTCGAGTCGCCGCCGGCCGTGGCTGCGTCGGCGCGCTGGCCCTGGATGAGGTTGACCGTGTTGTTCTGCAGGTCGTGCGCGCCGGTGCCGGTGCCTTTGTCGGTGTAGGCGACGGCGCAGCCGTGCTTCAGTCCCCATTCGCCGGCCGTCGCGATCGCGCCATAGACGCCCCGCGAACCGGAAGATGGCGCGGTGACGATGCAGGCGTTCGACGGATCGAAGCTGTCGGGCACCTGGACCATTACCGTGACGTTCGACTCGCCCGTGCTGTCCTTTGCGAAGGCGAGTTCCTCGGTCCCGGCGATCTTGCCCTCACCGTTGGTCGGCGTCCCGTCGGCGGTGACATTCGGCCCGTAAAGCGTGCCGAAGCCGCCGCCGGCCGTCGGGTCTACCAGCGCCCGGTAGTTGTTGTAGATCGCGAGCCGCCGCAGCTCGGCGGCTGTGGGCGGCGACGACACGGACGGCGCGGTGGCCGCGGCGAGCCCGGACTTTCCGAGACCGGCCGTCAGCAGGTCGTCGGACGCCCCATCGTAGTGCGTCGACAGGATCTTGCTCGTAATGAACGACGGAACCGGGTTGCCCCCGGCCTTCGCCTCTGCCGCCGCCGCGAGAGTCACGGCCGATGCCGACGCGAGCAGCACCGCCGCGTTCCGCGCGGCTATTGTCGTATAGCGCATTCCTCCTCCTCTCCTGATCCTGCCGGCTCTTGGTCCGATGCATGCCGGTTGAAAAACTATGACCGTTGTTTGCTGACGATGCTAGGCAACTTAGGCGAGGACCGGACGACGTTTCCGATGGCGTGATGATCGCAACGGTCCTGTGCCTCCGCCTCGCCGGCGCAAGCCGACGGACATATGTGCAGTTTCGGTGAAAGGCCGTCCACAGGTATGAGGCTCCGGCCTGCGCGGATCACGCTGCGTCGGCCGGGCGGCGGGCGTCTCGTTCTATGCCGTCGACCGCCGCTTCGCGTAGGCGCGGCGGGCACGCTCGCGATTGCCGCACACTTCGCTGGAGCACCACAGGCGGGTGCGGTTTGGGCTTTCGTCGACGAAGAACCAGCCGCAGCCTTCGCCCCGACAGCAGCCGAGGCGCGTCGCGTCCTTGGACGCAAGCACTGCCGTCAGCGACCAGAGGACCGGCCAGAGGGGCTCCCGGAGATCCGCTCCCGCCAGATCGTGCACATAGGCCTCTGCGCGCCGGATCAGCCTGGGCTGAGGCGGCAGCGTCGAGAGCATGAGGTTGATGAGGCCGAGGTCGGCGGCTTGTCCGGCGCGCAGTGACTCGGCTGCCTTCCAGATCTCCGCGCGAAGCGAATAGGCCTCGGCCATGACGGCTTGCGCCTTGGCGTCGTCGTCAGCGCTTCGGATGTGCAGCTTGGCGATGGCCTCCGCCGGTACCGTGCCGCGGAGGCCGCTCCACGACAGGAGCGCCGCATAGTTCGGAATCAACTCCTGCGGCTCGTCCGACGTCCGCCAGTCGAGCGTGTTCGCAAAATCCAGGCAGACACGTCCGCCGAAGAATTGTGTCAGCGCGCGTGCGGGATCCCTTGACATCGACCGCTCAATCGACCGTAATTCTAATGGTCTTGGCCATTATAAGAGTCATCCCGCCAGTGCTCAACCCGACCTTCACGCGCGCCGCCTTCCGCCGAGGCGTCGGCGCGGCGCTACCGTTCATTCTAAGCAACGGCGTTGCGGGCGTCGTCATGGGCGTGGCCTACAAGGGGCTGGGTTTGGGCTTCGTGCCGGCGGTGCTGTTCAGCTTGGTTGTGTACTCCGCCACGGCGCAGTCCGTCACCCTCGGCATGTGGGCGCTGCCGCCGCCCTTAGGCGCCATGGTCGTGGCTTGCCTCGCGACGAATGCCCGGTATCTGGTCATGGGCGCACACCTGCACCAGCTATTCGGCACGTTTCGCCGGCGCGTGATGTTGCCGATCCTGTTCCTGCTGGCCGATGCATCGTGGGTGATGGCCACGGCCGACGCGGAACGCAACGGACCCGATGCCGGATATCTGCTCGGCTCCAGCCTGCCGATGGCCATCGGCTGGATCGGCGGGACAGCGCTTGGCTATGAGTTGCCTCTCAAGCCGGGCGGGCCGCTGGCCGTGGCCGCCACGCTTCTGCCGCTGGCCTTCGTGGTCACGCTGCTGCCGGCTCAATGGCGCGGATGGATAACCCTCTGGCCCTGGGCCGCGTCGGCGGCGTTCGCCCTCCTCGTCGCTCGCTTCGTCGGCCCGAGCTGGGCGATGCTGGCCGGCGGCGGTCTCGGAACCCTCGTCAGCATGATGCGAGGCGACAATGCCTGACTGGCGCATCCTTGCCGCGATCACGGCGCTCGGCATCGCGAGCTATGCAATGCGGGCGGGTGGCTTTATTGCTGCGGGCGCGTTTCGGGGAGACAGTCTCGTCTCACGATTCCTCTGCTTGGCGCCCGGCAATCTGTTCGTCGCCTTTGTGGCCGCGGGCTGCCTTGACGGTGGCTGGCCGAGCTTGATCGGGTGCGCGTCAGCCTCGGTCACGATTGCTGCGACGAAAAGAGAGTGGGCAGCCCTGGCGGCAGGCTTCGCATCCGCCGCGTTCGCAGCAGCCTTGGTCGCCGGGTGAGCCGGTGGGTTCCGTCGTAGGTTTTCGCTCGGCGCGCGGGATCGAGTAGAAGCAGGGTGTCCACGAAACCGGGGCAACCCCGCTCACGCCGGTGGCGCGACAGAGCGGCTGGCACGGCGCAGGGGCGTCAGGAGGATGTGCGCATGCAGGCGCGAGAGCCTGCGCACATCCTCCGTCGTGTCGGATGCCGACAGCGCACGCCGTTGCCCAGCACGTTGTCCGCGGCGTCGGCGTCAACGCGGCTTCGTCACTGTCGCATTTTCCATTGTTTCCGCAAATCAATGCCGACCGGACGCGGCAAGACTCATCCTGCGGGTGCCGACCGGGAACTAGAAAAGAATGGACGCAGCAGTAAAGCTCGCGATCAGGCGCTTGGACGAAAGCGCTGCCTCTTCGCGCAGCCATCCGGTGAACGAACGCACCGCGGCTTTGATCCGGCCATATTTCGGTCGTATCAACCAATACGCCTCATCGACCTTTGTGGCATATTGCAGTGGGCGGGCAAGTTTTCTGGAGTTCAAGTCATCCATGACCAACTGTCCGCGGGCAAGTGCAATTCCATGACCGCTGGCGGCATATTGCAAAACAAGATCAAGGTCCGCGATCAGCGCCTCCCGCTTCTGTTGATGAGCGGAGAAACCGATCTTGCTCAGCCAGTTGTCCCAGTCGGCGAATGGGTCGGTCGAGCAAAGGAACTTATGCTCGAACAGCGCCGCATCCTCATGGATCCGAGAGGCTCGCTCGGTGTCGCAGACCGGGAAAATGAGGTCGGGCATTAATGGGATGGTCTCCATGTCCGGCCAGTACCCCGGTACAGTGGACACGGCGACGTCGCAGAGATCGCTTGTCAGCTGGTCGTTTCTCGAAAAATCGCAAATCCAGATATCCAGGTTCGGGAATTTTCGGTAGAACCGGTCTATCCGCGGGATGAGCCAGCGGCTTACGAAAGCGCTCGAGCTGTGGATCCGGATGATCTGTTCTTCCTTGCCTTCGTTGGTGATAGAACCTGTCGCCCGGTCAAGGAGATTCAGGATGTGCGAAACCGCTGTGTGGTACTCCCTGCCTTTCGGCGTCAGCAAAAGCCGGCCGGAGTCCCGAAAAAAAAGCTTTCGGTCCAGCCATTGCTCCAGAAGCTTGATCTGG
>DASWRT010000214.1:0-22735 GCA_036403035.1 Allostellaceae bacterium | reverse complement strand
GCGGCGTCCGCGGCGGCGGACAACCCGGTCAACCGGTCAGCACACGATCTGGCACGCCCATGTCCGCGCCTGGCGGGCCAGCAATCTGTCGCGCCACGCCTACTGCCAAGTGCATAGCCTCGCGCTCCGCACCGTCAATGCCTGGGTGGCGCGCCTCCGCCAGGGCTTCCGCCGGACCAGAAAGGACTGCTCCCAACGAGCTTAACTCAACGGTATTGGGACTAGTCGAATAATTTTACACATCCGCTTCAGCGGATCCGGGGTTCCTTTTCCATCTTGTTGATATGAAAACAGAAAATGTCGGTGGCACGACGCTTGCTCACTTTTTTGGCGAGCGTTGTTTCAGTTGGTATCCATTACGGGGCGAAAATCCTCGTTAGGCTCCAGCTCTCCGGCAACGCTCTCTCGGCCAAGCGACGGATCGCGGTCGGGAAATCAAGAGCTTTGTAAGGAAAGGCTGGCTTCAGTGATCAAGTCGCTCATCAAGACCGCCCTCGTGGCGGGGGGAATCATCGCCGGTCTGGCGTCGGCGCCGGCGCATGCCGTTATCGTTCCGTTCGGCGGCTCGTCGACGGGCACCGACCCGCTCGGCGGCACGTGGCAGGCGACCAACTCCTTCAAGCCGTCGTGGGGCGAGCCGGGCCTGGGCGCCGGCACGCTGACCTTCAACCCCGGCAACCTCAGCAGCGGCGCCGGCACCTTCGCCAACGAGTTCGACTTCATCTTCCTGAAGGGCGTCACCGGCGCGATCGACACCACCCCGGCCAGCGGCCCGTTCGGCTTCGAGTTCACGACCCGCTTCTCGGACATCACCAAGGGCGTGCTCTGGACGGCCCAGTTCATCAGCGACAAGGAAGTCCACTTCATCGCCCCGGCCGGCTCGCGCATCGATGCCGGCGACGAGTTCTTCGTCAACGTCTCCTTCACCGGCCCGGTCGACCTCGCGAAGTTCAGCTTCGCCGCGCTCTGGACCGATGCCGGCACCGCCGTCCCCGAGCCGGCCACGCTGGCCCTGCTCGGCTCCGGCCTGCTCGGCCTCGGCCTCGCCCGGCGCCGCAAGGCCTGAGGCACGGCGACGGAGCCGGCCGCAACCACCGGCCGGCCCCGAAGATCAGGAACGGCGGCTCCGAGCGGAGCCGCCGTTTCCGTTTGCGGCGACCTCCTGGGACAGACTCACGGCGCCCGGCGATCCGGCAGCACCTCCGGCGGCATGCTCAACACCCCGGTGGCGCCGGTCTCCATCCTGATCGCCAGCGCGAGCTGCTGCACCCAGGCGAGCGCCTGTCCGATCTCGGCGGCGACACCCGGCGGGCGGCCGTCGGAATCGCGGTCGCGCCCGAACAGCCTGGCGAGGATGTACTCGCGCGGATCCTCCTCTGGCGGATAGGTCTTCAGCGCGACATGAGCATCGGCGGGAAGCCGCGCCGCTTCCTTGGCGAGGCGCAGCGCGACGTCGTAACCGCCGAGCGCGTCGACGAGGCCGTTCGCCTTCGCGTCCTCGCCGCTCCACGCGCGCCCCTTGGCGACCGCCTCGACCGCCTCCGGCGACATATTGCGGCCTTGCGCGACGCGATCCTTGAACCCGGCATAGACGGCGTCGAGGAATGTCTCGAAGCGCTGCTTCCCGTCCGGCGTGAAGTCCTCGATCGTGCTGGACATCGACGCGTTCTGGCCGATCTGCACGGCATCCCAGGTCACGCCCAGCTTCGCCCACGCCCCGGCGGTCAGGATCTTCCCGGCAACGACGCCGATCGATCCGGTCAGCGTTGCCGGGTGGGCGACGATCTTGTCCGCGGCGGCGGCGATGTAATAGCCGCCCGATCCGGCGACGTCGCCCATGCTGACGATCACCGGCTTCCCCGCCTTGCGTACCCGGACGACCTCGCGCCAGATCGTTTCGGACGCGACGGCCGAACCGCCGGGGCTGTCGACGCGGAACAGGATGGCGCGGACCGCCGGATCAGCGGCTGCCGCGCGGAATGCGCGAACCATCGTATCCGAACCGACCACGCCCGCCTCGGAAAGGGGATTGGCGCCGTGGTTGCCGCGCTGGATCAGGCCATTGGCGTAGATCAGCGCGATCGTCGGCCCGTCGCGGTTCGGACCGACCCGGTCCAGATAGGCGGCAAGCCGCATCGTCACCGCGCCGCCGGCCCGCTGTTGCGCCGCCTGCATCGCGTCGTCGCGGTAGCCGAGCTGGTCGACCAGCCGGTTGTGCAACGCATCGTCGGCCAGATACGGCGCGCCATCGACAAGCCGGCGTACCTCGGCCTCCTCGATGCCGCGTGCCTTCGCCACGTCGCGCACGATCTGACCGAAGACCGACGACAGCACCGCCTGCACCTCCTCGCGGTGCGGCGGCGTCATCGCCTTCTCGGTGATCATGTTCATCGCCGACTTGTATTCGGAGCGGTGATCGAGCCGTGGCTCGATGTCGAGCTTCTCGAGCAGGCCGCGGAAGAACGGACTCTCGCTGCGCACCCCGATCAGTCCGACCTCGCCAAGCGGCTGAAGCCAGATCTGATCGAACGCCGTCGCCAGATAGTAGGAACGGGTGCCGCCGCTGCCGAACTCGCCGTAGGTCTCGGCGAAGGCGATCGCGAACTTGCCCTTCGCGCGGAACGCCTGCACGGCGTCGCGCAGCTCCTGCACCTTGCCGAAGCCCATGTCGTCGTCGCCAATCCGCGCAACGACCCCCTTCACCCGTTGATCGTCGCCGCCCCGGTCGAGCGCGTCGAGTATGTCGCGCAGCGACAGCCGGTCCTCTGTGAGCAGCCGGGACAGCGGGTTGTCCGGCGGCGCCTCCGGTATCGCCTTCGTCAGGTCGAGGGTCAGCACGACGGAGTCCGGCATGCCTGGATGGCTCGGCTTGAACCAGTACCAGGCGGCGATGCCGCCGCCGATCACGAGGAAGACGAGAAAGCCGATGGTGGCGAGGAGGCCGACGATGAAGCGGCGCATGGCGGGAAGTCCGCAGTCAGGGATGGGAGGCGCGGAGAGCAATATAGCCGCGAGCGGCCGAAGCCAAGCCGGCCGAATTGTGCGTAGTGTCTCAGTGTGAACTAGGTGCTCGCCCGATAAGGCGGTAGGGCGTCGATGGCGTGCACGCACCTAATTGCAGTTCCATGTTCGCCAGATAAGGAACAATAATACTACTTTAAGATCAAAGACTTGTGACATTATCCCTTAATTGTTGGGCCAGATTAGCGTATGTTAATGACTGTTACGATCATCGGCGTGCACCCTACTGACGTTTCTCGTGCATCAACGAGTTCTGCGGGGTTGCATGGACGACGCGATTACATCTTCTGCTAGACTTGCGGCAATCGATGCGTACGCCGCTGCTGAACATTCCGGTGCCTCATACGTGGATTGCTATAAGGCAGCAATCAGCGCTTACCGGTGCTGTCTCCCAATGCAGTCTTCGGACACGTCCGCTGCAAGAGCTGTTCTCGTTGTGCTGGGCTGGAAGCGGAGTCACGTGAAAAAGCGCGCTCACGCCCGCAAATTGCAGGGCGGACCATGCAGTACCGTCCAATTATCCGATCCCTCTGGCAGAAAGGGTGAGCGTGATGTTACCTCACGATCGCCCAAGGGTTATTGATGCCGCCGGAACTCATTGGGCTGCGAACCCGCGCCGACTAGCCGCCGATCTTCGGATCGGCTGTTACAATTCAAGCTGAGACAATACCGAATTGTGGCTCCTCGTCCCCGGAGCCGTCAGCGCCCGGCCGGGCCCGTCATGCCCGTGAGCGCCCGATGGCGGAGCAGGTGGTCGGCAAGGACGCAGGCGACCATCGCCTCGCCGACCGGGACGGCGCGGATGCCGACGCAGGGGTCGTGGCGGCCCTTGGTCGAGACTTCGACGTCCTCGCCGCGGACATTGACGCTGCGCCGTGGCGTCAGGATCGAGCTGGTCGGCTTCACGGCAAAGCGCGCGACGACCTCCTGGCCGGTCGAGATGCCGCCGAGAATGCCGCCGGCACGGTTCGACAGGAACCGCACGCCGTCGTTCCCTATCCGCATCTCGTCGGCGTTCTCCTCACCGGAGAGCGCGGCCGCAGCGAAGCCGTCGCCGATCTCGACACCCTTGACGGCGTTGATGCTCATCAGCGCCCGGGCGATGTCTGAGTCGAGCTTGTCGTAGATCGGCTCGCCGAGCCCCGCCGGAATCCTGCTCGCGACGATCTCGACGACGGCGCCGATCGAGGAGCCGGCCTTGCGGATCCCGTCGAGGTAGCCCGCCCAGAGGGGCGCAGCAGCCGGGTCGGGGCACCAGAACGGGTTACGCTCGGTCTCGTCCCAGTCCCACCGGCTCCGGTCGATGCCGTGCGGCCCGATCTGCACGACGGCGCCGCGGATCGCGACGCCCGGTCCGAGGATCGTGTCCAGGATCTTGCGCGCGACCGCACCCGCGGCGACCCGGCTGGCGGTTTCGCGCGCCGAGGACCGTCCGCCGCCGCGATAGTCGCGGATCCCGTACTTCGCCCAGTACGTGTAGTCGGCATGGCCCGGACGGAAGCTGTCCTTGATCTCGCCGTAGTCCTTCGATCGCTGGTCGCGGTTCTCGATCAGGAGCTGGATCGGCGTACCGGTAGTCCGGCCCTCGAACACGCCGGACAGGATCCTGACCTCGTCCGGCTCGCGGCGCTGGGTCGTGAAGCGCGACTGGCCCGGCTTGCGGCGATCGAGGAAATGCTGGATGTCGGCCTCGGTCAGGTCGAGAAGCGGCGGCACGCCGTCGACGACGCAGCCGATCGCCGGCCCGTGGCTCTCGCCCCAAGTCGTGAAGCGGAAAAGCGTGCCGAAGCTGTTCCCGGCCATGGAGGCGGCTCGGTTGCGGGCCGGCCGGTCAGTCGGCCGGGCGTTGATGCGACGCCGGGACGAGATCGATGTCCGGCGCATCGATCGCCTTCATGCCGACCACGTGATAACCGGAGTCGACATGCAGGATCTCGCCGGTGGTGCCGGATCCCAGACCGCTCAGCAGGTAGATGGCGGCGCCGCCGACATCCTCGATGGTGGTGTTCCGTTTCAGCGGCGACTGATACTGATTCCACTTGAGGATATAGCGGAAGTCGCCGATACCGGAAGCGGCGAGCGTCTTGACCGGGCCGGCGGAAATTCCGTTGACGCGGATGTTCCGCTCGCCGAGATCGACCGCGAGGTAGCGCACGCTCGCGTCCAACGCCGCCTTGGCGACGCCCATGACGTTATAATGGGGAATTACCTTCTCGGCGCCGTAATAGGTAAGCGTGAGCAGACTGCCGCCGTCATTCAGCAGCGGCGCCGCGCGGCGGCAGGCGTCGGTGAACGAGAAGCAGGAGATCTCCATGGTCATCATGAAGTTCTCGCGGGTGACGTCGAGATACTTCCCTTTCAGCTGCTCCTTGTCGGAGAAGCCGATCGCGTGCACGAGGAAGTCGAACCGGCCCCAACGGTCGGCGATGAGGGCGAAGGCGCGGTCCATGCTGGCCGCGTCGGTGACGTCGCAGTCGATCAGCAGGTCGCTGCCCAGGCTCTCGGCGAGCGGCCGGACGCGCTTGGCGAGCGCCTCGCCCTGATGGGTGAAGGCAAGCTCGGCGCCATGCTCGCGGACGGCCTTCGCGATGCCCCAGGCCAGTGACCGATCATTCGCCACGCCCATGATCAGGCCACGCTTGCCGCGCATCAGCGGTCCGGTTTCACCCATTGAAAATGCACTCCCAGAAGGTCGGGGGCGCACTCTACACGAACCGGCAATCGCGGGCCATGTCAGAGACTGAGGTGTCGGGGAATGGGCGGAATGAAGGCGGCCGGGCGTTCAACGGGCATGCAGGACGTTGCACGGAGGCTGCGGACCGGTCTTTTCGACCTCGTCAAGTTCGCATGGCATGCGATCGTGCGCTTCATCGCCGACGGCTGCCTCACCGGCGCCGGTGCGCTCAGCTACACCACGCTGGTCTCGCTGGTGCCGCTGATCGCGGTCGCGCTTGCCATCCTGTCGGCCTTCCCGAGCTTCGAGGAAGCCCGCAACCGCCTCATCGTCTTGGTGTTCCACAACCTCGTGCCGGCATCGGTCGGCGAGGAGGCGGAATGGTGGTTCCGCTACTTCGCCGGCGGCGCGGCGCAGACCACCGCGATCGGGGTCGTTGCGCTTGCGGCGACCGCGATCCTGCTGCTCGTGACGATCGAGGATCAGTTGCACGTCATCTGGCGCGTGACGAACCGCAGGCCGTGGGTACAGCGCGTGCTGGTCTATTGGACCATCCTGACCTTGGGGCCGCTGCTGCTGGCGACGAGCCTGTCGCTGTCCGGGTATTTCGACGTGCTCGCGCGGACGCTGTCGATCGATGCGGCGGCCGTTGAACGGGTGACCGAGGTGTGGTTCCACGATATCGCGCGGATCATGCCGTTCGTTCTGGAGGCGGCGGCGCTGACGCTGCTCTATTGCCTCGTGCCCAACACGACGGTGCGCTGGCGCGAGGGCGCGGCCGGCGCGGTCGTCGCGGCCGGCGCGATCGAGGCGCTCAAGGTCGGCTTCGCGATCTACATCACGCGCTTCTCCTCGTATCGCACGATCTACGGCGCGCTGGCGGCGATCCCGATCTTCCTGCTCTGGATGTACGTGTCCTGGGCGATCGTGCTGTTCGGCGCGGTCATCGCGGCGGCGTTGCCGAAATGGCGGGTCGACGAGGGCATTCCGCAGGTCACGACGGATGAGCGGCGTCTCGGCCTTGCGGTCGCGATCCTGGCGGAGCTTTCCGAGCGTGCGCGGCACGGCGGCACGCTTGGAACGGTCGAACTGGCGACGCATCTCTGCGTCGCGGCGGCGGCGGCGGAGGAGCATCTCGGCCTCCTGCGCCAGGCGGGGTTCGTCGCCGCGACGACGGATGGGGGATGGGTGCTTGCGCGGCGTCTCGCCAGCGCGTCGCTGCACGACCTCTATCGTGCGATGAAGATCCCGCTTGCCGGGACGTGGCGGGAGACCGAGGCCGAGGCGGCATGGCAGCATCGCGTCGCCGGTGCGATGCAGCGCGTCACCGCGGCCGAGGCCGGCGCGCTTCGAATCCCGCTCGCCGGAATCGTCGACGAGGTCCTCGCGGACACCGCGGCGGCGGCGGCTGCGGAAGAAGGCGTGACGACCCCGCTCAAGACGAAGAGCGGCGGCGGCCGCGGCGATTTCAGGCGGTAGTGCCGAGCTTGACGCGCGGATCGTAGGCGTGAGTCTTCGCCCACCGCTCGATGAACTCGGCGAGCGCCGGATCGGGTGTTTCCGGCAAGGTGACGCGGAGCTTGACGTACTGGTCGCCCGGTTCGGCGCCGCTGCGGCCCGCCGCGATGCCCTTGCCGCGCAACCGCAGCACCGTGCCCGAGTTCGAGCCTTTCGGCACCTTGACCGTGACCGGCCCATGGACCGTCGGCACCGTGATGCTGCCGCCGAGAACGGCCTCGTAGAGCGTGACCGGCACCTCGACATGGATGTCGCGGCCCTTGCGCTCGAACAGCGGGTGCGGCTCGATGCGGATCTCGATGAGAGCGTCGCCGGAAGGGCCGCCGAACGATCCTGCCGACGCGCCCTGACCCTTGAGCCGCAGCGTCTGCCCGTCCTCGATCCCGGCAGGGATCGTCACGTCGAGGGTCCGGTCGCCCAGCGCGACGCGCCGCTTGCCGCCGTTCGCCGCCTCCAGGAACGAGACGCGCAGGACGAAGTTCTGGTCGGTGCCCCGCCCGCGGGCGCTGCCGCCCGCTCCGCCGCCGCGCCTTCCACCGCCGCCCCGAAAGAACTCGCTGAGGATGTCGTCGCCGAAGATATCGTTGAAATCGGGACCGGCGCCGCCGTCGCTGCCGCTGCGCCCGCCCCAGCCGCGTCCTCCGCCGCCGCCGCCGCTGCGGAAGCCGAACGGTGCCCGCTCGGCGCCGCTTGCGTCGATCTCGCCGCGATCGTAGCGCGCCCGCTTCTCCGGATCGGAGAGCAGATCGTAGGCGGCGGTCACCTCCTTGAACTGCTGCTCGACGCGCTTGTCCGGGTTGAGGTCGGGATGCAGCTTCTTTGCGAGCCGTCGGTAGGCGCTCTTGATGTCGTCCGCCGAGGCGTCTCGCCTGAGGCCCAGTACCTCGTAAGGATCTCTCATGCCGATTCCCGTTCCGACGATGCCGCGCCCGCAGGCGACGGTATAACGTCAAACGTAACGATTTGCCGAAGGGATAAATAAGAGGCAGAACGGCGGATCTCGGATGATCGCCGGACCGGCGGCGCCCTCAACGCTCCCGTCTGCACGATCGCCCTCAGCGGAAGATGCTCTGGCTGCCATCCGGCTGCCGGTACGCGGTGCCGCAATTCGGGGCGTTCCGAAAGTCGGCGCAGCCGGCGAGCGCACGCGCGGCGCTCATTGCGAGCACGGCCGGAACCCATCGAATGCTCATCTGTGTCCAAAGCCCTTGTTCCGCGCCGCCGCCCATTCGTTGACTGGCGGGCGCCGCGGCGCACGATTATATCCCTGGTCGACCAGCCGTCGCCGCGCCGGCCGGCGGCTTGCCGGGCCGGCACGCAATCGCGGTGCGAGCCATCATCAAAGATGGGGAATCGATGAGCGCCATCAAGCACGGGGAACCTTTCGCCCGCTTCCAGGAATGGCTCGACGAGGCATGGAAGACCGAGCCGAGCGATGCCAACGCGATGACGCTCGCGACGGTCGAGGACGGCAGGCCGGCGGCGCGGATCGTGCTGCTGAAAGGCGTCGACGAGCGCGGCTTCGTCTTCTACACGAATCTGGAGAGCCGGAAGGCCCGCGAGCTTGCTGCCCGGCCGCGCGCGGCGCTCTGCTTCCATTGGAAGGCGCTGCAGCGGCAGGTAAGGATCGAAGGCGACGTCGAGCGCGTCTCCGACGCCGAGGCGGACGCCTATTTCGCGACCCGCCAGCGTATCAGCCAGATCGGCGCCTGGGCCTCCAGGCAGTCGCGCCCGCTGGATAGTCGAGAGACGCTGGAGGCGCGGGTCGCCGAGTTCGATGCGAAGTTCGGCGGCGGGGCGGTGCCGCGGCCGCCGCACTGGTCAGGCTTCCGCGTCGTGCCGGGCAGCATTGAATTTTGGGAGGATCGCCCGTACCGTCTGCACGACCGCATCGTCTATCACCGCGACGGTGCCGTCGCCGGCTGGCGGACGGAGCGCCTCTTCCCGTGATTCCGGTTTTGCTTGCGACTCCTGCCGGCTCGCCTGCCTCCGCCGGCGAGCGCGCGGCACAGCTGCGGCAGCGCGCGACGCAGGCATCCGTCGCCGTCGCATTGCTGCTGATCGCGGTCAAGCTGTCGGCCTGGGTCGCGACCGGTTCGGTGAGCCTGCTGTCGAGCCTGCTCGACTCGTCGCTCGATGCGGCCGCATCGATCGTCAATTTCCTGGCCGTTCGCCACGCCGTCACTCCGGCTGACCGCGAGCACCGGTTCGGGCACGGCAAGGCCGAGCCCCTTGCGGGGCTTGCTCAATCCGCCTTCATCGCCGGCTCGGCCGCGCTGCTGCTGGTCCAGGCGGTGCAACGCTTATGGCAGCCGGTCGAGGTCAGGCACGCTGGCGCCGGCATCGGCGTGATGCTGTTCTCGATCGTCGCGACGCTGCTGCTCGTGCGCTATCAGCGCTACGTGATCGGGCAGACCGGCTCGCTCGCGATCAGCGCCGACGAGCTGCATTATCGCGGCGATGTCGTCCTGAACGGCAGCGTCATCGTCTCCCTGGCGGTGTCCAGCCTGCTCGACTGGCCCTATGCCGACCCGATCTTCGGCGCCGGGATCGCCATCTGGATCCTCTGGAGCGCGTGGCAGATCGTGCGGAGCGCCATGGTGCAGCTGATGGACCGGGAGCTGCCGGAGCAGGATCGCAAGCGGCTCCGCGAGATCGCGCTTGCCCACCCCGAGGTGCTGGCGGTGCACGATCTGCGCACCCGCGCCGCCGGTCCGACCGCGTTCGTGCAGATCCATATCGAGATGGACGGCGACATGACGCTGGCGCACGCGCACGAAGTCTCCGACGAAGTCGAGACGCGGGTGCGCGATGCGTTCCCGAATGCCGAGATCATCATCCATCAGGACCCGCTGGGTGTCGACGAGGCGCGCGTCAGCTTCCCGCAGATTCCGGCCGCGGCAGAGCGCAAGGCAGGATAGCCCGGGCTAGCCGCCGCTCGTGTGAAGAGTCGGCACTTGGCGCGCCCGACGCGTCGTCAGGTACCGAACGTGGCGAGCGCTGTGGCCAGCCGGTCGAGCCGCTCGTTGCTCCCCGGCAGGCCGATCCTTACGAGGTCGGGCCGGTCGGCGAAGATCCGCACCAGGATGCCGTGCCGGCCGAGATGGGCATGGAGCGCGGCAGGGTGCGGCGTCCGCACGAGGCGGAACAGGTCGCAGCCCCCGATCAGCCTTAATCCCGCGCCGGCCAGAACGGCGTCGAGCGCGCTGCGGTCGGCGGCCAGCATGCCGCGGGCCGCCGCGATCCAGCGATCGTCCAGCAGCGCCGCCTCGCCGATCCGCAGAGCCGGTCCGCCCACCGGCCAGGGGCCGAGCGCGCGGCGCAGCGATGCCGCGAGTGGGGGCGCTGCCAGCGCGAAGCCGAGCCGCAGCCCGGCAAGCCCGAAGAACTTGCCGAACGAACGCAGCACCAGCAGGCCGGGGAGCCCGCTTGCGACGTGCGCCGCGGCGCTCAGCTCAGGGCGTATGTCGGCGAAGGCCTCGTCGACGATCAGGCAGCCTGCGCTCCGGCGATGCAGCCGCTCCGCGAGGCCGGCCAGAAGCTCCGGCGCGTGCTCCCGCCCGTCCGGGTTGTTCGGGTTGGCGAGCACGACGACCGCGGCGCCGGTCCGCTCGGCATCCTCCGGCGACGGCACGATCTCGACTGGACGTCCGGCATGCTGCCAGACGGCGCTCAACTCCCCGTATGTCGGTCCGACCACCGCGACCGGCCCCGGCGGCAGCACGTGCGGCAACGCCTGGAGGACCGGCTGGCTGCCGGCGGCGCACACGACGCAGTCCGCCCGGTCGGCGAGGCCGTAATAGCGCGCCGCCGCGCCGCGCAACGCATCGTCGCGCCGCGGCAGCCGCGCCCAGCACTCGGCCGGCAGCGGCGGCACCGGATAGGGATGGGGATTGAGCCCGGTCGAGAGGTCAAGCCAGCCCTCGGCGGGCGGCGGCCCGAAGCGCCGCTCGGCATCGGCGAGGTCGCCGCCGTGCGGCGGCAGATCGGCGACGGCCTGCTCGGAAGCGTTCATCTGCATGACGCTGAGCATACCAGCAGATGTCGTCGGGCGTCCGCAGACAACCGGGACGGAGCGAGTGCCGGAAATCCGCTCGGCCGTTTCTCTCCCTACGCCCCGATCAGCCCGAGCCGCGGGCTGGACGCTTCGGCATGGTCGAGCCGTGGGATGCGGCCGGCGAGGCGGGCGGCGCGGCCGGCGGCGACGGCGTCGCGCATCGCGGCGGCCATGCGGCGCGGGTCGCGCGCCTTCGCGACGGCGGTGTTGAGCAGCACGGCGTCGCACCCCAGCTCCATCGCGAGGGCCGCGTCCGAGGCGGTGCCGATGCCGGCGTCGAGGATCACCGGCACCGGGCTGCGCCCGCAGATCAGTTCGATCGCCCACGGGTTCGCGATGCCGCGCCCGGAGCCGATCGGCGAGCCCAGCGGCATCACCGCCGCGGCGCCGGTATCGGCGAGCTTGAGGCAGGTCACCGGGTCGTCGTTGCAGTAAGGCAGGACGGTGAAGCTGTCGCGCACCAGCTCGGCGGTCGCCTTCAGAAGCTGCTCCACGTCCGGATACAGCGTCTCGCGGTCGCCGATCAGCTCCAGCTTGACCCAGGACGTGCCGAGCGCCTCGCGGGCGAGCTGGGCGGTCAGCACCGCGTCCTTGACGGTGGCGCAGCCGGCGGTGTTCGGCAGCAGCCGGAGGCTGCGCGCGGCGAGCAGATCGACCGTGCTCTCGGCATAGGAGTCGAGGCTGATCCGGCGGATCGACACGGTGACGATCTCCGCGCCGCTCTCGGCGACGGAGTCGAGCATCGCCTGCTGGTTCGGGTAGCCGGCGCTGCCGAGCAGCAGGCGGGAGGTGAAGATGGCGCCCCCGAGGCGGAGCGTGTCGGTCGCAGGATCGGGCATGGCGATATTCCCCCTCAGCCGCCCTGAAGCGGGCGGACGATCTCGATCGCGTCGCCTGGAGCGACCTCGGTCGCCGCCCAGGCGTCCCGGCGGACGACGCTGCCGTTGACCGCGACAGCGACGAAGCGCGGCGGCGGGTCGGCCCCGAGGCGGCGCAGCAGCTCCGCGATGGTCATCCTCTCGGACGCCTGGACGGCGCCGTTGACGCGAAACCCGGTTCCTTCGCTCATGGCGTCTCCTCCGGCGTCGCCCGGCGGGCGGCGGCGATGCGGTCGACGGCGAACGGGCGGATCGCCTGCGCGACCGTCCCGGTCAGGACGAAATCCGCGATCGCCGCGGCCGTGACCGGCGTTAGCAGGATGCCGTTGCGGTGATGTCCGGTGGCGAGCACCAGCCCGTCGATCGCGGTCGGGCCGAGATAGGGCGCGTCGTCGCGCGAGCCCGGCCGGAAGCCGGTCCAAGTCTCGTCGATCGGCAGCTCCTCGATCCCGGGCAGCACCCGCCACGCCGCGTCGAGCAGCGTGTAGAGTCCGCCGGCCGTCAGCGTGCCGTCGAAGCCGCGTTCCTCGACCGTCGCGCCGACGAGGAGCCGCCCGTCGCGCCGCGGCACGAGATAGCCGGTCGGCCCCCAGACGACATGGCGCAACAGCGGCGCGGCGCGGTCCATCCGCACCGCGAGCATCTGTCCCTTGACCGGCCGCACCGGCGGCCGGGCCGCCTCCGGAACGCCGGGGACGCCGGCCGACCAGGCTCCCGCGGCAAGCACGACGATGTCGGCGGCGCGGCGCTCTCCGGCGACCACGACGCCTTGGGCGCGGCCTCCCGCGATATCGATCGCGTCGACCTCGGCGCGTTCATGCAGGCGGCCGCCGGCCCGGCGGAACGCCGCGACCAGCGCCGCCGCGACCTGCCGGTTGTCGACCTGCCGGTCCTGCGGACTATAGAGCGCCGCCGCGATGCGCGGGTTCAGATACGGTTCGCGCTGGCGCGCCGCGGCCCCGGACAGCCATTCGAGCGGGATGCCGGCGTCCCGCTGCATCTCCCAAGCGAAGCGCAGCTTCTCGACGTCGTCGCGGGTCAACGCGACGACCAGCGTCCCTTCTTCGCGGTAGCCGACGTCGATCCCGTCCGAAGCCGCTTCCAGCTCCCGGGCGAAGTCGGGCCACATCGACTGGCTCAACCGGTCGAGCGCGAGCAGCGCCTCCTCGGTCGGCTCCAGCTCGACGCAAGCAGCGAGCATGCCTGCCGCCGCCCAGGTCGCGCCGCGTCCGGCGACGCCGCGCTCGTACAAATCGACCGGACAGCCCGCGGCGGCGAGCCGCCATCCGATCGACAGGCCGATCACGCCGCCGCCGACGATCGCGACGCGCGGCCGATGGCGGGAGCGGGAGGCGAGGGGGAAAGAGGATGGGTGTGGAGTCGAAATCGCGGGCTCCCTTCGCTGGCATGATCCAGGGCAGGTTCGATGGGTATGATCTCAGCCCCGCCGCCGAGCGGCGAGGCACCCCAGCCGATGTCGGTTATGCTAATGCGCTACGCTTGGAGCGCAACCGCTTTTCGCGGCGATCAAGCGTCTCCTCGTTCCAACGCCGGGGCGGCCGACGTCACATCGTCGCGCCGAGCTGCCACGGCGTGAACTCCTCGTCGCCGAAGCCCAGCTCCTCGCTCTTCGTCCGCTTGCCGGAGGCCGTGTCGAGGACGAGACGGAAGATGCGCTCGCCGATTTCCTGGACCGACGCGGCGCCGTCCGCGATCGGCCCGCAATCGATATCCATGTCGTCCGTCATCCGCCTGTAGAGCGGCGTGTTGGTGGCGAGCTTCAGGCTCGGCACCGGCTTGCAGCCGAACACCGAGCCGCGCCCGGTCGTGAAGCAGATGACGTTGGCGCCGCCGGCCACCTGACCGGTCGCGGACACCGGGTCATAGCCCGGCGTGTCCATGAAGACGAAGCCGTGCTCGGTCATCGGCTCGGCGTATTTGTACACGTCGACGACGTTGGTCGTGCCGCCCTTGGCGACCGCGCCCAGCGATTTCTCCAGGATCGTCGTGAGCCCGCCCGCCTTGTTGCCGGGCGACGGGTTGTTGTTCATCTCGTTTCCGGTACGGGCGGTGTAGTCCTCCCACCACTTGATCCGGCGGATCAGTTTCTCGCCGACCTCGCGGCTCACCGCGCGGCGCGTCAGCAGATGCTCTGCGCCGTAGATCTCCGGCGTCTCCGACAGCACGGCCGAGCCGCCGTGCCGGACGAGGACGTCGACGCAGGCGCCCAGCGCCGGGTTCGCGGTGATGCCCGAATAGCCGTCCGACCCGCCGCATTGCAGGGCGAGGCGGATGTGGCTCGCCGGCACGGTCCGGCGGCTGACCCTGTTCGCCTCGGGAAGCATCTCCTTCAGCCGCGCCACGCCCTCGCGCACCGTCTTCGCGGTGCCGCCGGTTTCCTGGATCGTCATCGTGTGCAGGAAGCGGCCGGGCTCCAGCCCTTCGGCGGCCATCAGCCCCGCGATCTGGTTCGCCTCGCATCCAAGGCCGAGCAACAGTACGCCGGAAAAGTTCGGATGCCGTGCATAGCCGGCGATGGTGCGGCGGAGCACGTCGATCGCCTCGCCGTCGCTCGCCATGCCGCAGCCGGTGCCGTGGACGAGCGCGACGACGCCGTCGACGTTCGGGTAGTCGGCGAGCGCCGCCGGGCCGCGGAACTGGTCGGCGATGTACTTCGCCGTCGTCGCCGAGCAGTTCACCGAGCTGATGATGCCGAGATAGTTGCGGGTGGCGACGCGCCCGTCGGCGCGCACGATGCCTTCGAAGGTCGCCCGCTGGTGCTCGGGGACCATGTCGGTCGGCGTGGCGTCGGCGCAGAACGCGTAGTCGCGGGAGAAGTCGCCCATCGCCAGGTTGTGCGTATGGACGTGATCGCCGGGGAGGATCTCGGCGGTTGCGAAGCCGATGATCTGGCCGTACTTGCGGACCGGCGCGCCGGTCTCGACCCGCGCCGTCGCGACCTTGTGGCCCGACGGCACGTGGCCGCGGCAGGCGACGGCGCCCTCGGCGCCGATTTCCGTTCCCGGCAGGAGATCGGCGCGCGCCACGACGACGTTGTCGGAAGGGTTGAGACGGATCGTCAGTGACGGTTGCATAGGCGTTTCCTTGGGTTTCGGCGAATTCCGGCCGTTTCTTTGCAATTTACAGCCCGTCGCCAAGCGTGGCAATTTCGGCCCAACAACGAGCAACTCGGGAGGAAACGATGGCCGGCAGGCTGACGGGTAAGAGGGCGGTCGTCACCGCCGCCGCTCAAGGGATCGGACGGGCGACCGCGCTGGCCTTCGCCGCCGAGGGTGCCGACGTGATCGCCACCGACCTGCACCCCGAGAAGATGACCGATCTGCAAGGGGCGAACCTCCGGACGCGTCGCCTCGACGTGACCGATGCCGGCGCGATCGCTTCCTTTGCACAGGAGGTGGGCGCTGTCGACGTGCTGTTCAACTGTGCCGGCTTCGTTCACCAGGGCACGATCCTCGACACGTCGGAAGCGGACTGGGATTTCTCGTTCAATCTCAATGTCCGCGCCATGTACATGATGATCAGGGCGCTGCTGCCGGCGATGCTGGCGAGCGGCCGGGGCGCCTCGATCATCAACATGTCGTCGATCTCGTCCTCCATTCGCGGCCTGCCGAACCGCTTCGTCTACGGCGCATCGAAGGCGGCGGTGATCGGTCTCACGAAATCGGTTGCCGCCGACTTCGCGCGGCAGAACATCCGATGCAACGCGCTGGCGCCGGGGACCGTAGCGACGCCGTCGCTCGACGACCGCATCGTCGCGCTCGGCGGCACCGAGGCGGTCCGTCAGGCGTTCGTCGACCGCCAGCCGATGGGCCGTCTCGGGCGGCCGGAGGAGATTGCGGCGCTCTGCGTGTATCTCGCGAGCGACGAATCGTCCTTCACCACCGGCACGGTCATGGTCGCGGACGGCGGCGTCAGCCTGTAGCCTGTCATCTGATCCTGCGGCGCTGCGCGGCGCCGCACCCCGCAAGACACCAACAACACCGAGGAAAGCCCGATGAAGCTTCTGCGATACGGCCCGGCGGGCCAGGAAAAGCCCGGCCTGCTCGACCGCGACGGCAAGATCCGCGACCTGTCTGGCGTGGTTCAGGACATCGGCCCGGAGACGCTGGCGTCGGCGTCGCTCCAGAAGCTGCGCGGGGTCGACCCGGCCAGTCTGCCCGCGGTCGGCGGCGAGCCGCGGATCGGACCCTGCGTCGCGCGGGTGCCGAAGATCGTCTGCGTCGGCCTCAACTATACCGACCACGCCGAGGAGACCGGCGCGCCGACTCCGAAGGAGCCGGTGCTGTTCATGAAGGCGGTCACCGCGATCACCGGTCCGTATGACGACGTCATGCTCCCGAAAGGCTCGGTGAAGGGGGACTGGGAAGTCGAACTCGGGATCGTGATCGGCAGCGTGACCCGCTACGTCGCCGTCCATGACGCGCTGAAGCACGTCGCCGGATACTGCGTCGTCAATGACGTGTCCGAGCGCGAGTTTCAGATCGAGCGCGGCGGCAACTGGAGCAAGGGCAAGAGCGCCGATACCTTCGCGCCGCTGGGGCCCTGGCTCGTCACCGCCGACGAGGTGCCCGACCCGCAGAAGCTCGCGCTGTTCTGCGATGTGAACGGCAAGCGGATGCAGGACGGGCACACCAGGAACATGATCTTCCCGGTGGCGCACGTCATCAGCTACATCAGCCACTTCATGACGCTGATGCCGGGCGACATCATCCCGACCGGCACGCCGGCGGGCGTCGGGCTCGGCATGAAGCCGCCGCAGTTCCTCAAGGCGGGCGATACGATGCGTCTCGGCATCGAGGGCCTCGGCGAGCAGCGTCAGCGCGTCGTCGCCTTTCGGGAGTAGGCTGTAGGCCGGCGGCACGGGCCGGGGACGCGGAGATTTCTCGCGTTCCCGGCCTTTCCGGCGATGCAATCGGTTCGGCGCGCAGGAACCGTTGCGCGCACGGCGATGCCTGCAACCGCATGCGTTGATGTGGGGCTGGCCTAATCGCCCATTTTTACGTTATCGTAATTCATTAGACTTTTTTTTGTGCTTAGAGGACCCATGTACGACCGCCACCCCAGCCCCGGGTTTTTCCGCAACGATGAGATGCCGCCCGCGCGCCGCGTCGATGCCAAGGTGAAATGGTTCAACTCGACGAAAGGGTTCGGCTTCGTCACGCTGTCGGATGGCACGCAGGACGCGTTCCTGCCGATGGCGATTCTGCGTCGGGCCGGGTACGAGGATGTGCGCGAGGGGGCTTCGATCACCTGCGAGATCGGCAACGGCGCCAAGGGGCCGCTGGTGATCACCGTCATCACCATCGACAACAGCACTGCAGTGGCGCCGACGGAGCGACGTCCGCCGATGGCGGCGGCGGCGCGTCCCGCGATGACGCTCGAAGGGGCGGTCAAGTGGTTCGAGCCCGACAAGGGCTACGGCTTCATCTCGCCGGACGGCGGCGGAAAGGACGTGTTCATGCACGTCACGGCATTGCGCCGCAGCGGCATCTCCGAGATCGGGCCGGGGCAGCGCGTCCGCGTCGACGTCGTCGACGGCCGCAAGGGCCTTGAGGCGGATCGCATCACCCTGATCTGATCGGTCGGCCCTATCGCCGGGGCGGTTCGGACCGGGTAAAGGGGCGATGCCGCGACGGCGGCATCGCCGGAGGGAGGTGGCGTGAGCCGCCGCCATCGGATCCTTTCGTGTGGGCGGGCGCCCGTATCGATCAGGCCGTGCCGGCGCTGTTGCGCAGCGATTTCACCTGATCGTGCGACGACTTCACCTGCGTGAACAGGGACTGCACGGTCTGCTTGATATCCGCCGGAAGATCCTTCGAGAGTGCCTCCTGGAACTCCCGGACCGCAACGTCTTCGCCGCGCTCGCATTCGTCGAGCAGCGCTTGGTCGCTGGTGCCCGTCACCTTGTCTTTCACCGACATGTAGGTACGGTGCACCGCGCCGAGCGTGGTGCCGCTGTCGTCCGGGTTGCCGCCCAGGCGCCGGACGACGTCTTGCAGTTCGGTCGCGACGCGGCTGCGCTCCTGCGAGAGCGAGCTGAGCTTGCTTTTCACCGTCGGGTTGTTGGCCTGCTCGGCGGCCGAATTCATGCCGTTCACGCCGTCCTTGGCGATCGAGACAAGGTGGTTCAACGTGCTGATCGCATCGTCGTTCTGCATGCAGTCCTCCGTCGGTTGCTCCTCTCGCAAACATGAGGGTCGGGGCGAAGTTCCGCCCCTTTCGGGGGCCTCCAAGCGTGCAATAAAGTCCCGGATTCAATAAGTCCGTCAGTGACGGTCGACGAACAGCGATGTTACGGATAGATTGACGGTCGCGCTCACGACGGGTGTGGTGGAGGTTTCAGCTTACGATGGATTTGCAGGATACTCTTCGGACATACCGACTCTTCTCCGGGTCGTACGATGTCGTCTTCGGGCCGGTGTTCCATCCCGGCCGCAAGGAGGCTGTGCGGGTCGCCAACGACCAGCCGAACCAGCGAATCCTCGAAGTCGGCGTCGGCACGGGCCTTTCCCTTCCGTACTTCCGCAAGGACTCCCGGGTCACCGGCATCGACGTCTCGAAGGAGATGCTGGCGAGGGCGGAGCGCCGCGTCGCCGAGCGCAAGCTCACCCATGTCGACACGTTGCTGGAGATGGATGCGGAGCATATGAGCTTCGAGGACAACTCCTTCGATGCCGTGCTCGCACTCTATGTCGCTTCCGTCGTGCCGAATCCGGCGCGGTTCGCCGAGGAGATGCGCCGGGTCTGCCGTCCCGGCGGCTCGATCGTGATCGTCAATCACTTCACCAGCGACAACGGCGCGATGCGCTTCATCGAAAAGCGTCTGGCTCCGCTCGCCGGCAAGATCGGCTTCCATGCCGATTTCCCGCTCGACGATTTCCTGGCGGGGAGCAAGCTTACGGTCCGCGAGATGCGGCCGAGCAACCTGTTCGGCTACTGGACGCTGCTGCGCTGCGTCAACGACAAGCCGGCCAGCCACGTCGGCTGATCGCCCGCCGGCGTCGCTATTTCTTCTGTGCGCCTTTCCTGCGGCCTCCGACATAGACCTCGCAGGCCGTGGTGCCGTGGTTGCGGAAGAAATAGTCCTCCGCCGGCTTCGCCCGGCGGTCCGGATCGCGAAGGTTGAGGCCGCTCCCCTTCGCGATCCCCAGTACCTCCGGCCCGTCCTTGCCGACGAATCGGGCGACCAGCCGTTCCGGCTCCTCCATGTTGAAGCGGTTGAGCGCGCAGGCGCGGCTCAACGCATCGTCGCGCTCGCCGACCTTCCAGTAGGGCGAGCGCGAGGTCAGCACCGTCTGCCCGGCGGTTGCGGGAGCGGCCGCGGCAAGCAGTACGATCAGGGATAGGAGGGCGGCGGCCGGCGATGCGCGCATGTGTGGAGCGTGCGCGCGCGGCGGTAAAGGAAGGCTTGCCGGCGAACGCCCCGACCGGTCCCCAAGGACGTTCGAACCACCGAGACACGAAGGCACCAAGCGGCGTTTCCACGCACGCGCAGCGTGCAGCGAGATCCTGGTGCCTTCGCGGTTCGAAGAAGCGTTGCGCTACGCCACGCGGTCGCCCTTCTTGATCTCGGCGGTGCGGCTGTCGACCCCGGGCAGCATCTTGCCGGCGTCGCGGGTCACGACGACGTCGATCACGGTCGGTTTGTCGCGTTCACGGATCCCGGTCGTCAGCGCCGCCGGCAGCCGGTCCGGGTCGTCCACACGGATGCCGCGGCAGCCCATCGCATCGGCGATCGCCGCGTAATCCATCTCGATAAGGTCGGCCGACTGGTATCGGCCGCCGAACATCGCGTGCTGCAACGCCTTGACATAGCCCGACGCGGCGTTGTTGACGACGACCACCGTGAGGTTGCCGATTCCGGCTCGCCGCGCCGTCTCCAGTTCGCCCAGCACCATGTTGAAGCCGCCATCGCCGGTCATCGCGACGACCGGCTTGTCGGGGGCGGCCAGCGCGGCGCCCATGCCGCCCGGCAGCCCGTAGCCGATCGAGGCGAGCCCGCGGTCGGCGATGTAATGCCGGCCGGCCGCCTTGGTGTCGTAGAGCAGTCCGGTCCAGTGCGCGGCGAAGCCGCCGTCGGCGACCAGGATGCTTTCCGCCGGCATCGCCGCGTTCAGCTCGCGGCAGAGCCGCGCCATATGGATCGGCCGCTCCGCCGAATCGATCCGCGGCGCCGCCTCCTCGCGCCATGCCGACATCCGTGCCGGCAGTTCCGCCAGATAATCCCGGCGCGCGGCGCGCAGCCGTTCGGATTCGCGGCCGGCGAGGGCATCTGCGATATCCTCCAGCCCCGCCGTCGCGTCGCCCCACAGCGCGAGATCGGCGCGTCGGCAGCGCCCGATTTCCTCGGCGACGATGTCGAGATGGATCGCCGGCACGCCGGCCGGCGGCAGCGTATACCGCTTCGTCGCGATCTCGCCGAGCTTGCAACCGACGACGAGAAGGCAGTCCGACGCCGCGATCAGGTCGTTGGCGATCCGCGAGTAGCGGCCGAACAGACCGGCCGACAGCGGGTGCGTGCAGGCGATCGCGCCCTTGCCGCTCATCGTGTGGGCGACCGGGATGCCGGTCTCCTCGGCGAGCCGCAGCAGCGCCGCCTGCGCGCCGGACAGGTGAATGCCGCCGCCGGCAAGGATCAGCGGACGCTGCGCCCGCGCCAGCATCGCAGCGGCGCGTTCGATATCCTCGCGCGCCGGCCGGATGCGGCGCGCCGGGGCGTGCAGCGTCGCCGGGTCGATGTCGAAATCCTCCGGCGCGAAATCGTGCTCGCCGTGGCAGACATCCTCCGGTATGTCGAGCAGCACCGGTCCCGGCCGGCCCGAGGTCGCGATCGCGAAGGCGCGGCGCACCAGCTCGGGGATGCGGCTCGTCAGCTCGACGCGGATCAGCTCCTTGACCGCCGGCCGCAGGATCTCGGTCTGTCGGCACTCCTGCGTCATGTTCTTCCAGGCATGCGCCCGGTTGGTGTCGCCGGCCAGCGCCACCATCGGCGTCCCGGCGTTCAGCGATTCGACGAGGCCCGTGACGAGGTTGGTGGCGCCGGGACCGAGCGTCCCGTCGCAGACGCCCGGCCGGTTCGTGACGCGGGCATAGGCGTCCGCGGCGAAGGTGCCGCAGCGCTCGTCGTTGATCAGGAAGTGCCGGAGGCCGAGGCGGTTCAGCGCGTCGTAGAAGGGAAGGAGCTGGAAGCCGCCCATCCCGAACATCGGCCCGACCTCGTGCAGGCGCAGCATCTCGGCGAGCGCACGGCCGCCGGTCATGACGCCACCCGGCCGGTTCGTACCCGCTTCGGCGGTATCGTTCATCGTTGTGCTCCTCCCCGTTGCTGCCTGTGCCGGATCACCAGATCGGCGAATTCGGGAATCCCCATGCTGCTGTAGGCGCCGACCCGCAAGGCCATTTCGTTCGCGGCGGAGATCCGGCCGGTCGCCCAGGCCGACCGCGCGTCGCCGATCCGCGCGCTCTCCGCCGCAACCGTCACCGCGGCGACGCCGCGCTCGTTGAGCGCCCGCAGGCGCGATATGCCGGCGCGGTCGATCCCGATCCCGGCGTCGTTGAACACGGCGGCGAGCGCATCGACCCGCAGTGCCGTTTCCGGGCGGTCGCCGAGCAGGCCGCCATGCGATCCGGTGACGACGATCTGTCCGGCATCCTCCGGCCGCACCAGCGAGGCGGAATCGAGACCCCAAATGCTCGGTTCGCCGGGCGCGCCCTGTCGCAGCAGCGTGCGCGCCTCATCGTAGGGCGGCGGGCTTCCGGCAGGACCGGAGAACGGCGACGCCGCCATCCGGAGGGCGCAGGCGCGGCAGGTATTGCCGGGCCGGCAGCCGAGGGCATCGGCGGTCCGGTTGACTCGGCTGACGACGCCATGCGCGATCATGTCGGCCCCGTTGCCAATTCGCGCCGAGAAATTGCCGACCGCCGCCGCGGGCATGGCCAAGTCGTCGAGGCGAGCGAGCGAGGCGATGCCGGCGTCGTCGAGGCCGATCCCGGCATCGTTGAAGATGACGCCACGCAGCCGCGCCGCTGCCGCGAGATAGCCGGGATACAGGCCGCCGTGCGACGCGGCGACGAGGACGCGCCCGGCAGCCTCCTCGCCGAGCTTGGTGATGCTGTCGGCCACGAGCACGGCCGGCGGCAGGGGCTTCGGCTCAGCCTTCACCCGAATTCTCCTTGTTCCTTCCGCGACGCTTGGCCGATAGTTGATAAAGGACGCAAGTGCCGGATTTTGCAAGGACGCCCGACCGTTCCGCGCGTCCGCCGAGAAGGGGGGATGATGGCGAGCGATCGCGCCGCAGCTGAATCGCCGGAACTGTCCAACGTCGATTCCGGCCGCCTGCTTGGGCACTACCGGACGATGTGCCGCATCCGCGCCTTCGAGGAGGCCGCCGAGCAGGCGCAGAAGGACGGCGAGGTGCGCGGCGCGGTGCACCTGTCGATCGGTCAGGAGGCGGTCGCCGCTGGCGTCTGCGTCCATCTCGACCATGCCGACGTCATCACCAGCACGCATCGCGGCCACGGCCACACGCTCGCCAAGGGTGCCGATCCGGCGGCGATGATGGCCGA
>DASWRT010000213.1:0-3970 GCA_036403035.1 Allostellaceae bacterium | reverse complement strand
GGCTCGTCTGCTCGACGGAGGAGGCGACGGTCTGCGCCGCTGCCTCGACCTGCGCCGAACCGGAGGAGACGCCTTGCACGACCGCCGAGATGTCAGCCTCGAAGGCGTCCGCCAGCCGGTTCAGCGCCTCCCGGTGCTCGGCCTCGGCGCGGCGCTTCGTCTCCGCCTGCTCGGCCTCCAGCCGCTCCATCTCGATCGCGTTGTCCTTGAAGACCTGGATCGCTTTCGCCATCGCGCCGACCTCGTCGGTGCGGTCGAGGCCGGTGATCGCGACGGTCTTGTCGCCGCCGGCGAGCCGCATCATCGCAGCCGTCATCGCCGTGATCGGCGTGACGACGCGGCGGCCCACTATCCACAGGCTGCACCCGGCCATCGCGAGCCCGACGGCGAGCAGCGCGAGCGCGAGCCAGAGCTGCGCGGCGGTGCGGGCGGCGACGGACTCCGCGCTCGTGCGGGCGAACGTGCTCACCTCGTCCTTCAGCTTCAGGATCGTGTCGATCGCCACCGTCGCGCGGTCGACCCACTCGGCGGCGGTGACGGGATAGGTCGCATTCTCCGACGCCGCGTACACCGCCTTGCGCAGCTCGCCGAAGGTGCGGAAATAGACGTTGTCGACGGTATCGAGCGCGGCGGCGATGCCCGCCAGAGCGTCGGGACGTGCCCGTATCGCCGAGACGATCCCCCAGGCGAGTTCGACCTGTCCGCGGAAGCCCGCCGTCGCGCGCAGATCGTCCGGTGTCATGAAGCGTTGCGCCGCGATGGGCATGAAAAAGCCCGCCGTCCCGAAGGACGGCGGGCTTTTCCGACCCGATATGACGGGTGGGACTACTTCCCGATCAGCCCCGCGCCGCGCGCCCACTTGTACTTGGCGCCGAGCACCGCGACCGGGATCTCGGTCGAGTAGGCATAGGCCGGGATGCCGTGGTCGTAGAGGTACTCGGACGCCTCCTCGACCTGCACGTCGCCGGCCAGCGAGGCCACCACCGGCTTGTGGATGCCCTTCGCCTTCATCTCCTCCACGACCTCGACCATCAGCTTCGCGAAGACCATCGGCGGCGTGATGATCGTGTGCCAGTAGCCGAGGATCAGCGCGTGGATCCGCTCGTCCTGCAGGCCGAGCTTCACCGTGTTCTGGTACGTGGTCGGCGGCTCGCCGCCGGTGATGTCGACCGGGTTGCCGGCCGCGCCGAACGGCGGGATGAACTTGCGGAACGCCGCGTCGAGGTCCGCCGGCATGCTCATCAGGTTGAGCCCGTTGTCGACGCAGGCATCCGACAGCAGCACGCCCGAGCCGCCGGCGCCGGTGATGATGACGACGTTCTCGCCCTTCGGCGTCGGGAGCTTCGGGATGCCGCGGGCGAACTCCAGCATGTCGCGCAAGGACCGGGCGCGGATGACGCCGGCCTGCTTGAAGACGTCCTCGTAGATCTTGTCGTTGCCGGCCAGGGCGCCGGTATGCGAGCTGGCGGCGCGGGCGCCCATCGAGGTGCGGCCCGCCTTCAGCACGACGACCGGCTTCTTCTTCGAGACGCGCTTCGCCACTTCGGCGAAGGAGCGGCCATCCTTCAAGTCCTCGCAATGCTGCGCGATGATCTCCGTGTTGTCGTCCTGCTCGAAGAAGGTGAGCAGGTCGTCCTCGTCGATGTCCGACTTGTTGCCGAGGCCGACGATCGCCGAGACGCCCATCTTGGCCGAGCGCGAAAAGCCGATGATCGCCATTCCGATGCCGCCGGACTGCGACGACAGCGCCGCCTTGCCCTTGACGTCGTAGGCCGTGCAGAAGGTCGCGCAGAGATTCTTCGGCGTGTAGTAGAAGCCGTAGATGTTCGGCCCCATCAGGCGCACGTTGTACTTGCGCCCGATCGCCTGGATCTCCTGCTGTCCCTCGACGTTGCCGGTCTCGGCGAAACCCGAGGGGATCAGCACGGCGCCGGGGATCTCCTTCTCGCCGACCTCGACCAGCGCTTGCGCCACGAACTTGGCCGGGATCGCGAACACCGCGACGTCGATCGTGCCCGGCACGTCCTTGACGCTCTTGTACGCCTTCATCCCCATGATCTCGTCGGCCTTGGGATGGATCGGGTAGATCTTCCCCTGGTAGCCGCCGTTGATCAGGTTCTTCATGACGGAGTTGCCGATCTTGCCGTCCTCGGACGACGCGCCGATCACCGCGACCGCATCCGGCTTCATGATGCGGTTCATCTGCCGGACGATCTCGTCATGGCTCGGCCGGTAGCGCTCGGGCTGCGGCGCGAAGTCGACGACGATGCGCACGTCGGCCGCGACCGCTCCGTCCTTCGTCGCGAAGACCGGGTTGAGGTCCATCTCGGCGATCTCGGGGAAGTCCGAGACGAGCTGCGACACGCCTTGGATCAGCGAGGCCAGCGCGTCGCGGTTCACCGGATCGCCGCCGCGCACGCCCTTCAGCATCTCGGCCGCGGCGATGCCGTCGAGCATCGACAGCGCGTCCTCGCGCGTCGCCGGCGCCAGCCGGAACGTGATGTCCTTCAGCACCTCGACCAGCACGCCGCCGAGGCCGAACGCGACGAGCTTGCCGAAGCTCTGGTCGGTGACCGCGCCGACGATCACCTCCTGGCCGCCTTGCAGCATCTGCTGCACCTGGACGCCGTCGATCTTCGCGTCGGCCTTGTACTTCTTCGCGTTGGCGAGGATCGTCTCGTAACCCTTCGCGACCTCGTCGGCGCTCTTCAGCCCGACCAGCACGCCGCCCGCCTCGGTCTTGTGCAGGATGTCCGGCGAGACAATCTTCATCACCACCGGGTAGCCCATGCCGTCGGCGAGCTTCCGCGCGTCCTGCGCCGAGCCGGCGACGCCCTCCTTCGGCACCGGGATGCCGTAGGCGTCGCACACGAGCTTGCCCTCCGGGGCCGTCAGCGCCGTGCGGCCCGCCGCCTTCGCCTGATCGAGAATCTTCCGGACCGCTGCCTTATCCTGCGCCATAAAGTTTCCTCCGCTCTGGACGGTACGCCGGGCCGGCCGCGCCGCACGCCGGCGCTCCCTCCGTCCGTCGATCGATTGTTCGTATGCGTTGCTTGCCTGGGCGGGGCGGCCGATGCTCGGCCGCCCCGGCGCCGATCGCGCCGTTTACTCCGCCGCCATGCGCGGCGACCCGTCGATGGCGCCCGAGCCCTTGATCTCGGCGACCTGGTCGTCGCTGAAGCCGAGCACGTCGCGCAGGATCTCCTCGGTATGCTCGCCGAGCAGCGGCGACCGCTTCACCTCGGTCGGGCTGTCGCTGAGCTTGATCGGGTTGCCGACCGAGAGGTACTTGCCGCGGGTCGGGTGATCGACCTCGACGACCGTGCCGGTGGCGCGCAGCGACTGCTCCTCGGCGATTTCCTTCATCGACAGGATCGGACCGCAGGGGATGTCGTATTTGTTGAGGATCTCCATGGCCTCGAACTTTTCCTTGGTCATGGTCCATTCCTCGATCGTCGCGAAGATCTCCTTCAGCCGCGGCAGACGCGCGTCCGGCTTCGCGTAGTCGGGGTCGGTGATCCACTCCGGCTTGCCGATGACGGTGCAGATCTTGTCCCACACCGGCGCCTGAGTGATGAAGTAGATGTAGGCGTTGGGATCGGTCTCCCAGCCCTTGCACTTCAGGATCCAGCCCGGCTGGCCGCCGCCCGACGCGTTGCCGGAGCGCGGCACGGCGTCGCCGAACTCGCCGTGCGGGTATTGCGGGTACTCCTTGAGCGGCCCGTGCGCGAGCCGCTGCTGGTCGCGCAGCTTGACGCGGCAGAGGTTCAGCACGCCGTCCTGCATCGCCGCCAGCACCTTCTGGCCGCGCCCCGTCGCGTTGCGCTGGTAGAGGGCGCAGACGATGCCGAGCGCCAGATGCAGCCCGGTGCCGCTGTCGCCGATCTGCGCGCCGGTGACGAGCGGCGGGCCGTCGTCGAAGCCGGTCGTCGAGGCGGCGCCGCCGGCGCACTGCGCGACGTTCTCGTAG
>DASWRT010000212.1:0-15859 GCA_036403035.1 Allostellaceae bacterium | reverse complement strand
CGACGAGGAGGACGCGGCGGGGTGCGGCTGGGGCGGCGGTCATCAGCGCGACTCGACCGAGACGGCCTGCCGTCCACCCCCACCCCGTCCCTCCCCCATCGAGGGGGAGGGGGTTTTGCTCCTCCCTCTCCCGCCTGCGGGAGAGGGTCGGGGTGAGGGCCGGCGTCCGACGAGCGCCGTAAGAAACCGACGAAAAAAGAAACTTCCCTCACCCCGACCCTCTCCCGCAAGCGGGAGAGGGAGAGGGAGGGGCGCGAGCATCGCGGCGGAGAGTACAGCGCCCACTACGACGCCTTCGGCGGCTCGACGAGGTCTTCGAGCTTCGCCTTCAGTGGGTTCACCTTGTAGGGGAGAACGGCGTAGGCCCAGGCGGCGGTCTTGGCGTCGAGATCCTTCGCTTCCTTCTCGGCCGCCTCGCCGGCGCCGGTCGCGGACAGGCGGACCCATTGCGCGCCGTTCGATTCGACCGCGGAGACGGCGACGGTGAGGCCGTCGAAGGTCGCGATCTCCGCCTTGGTGACGCCGTCCGTGGGGAGCTGCGCCTTGTCGGCGGGCCGCACGTCGGTCAGTTCGAGATTGTCGAGGAACGAGGCGGGTTCGGCGAGCGCGAAGTCGCTCTTGTATTTCGTGTCGGCGGGAGCGCCGGCCACCGCGAACTTGTCCTCCGGCTTCTCGCGCTCGACCGTCAGGGTCGAGCCGTCGGCATGGGTCATGCGCACCGACTTGATCCGCGCCGGCGGGATCGCGGCGATCTTCTTGTCGAGCCATTCCTTGGCGTCGCCGGTCACGTCGAGCGAGCCCTTCGCCAGCCAGGACTGCGCCTCGCCGAGGCGGCGGACATAGATCCCGTCATTGCCGCCGCCGAGCTGGTCCGGCCGGCGCTTGCCGACGATCAGCTCGGCGATCGTCTTGCCCGCCGCGTCCTTCGCCTCGACGTCGGCCGACTTGGCGCCGGGCTTCACATCCTCGACCTCCAGCCGCGGATAGAGGTCGGGCTTCGCCGTCTTCGGCTCGACGAAGGTCAGCTCGGCGAGGCCGAGGAGCGCCTGCCGCACCTTGGCCTCGTCCGCCGGGTAGCCGCCCTTCTCGGCGACGACCCACTTGTCCTCACGCCGTTCGAGGGTGAGGCCGGCGTCGGCATGCTTGACGGCAAGCGTCGCGACATCGCCGAGACTGGCGGTGAGGCGGGGCAGCACCGGCATGCCGGCCGCGGTTTCCGCGTTGCCGCCGTTACCCCCGCCGCCGTGCGGCAGCGAGACGGCGACGGCGGCGACCAGCACCACGGCGGTCAGGACGATGAGGGCGAGGAGTCCGCGTCTCTGCATCGGTCGGTTCCGGTATCGAAAGGATCAGGCGTGGGCGGCGCGGCGGCGGCGCCGGTTCATCCGCGCGATGCCGAGCAGCACCGCGACGAGCGCGACGAGGATCGGCACCAGGGCGATATCGACGAACTGCAACGCGTTCTTCAGCCGGTCGATGTTCTGCCGCAGCGCAAGCTGCACGTCGCGGAGCTGCTGCCGCGTCTTCAGCAGGTCGGCGCGGAACGATTCGATCGTGGACGCCTGCTCCGAGGTGACGGCCGGGTTGCCCTGCTGCTCCTTCGAGCGGAGGTCGCGGATCTTCGCCTCGGTGTCCTTGAGCTTGTCCTGAAGCTCCTTCTCCTTGGCGCTGTAGCGGGCGTCGGCGTCGCGCTGGATATCCTGCACGACCTCGAAGGGACGCGCCGAAGTGCCGCGGCTCCGGAGCCCGATCAGGTCGGTGCCGCCGGCCAGCGCCTCGACCGCGTTGGCGACGAAATCGCCGTTGTTCGCGCTCGGCACAGCGACGCGCTGCCCGAAGAAGTCCTGGACCTGGACCCAGAAACGGTCGTCGAGCATGTCGGAGTCGGCGACGACGACGACGTTGATCGGCTGCGCCGACTGCTTGACCTGCTCCGGCTGAGCGGGAGCAGCGGCGTCAGCCGGCTTGTCGGCATCCGGCTTGGCGGCGGCGTCGCCATCCTTCTTTTCCGCGTCGGGTGCCGGCTTCGGCGGACCGTCGGGGAAGGCCGTCTTCGCCTCGCCGGTGATGTGCGCGGCGAGCGTGAAGCGCTTGTTCTCCGGCTGGAAGCCGCGCGAGATGCCGACGATGTCCGGCATCATGCCCTGGATCTTCTCGACCGGCACATGCATCGACGCCGGAGAGGTCGTGATGAGCGGCGTGACATTCGTCCCGGCGCCGTCGACCGGCTCCAGGATGCCCGCGGACGCCATGTTGAGCTGCTTCAGGTCAGCGGTGATCGGGTCGTCGTGGTTGATGTTGGCGGCGCGCAGCGTCAGCCACACCGGGTAGTCGACCGGCTGCACGCGCGGCCCGAGGCCGGCATTGACCTTGCGCGCGGCGAAACGGTCGGCGGCGACGCTCTTGGGGTCCATCCTGACGCCCCAGGCGGCGAGCAGCTTGTCCAGGTTGCTCGCCGACGGCATGCCGGGCGGCTGCCCCGGCGCCGGCCTGGAGGCCATCAGCTCGGAGTTCGGGTCGACGAAGACGAGCGCCTTGCCGCCCTTCAGCACGAACTGGTCGATCGCGTACTGCGTCTTGTCCGACAGGTTCTGCGGGTGCGCGATCATCAGCACGTCGATTTCGGGCGCGATCGAGTCGAGATCGCCGCCGAGCGTGCGGACGTCGTAGAGCTGCCGGAGCTGCTCCATCACGACCATCGGTTGCACCGGGCGGCCCTGCATCGCCGCCATCATGTCGCCCTCCAGCGGCAGCGAGGAGATCACCCCCACGACCGTCTTCTTCGGGAAGGCGAGGTTGTGGATCAGCTTGGTCAAGTCGTATTCGAGGAAGCGCTCGCGATCCGGCTGGAAGAACGGGACGACCTGCTGGTCGTCGGTCGAGTTGGTCGCGGCGAGGCCGAAATAGACCTGCTCGCCGTTCTGGTCGATCGGCACGCCCTGAAGGCCGAAGGCGACGGCGCGGTCCTCGACCTCGGAGTACGGGACCGGGTTCAGGATCTCCAGCTTGATCTTGCCGCGGGCGCGGGCGGCGTACTCCTCCAGCATCTCGCGCACGCGCTGCGCGTAGATGCCGTAGGTCGGGATCTCGTCGCCCAGACGCTTCGAGAAGTAGAAGCGGACGGTGATCGGTTCGTCGATCTTGGCGAGCGTCGCCTTCGAGCCGTCGGACAGCGTGTAGAGCTTGCCCTGGGTCAGGTCGATGCGGTCGGACCGCAGCAGGCGGTCGGCGAGGAGGTTGATGCCGACGAAGAGGATCGCGGCGCAGACGAGCGCAACGGCGGCGAGCGCGCGGCGGGAGCGGAGCATTTGTGTCAATCCGCCTTCTTGAGATCGACGAGGACGACGTTCGCGGTGAGGAAGATCCCGATCACGGAGGCGAAGAAGACCGCGTCGCGCAGGTCGATGACGCCGCGGGTGATCGCGTTGAAGTGCGTCAGGAAGCTGAAGGAGGCCAAGGTCCGCAGCACCGCGTCCGGCGCCCAGGACTGGAACAGGCCGAGCACGATCGGCGAGCCCGAGACCGTGAACACGAACGAGATGGCGGCGGTGATGACGAAGGCGATCACCTGATTCTTGGTCAGCGCCGAGAGGCAGGCGCCGATCGCGAGGAAGGCCCCCGCCATCAGGAAGCTGCCGATATAGCTCGCGAGGATCACGCCGTTGTCCGGCGAGCCCAGGTAGTTGACCGTGATCCACAAGGGGAAGGTCAGGATCAGCGCGATCCCGGCGAAGGCCCAGGCGGCGAGGAACTTGCCGAGCACGCCGGCCGACATCGAGATCGGCAGCGTCAGCAGCAGCTCGATCGTGCCGCTCTTCCGCTCCTCCGCCCAGAGCCGCATCGACAGCGCCGGGACCAGCACGAGATACAGCCAGGGGTGGAAATTGAAGAAGGGCTGGAGGTCGGCCTGCCCGCGCTCGAAGAAGGCGCCGACGAAGAAGGTCAGCGTCCCGGCGAGCACCAGGAAGATCACGATGAAGATGTAGGCGAGCGGCGTCGCGAAATAGCTCGCAAGCTCGCGGCGGAAGATCGTGGCGGCGCTGGACATGGTCGGGTGCGGCTCAGCAGGGCGGTATGCGTTGGGGTAGATCGGGGATGAGGAGATGGTTGGGGATGAGGAGATTTGGAGAAAAAGAGGAACGCTCCAACGCAAAGGACGCGAAGGGTTCGCGAAGGACGCAAAGGTCTTGATGATGCGCGCCGCAGGCGCGCGGGAGAAACTTTCGCGCCCTTTGCGGCTCCTTTGCGGCCGTTGCGTTGGAGCGTTCTTCTTTTTCTATCTCCCTATCCCCAACCATCCCCCTATCCCCGATTCAGCTTCTTGTCGTACGGGCGGCGCGGCGGTTCAGTGGACTTCCTCGGTCTCGCGGTCGACGAGTTCCGTCTCCTCGACGTGGCTGCTCGTCACCTCGCCACCGGTGACCTGACGGAAGACGTCGTCGAGCCGGCCGCGCTCGACGCGCATGCCGAGCACCTCCCAGCGGTGGGCGCGGGCGAGGTCGGCGACGCTGGCGACGATGCTCTGGCCGGGCTTCGGGAAGATCATCAACGCCGCGCCGTCGACGTCGGCGACGCCCTCGATCCCGGCGACCCAGGGAAGGCGCTCCAGCTCGCGCCAGGCGTCCTGCATCTCCTCGTCGGGAAGCGCCAGCCGCACGGCGTTGTGGTGGCGCGAGCGCGCGGCAAGCTCGCCCGGCGTGCCGTCGGCCATCACCCGGCCGCGCGCGATGATCATCGCGCGGGTGCAGACCGCGTCGACCTCTTCGAGGATGTGGGTCGAGATGATGATCGCCTTGTCGGCCGCCAGCTCGGATATCAGGCGGCGGACCTCGTGCTTCTGATTCGGGTCGAGCCCGTCGGTCGGCTCGTCGAGGATCAGCACGTCGGGGTCGTGCAGCAGCGCCTGCGCGAGGCCGACGCGGCGCTTGAAGCCCTTCGACAGCGTCTCGATCGGCTGTTCCAGCACGTCCTTCAGCGAGACGCGCTCGACGGCGAGGCCGATCCGCTTCTTCGCCTCGACGCCATGGAAACCGCGGATGCGGGCGATGAAGGCGAGGAACGAGGCCGGCGTCATGTCCGGATAGGCGGGCGCGCCCTCGGGCAGGTAGCCGATGCGCCGCTTCGCCTCGATCGGCCGCGTCGTGATGTCGGCGCCGCAGACCACCGCCGTGCCCGAGGTGGGCGCGAGGAAGCCGGTGATCATCTTCATCGTCGTCGACTTGCCGGCGCCGTTCGGCCCCAGGAAGCCCAGAACCTCGCCGCGGCCCATGCCGAACGTCACGTCGTCGACGGCGACGAACGGCCCGAAACATTTACGCAGGTGGCGGACGTCGATCATTTCCCCCACGGCAACCCTCTCCCCCGGTCTCGGCCGCCGCCCGATTTAGGCAAGGCCGAACGGTTTGCAAGAGATATCGACAGGCAGTCGGCGCGCCCGTCGGGAGTGCGTTAAAGGGCGGGAAAACGGCGAAATCATGACGCCACGCGATTCGCGGCAAAAGGTCGCAAAAACAGTGCGGACTACAGGGGCGGCACCCCGCGGGTCGACGCCAACGCGGGCGTCAGAAGAACAGCCGGCGCAGCCCGGCGCCGAGCAGCGCCAGCCAGCCCAGCTCCAGCACGACAGCGGAAGCGGCGCCGACGACGATGAACGGGTCGACGCGGCGGAACAGGCGGGCGAAGCGGGACGCCGCAGACGGGACGGGCCGCCCGTCCGACACGGCCTCTCCGGCGGAAAGGGCGGCCGCCGGGAAACCGGTCCGCACGTCGTCGCTCGTGATCATCGCCATATCGAGTTCCCTGTGCTTGCCTTGGTTCTTCCGGCCGAAACGGCCGCAGGCAGCCGAGGCTCCGCGAGGGAGCCGGTCCGGCCGCTGCCAGGGATGTATCTCAGATCGCTGTGACAGGACTGTGATCTAGGTCACAGCGCGGCACCGCCCGTTCGTAAGTCGCGAAGCTGTAGGCCGGATCGCCCTCGCGGCGCGGCCCGGCATCGACGAGGCGCCACTCGCCGGACTCGCGCCACTCGGGGAAGAAGGCGTCGGCGTCGGCCGGCGCGTCCTCGACCAGCGTTACCTCCAGCCGGTCGGCGAGCGGCAGCGCCGCGCGGTAGATCTCGCCGCCGCCGATCACCATCACGTCAGCGCTGCCGCTGCCGCCGCCTGCCTCCGGCCCGGCGGCATGGCGGCGCGCGATCTCCAGCGCCTCGCCGAGGCTCGCGGCGCGCGCGACGCCGTCCGGCAGGTCGAGCGCGCCGGGGTCGCGGCTCACGACGATGTTGAGCCGGCCCGGCAGCGCCCGGCCGATCGACCGGAAAGTCTTGCGGCCCATCACGATCGGCTTGCCCATCGTCAGCGCGCGGAACCGCTTCAGATCTTCCGAGATGTGCCACGGCAGCGCGCCGCCGCGGCCGATCGCCCGGTTCGTGCCGAGCGCGACGACGAGGACGAGCGCCATCATCTACCCGCCGTACGCCTCATACGGCGACCTTATCCCTGATGTGCGGGTGCTTCTGATACCCGATCACCTCGAAATCCTCTCCTCCGCGCATGCGCGCATCATCTGCGATGCGCCTCAAGGAGGCAACGAGGGGAATCGATCCTCCGCCGAGCCACCATGGCCCGCCGGCTCACGCCGGCCGGCCGGCCGCATGACGCGGTTCCGCATCGCCGGGGACGGCGGGCTGTCGGCTCGGGGAACCGTTGCACAATTCGACGCCGGCACCTTTCCCGACGGACTTTCCTTGGCATTGATGCACAGCGTGCGTGGTCGTAACCATGAGCGATCGCAACAGGACGTTTCAGGGGGAGTCGCATGAAGAATGGATCCTCGTCCCGGCGGGCCGTCATCCCGGCCGTCGTGCTGGCCGCGGCGCTCGGCGCGGCGGCGGGACCGGTCATGGGAGACGTACCTCACGGCGCGATCAAAATCGGCGTGCTCAACGACGAGTCCGGCATGCTCGCGGACATTGCCGGGCCGGGATCGGTCGAGGCGGCGCGCATGGCCGTCGAGGATTTCGGCGGCAAGGTGCTTGGCCTGCCGATACAGGTTCTCGTTGCCGATCATCAGAACAAGGCCGACGTCGGCGCCGCGATCGCCCGCCAGTGGTTCGATACCGAGGGCGTCGATCTCATCACCGATCTGGTCAACTCCTCCGTCGCGCTTGCCGTCCAGGAGCTGGGCAAGAACAAGGGGCGGATGACGATCGCCGTGACCCCGGGGTCGCTGGAACTGGTCGGGAAGAGCTGTTCGCCGACCGGAGCGCTCTGGGTCTACGACACCTACGCGACCAGCGTCGGGCTGACCCGCTCGCTTCTGAGCCAGGGCTACGATACCTGGTATTGGATCGGAGCCGACTACGCCTTCGGACACTCGATGGTCGACGAGGGGACCAAGGCCATCACCGCCAACGGCGGCCGGGTACTCGGTTCGGTTTTCCACCCGATGGGAACCGGCGATTTCAGCAGCTACATCCTGGCCGCCCAATCCTCGGGCGCCAAGGCGATAGGGCTGGCGAACGCGGCAAGCGACCTCACCGGCGCACTGAAGCAGGCGCAGGAATTCGGACTGACGCAGACGAACCAGCGTCTCGTCGGCACCGTCGTGACGATCGCCGACGTGCACGCGATGGGGCTTGAGACGGGGCACGGCCTGACGTTCCTGACCGGCTTCTATTGGGATTTGGACGACAAGACGCGAGCTTGGTCGCAACGCTTCTTTGCGCGCCGCAAGGTGATGCCGACGATGTTCCAAGCCGGGATGTACTCGGCCGTCACCCATTACCTCAAGGCGATGCAGGCGGCAGGTACCGACGACGCCCGGACGGTCATGCGGGAAATGCAGAAGCTCCCGGTCGAGGACATGTTCAGCCGCAATGGCCGGTTGCGTCCCGATGGCCGGATGGTGCACGACATGTACCTGGCGCAGGTGAAACGCCCCGAAGAATCGAAAGCGCCCTGGGATTATTACAAGATCCTCGGCACCATACCGGGCGACCAAGCGTTCCGGCCGCTGTCGCAGAGCGACTGCCCGCTTGTGGTCGGCTCAAGCCGGTAAGGGCGCCAAACAGATGTGACGTTCCACGGAAGTCTCCCTGCCGCCGCCCTCACAGGGAGTCAGATATCCGCGAACTCGTCGACGGGCTGTTAGCTGCCTGACGGCGGCCGACAGGATTCGGCATTCGCGGATCGTACGGGCGAGTCGAAGGAGGCAAGGGGTGAGCGGACGAAAGATCAAGGTCGCTTTCGAGATTTACCCGGACAGCTTCGACATGCTGCTGCGCGCCGGCGATCGCTACGCGATCGCGGATCCCTCGAAGGTGCTCCGCTGCCTGCTCGATTACGCCGCGACGGACGGCGACTGGGACGAGATCTTCGGCAAGGTCCGCTGCCGCCGCTGCGGATGATTCAAGCTCGCGCGCAGAGAGCGGGCCGTCACATCGACGGCCCCGGCCGCTCGACCGGCGCAGCGGCGCTGCCCCGCTCGCCGCGGATCTCCCGCGTCTGCCGCGCCACGGCGGCGAGCTGCTCCGCGTCCCAAATCTCCTCCTGCTGCGCCGCGAAGATCGACGTGTAGCCGCCCGACCAGTCCGGCGGCACCTCGCAGGGCCGCGGGTCGTGGTGCGCCCAGCGCGCCGGCCTGCCGCGCAGGATCGCGCCGGCATAGCGGCTCGGCAGCGGGTTGGCCGTGTAGGTGAATGCGTCGGCGGACGACAGCGCGTAGAGCAGCAGCGGCCGCCCGAGATCGGACAGGTTCGGCTTCGATCCGTGGATCGTCCGGCAGTTGTGGATGGTCACCGCCCCCGCCGGTCCGGGCAGATAGGCGGCGGTGTCGAGCGGCACGCGGGCGAGGTCCTTGTCGGACAGGCAGCCGATCCATTCGCCGTGGTCATTATACTCGTCGAACAGCGGCCCCTTGTGGCTGCGGGGAATGACGCCGAGCGGTCCCTGCTCGGGTCCGCAATCATAGAGATACGTGCCGAACGTCAGCGGGCTGTAGTTCGTGTGCGGCCAGAACTGTATGTCCTGGTGCCACTTCACCTCTTCGCCGCCCTCGGCCCATTTGAAGTTCAGCTTCGAATGGTGGAACTTGACATCGGGTCCGACGAGATCGGCCGCGATGTCCGCGACCGGCCCCCGAAGGATGAACTCCCAGTAAACCGGGTGATGTTCGACCGGACTGCTGAGCCGCCGGAGCCGCGGCTTCTCTTGCGTATGTCCCGGCTCGAGATCGAAGACCGCGTCGGACACCGTCAGCGAGCGGCTGCGCCGCACCATCTCGTCGGTGACCCGCCGCAGCGTGTCGAGCCAATCAAGCGGGATCGCGTCCTCGACCAGGAGATAGCCGTTCTCGAAGTAGAACTCCCGCTGCTGCTGGGAGAGAACGCGCGGCGGCTGCGCAAGGACGTCCTCGGGCGTCATGGTCTCCTCCTCCGGGCACCGCACCGTCACCGGTGCTGCTTTCCTTGTTCGGCAAACACCCTAACGCGTTCGGAAATGCCGTCAACGCGGCAAGTCCGGCCGACGTCCGAACCGTCGCAAAAGAGTTAGCCGATCTGCCGCAACGGGTCGTGTTCCGCGCCGGTACCGTCCAGGAAGAGGCGGTAAGCGGGGTTGGCGGTCTCGTCCCAATAAGGATAGCCGAGATCGTCGAGGCACTGCTTGAAGCGGGCGCGATCGGGCGGCGGCACCTGGATGCCGGCGAGGACGCGGCCGTAATCGGCGCCTTGGTTGCGGTAATGGAACAGCGAGATATTCCAGCCGTGCGCCATGCTTTCGAGAAAGCGCAGCAGCGCCCCCGGCCGCTCGGGGAACTGGAAGCGGTAGATCAGCTCGTCTTCGAGCCCGACCGGCGCGCGGCCGCCGACCATGTAGCGGACGTGCAGCTTCGCCATCTCGTTGTCGCTCATGTCGAGCACGGGATAGCCCATCCCGCGCAGCATCTCGATGATGCGGCGCTTCTCGCCCTCCCCCTCCGCCAGCTCGACGCCGACGAAGATCTGCGCCTCGCCGCGGTCGCCGCCGGCGAAGCGGTAGTTGAACTCGGTGATCGAGCGGCGGCCGAGCGCGCGCATGAACGCGCGGTAGCTGCCCGGCCGCTCGGGGATCGTCACGGCGAGGAGCGCCTCGCGATGCTCGCCGATCTCGGCGCGCTCGGCGACGTGGCGGAGCCGGTCGAAGTTCATGTTGGCGCCGCTGTTGATCGCGATCAGGGCGGCGGCGCTGCTGCCGCCCTCGCTCCGGCCGCCGCGCTCGACGTAGCGCTTCAGGCCGGCGAGGCTGACCGCGCCGGCCGGCTCGGCGATGGCGCGCGTGTCGTCGAAGATGTCCTTCACGGCGGCGCAGATCTCGTCGGTGCCGACGGTGATCACCTCGTCGAGCAGGTCGCGGCACAGGCGGAAGGTCTCGGCGCCGGCCTGACGCACCGCGACGCCGTCCGCGAACAGGCCGACCTGATCGAGCACGACCCGCTCGCCCGCGGCGATCGCCGCCTGCATGCTGGCGGCGTCGTCCGGCTCGACGCCGATCAGCTTGATATCCGGGCGGAGGAACCTGACGTAGGCGGCGATGCCGGCGGCAAGGCCGCCGCCGCCGATCTGCACGAACACCGCCTCGATCGGGTCGGGATGCTGGCGCAGAATCTCCATGCCGATCGTGCCCTGGCCGGCGATCACCTCGGGATCGTCGTAGGGATGGATGAAGATCAGCCCCTTCTCCGCCTCGATCCGGCGGGCGTGGGCGTAGGCCTCGTCGAAGGCGTCGCCGTGCAGGACGACGCGGCCGCCCAGGCGCTTCACCGCCTGCACCTTGATGCCGGGCGTGGTGCGCGGCATCACGACCGTCGCGTGCGCGCCCAGCTTCTCCGCCGCGAGCGCCACGCCCTGCGCGTGGTTGCCGGCCGAGGCGCAAATCACGCCGCGCTCCAGCGCGCTGCTCGGCAGTCCGACGAGCTTGTTGTAGGCGCCGCGCAGCTTGAACGAGAAGACTGGCTGAAGATCCTCCCGTTTCAGGCGAACGGTGACGCCGAGCCGCTGCGACAGGCGCGGCATCGGGTCGAGCGGCGTCTCGATCGCGACGTCATAGACCCGCGCGGAGAGGATTTTTCTGACATATTCGTGCACGAAGACATTCGCTTTCGAACGGCGGATAGGACTGCGGCGGCGCCCAGGAATGGTCCTCCGCCGCCGGGATTGTCAACGCGCATCGCCGCCGCGATCGCACGCCGCAGGAAAAGCGTTGTCCTTTCAAGAGCCTTCAATCACCCCCGCGACGCCGACGCGGTCGCCACTCTCGACAATCCCGGGGAAATGCCTGGCTGCGAGAATGCCGTCGAGCTTCGCGCGATACTCCGCCGGCGCGACGCCGGTCCTCCAACAGGCCCCGCTTAGCCCCGTCGTTCGCGATTTCGCCGCCTAAAGTCGATGATTGCCCGAGGGGAACGCGAGTTGACGCGCCCACTAGACGGCGACGTCCGCCTTGATGGCAGGGTGAGGATCGTAGCCCTCGACGGCGAAGTCCTCGATACGGTAGCCATCGATGTTGTCCGGCCGGCGCAGCAGGCGCATGCGCGGGAACGGACGAGGCTCACGGCTGAGCTGCTCGCGGGCCTGATCGAGGTGGTTCACGTACAGGTGTACGTCGCCGCCCATCCAGACGAACTCGCCGGGTTCGAGGTCCGCCTGCTGGGCGAGCATCAGCTGAAGCGCAACCGTACCGGTCCAATTGAAGGCCGCGCCGAGCAAAAAATCGCAGCTGCGCTGGAACATCAAGCAGTTGAGCTTACCGTCGTGCGTGCAGTGGTATTGATAGACCATGTGACAGGGCGGGAGCGCCATCTGATCCAGCTCCGGCACGTTCCAGGCGTGGAAGAGCATGCGCCGGCTTGCCGGATTGGCCTTGAGTGTGTCGACCAGCGTGGCGATCTGGTCGTGTTCGCGCCCGTCCGGTCCTCTCCAGCGCCGCCACTGCTTGCCGTATACGGGGCCCAGGTCGCCCCAGAGCGCAGCAAAAGCGTCGTCTTCGATCACGCGGCTCTCAAACTCCTCCTGGCTGATGTCCTCGCGGGTTTCGCGGCGGTATCTGGCCAAGGGCCAGTCCGTCCAGATACGGACATTGTCCTTAAGCAAGGGCTGGATGTTGGTACCGCCCGTAAGGAACCAAAGCATCTCCTTCACCGCGGTCTTCCAGTAGACCCGCTTGGTGGTAAGGATCGGCACCTGCCCCCCGGAGAGGTCGAACCGCGCCATGGCCCCGAATACCGAAAGGGTGCCTATGCCGGTGCGATCCACCCGCCGGTCGCCCTTTTCGAGAATGTGCGCCATGAGGTCGAGGTACTGGTATTCGGGGTGTCTATCCATCTCGGGCTCTCTAATTCGGCACGGCTCGAACGAGCGGCCTGCCTTCGGTCATCACCTGGGAAGTGCGCGAGGTCAACGCCTGGATCCGCGGTTCACCTTCAGGTGTCTCCGGCGATCGGCTCGTCTCCGAAGGCTCATCAACAACCATGACGCTCCACCGTCCAATTCGATCACCCCGAAGGCGGGCCTCTCGGTGCGCCAAGCCGTTCGTGAGAAGGGCACATCCTATACCGAGTTCGGCCTCGGCAACCCGGATCTCACGGACGAGCAGCGTCTCGATGCGATGATGGCGCATCCGATCCTGATCAACCGCCCCTTCGTGGTGACGCCCGAGGGCGTGCACCTGCCAAGTCAGAAATCGCCCAGCATCAACATAGGGGATGCCGTGCGGATCTGGCGGCCTATACTAAGACAGAGATCAAGCCCGCCGGCTAAGCGACTGATTTGTGCACCCACGTGCTCCGCAAGTTGATGATCTCGGTGAATTTTGCACGTACTTGGCGGAATGTGCAGCGAGGTGTGGAAACAGAGTACCGGCATACCGGGAGTCTTGTTGACCCTGGGGAGAAACCCCTCCGGAGACATCGTCATGCGCCGCCTCCTTTCAGTTGTTCCGATGACCGGCTTGCTGGCTCTTGCGGGGTGCGCGGTGGCGCCGCCGACAGGTCCGAGCGTGATGGTTCTTCCGCCGCAGGGCAAAAACTTTGCTCAGTTTCAGCAGGAGGACGCCACCTGCCGGCAGTACGCTTCGCAGCAAATTGGGAATGCGTCTCCGGCAGAAGCCGCCACGCAGAGCGGCATAACCAGCGCCGCGGTCGGAACGACATTGGGCGCCGCCGCGGGCGCCGTGCTCGGCGCAGCCGCGGGCAACCCTGGCGCGGGCGCCGCGATCGGCGCCGGTAGCGGCTTGTTCGTCGGCGGTGCTTCCGGCGCCGGCGCCGCACAGTACTCGGGCGGCACGCTTCAGCAGCGGTACGACACGGGCTACATCCAGTGCATGTATTCGAGTGGCAATACCGTCCCGGCGGTGTCGGCCGGCGCGGCGTCGTATCCGTACTATTCTTATGGAGCGTACGGGTATCCGTATCCGTACTATCCTGGGTATTATGCGCCGTACCCGGCTTATTTCGGACCTACCTTCGGCGGCGCGGTCGTCTTCGGATTTGGTGGGGGTGGCGGGCATCACCATGGTGGAGGACGCCACCGCTGATATGAAATCGCGAACAGCGCGACGCAGGCGCCCCAGAAGCGCCGAGGATCTGTCGTCAATATCTACTGACGCCCCTACGGCCGTCCGAACCTGATGCCGTGATCCTGCACTACGCCGGTCACGGCCGTGCGGAGGCGCATGACGTTGTCGGCGAGCGAGCGCCGGAAGATAAACTTCATGGTCAGATGTTGTCGGCCACCGTCGAATCGACGGGCCGGCCCGCCGCGGCGGCCGCCGTCTGCCCCCACGACCAGTTCTTGATCTCGGGCATGTCGTCGCCGCGCCGGCTGATGTATTCCTTGTGCTCCATCAGCTTATCGCGGATCGCCTGTTTCGCGTAGGCCGCGCGCGCGCCGAGCTTCGGCACGCGGTCGATCACGTCGCTCACGAGGTGGAAGCGATCGAGGTCGTTCATCACGCACATGTCGAACGGCGTGGTGGTGGTCCCTTCCTCCTTGTAGCCGCGCACGTGGAGATTCGCGTGTCCCTTCCGCCGGTAGGTCAGCCGGTGGACGAGCCAGGGATAGCCGTGGAACGCGAAGATGATCGGCTTGTCCGTGGTGAAGAGCGCGTCGAAATCCTGGTCCGAGAGGCCGTGCGGATGCTCGCTCGTCGGCTGCAGCTTCATCAGGTCCACGACGTTGACGACGCGGACCTTCAGTTCCGGCGCGTGCCGGCGAAGCAGGTCGACGGCGGCGAGCGTCTCCAGCGTCGGCACGTCGCCGCAGCACGCCATCACCACGTCGGGCTCGCTGCCGCGGTCGCTGCTGGCCCACTCCCAGATCCCGAGCCCGGCGGCGCAGTGCTTGATCGCCTGCTCTATCGTCAGCCACTGCGGCGCCGGCTGCTTGCCGGCGACGACGACGTTGACGTAGTTCCGGCTGCGCAGGCAGTGATCGGTAACCGACAGCAGGCAGTTGGCGTCGGGCGGCAGGTAGACGCGCACCACCTCGGCCTTCTTGTTGACGACGTGGTCGATGAAGCCGGGGTCCTGGTGGCTGAAGCCGTTATGGTCCTGCTGCCAGACGTGGCTGGACAGCAGATAGTTCAGCGACGCGATCGGCCGCCGCCACGCGATGCGGTTGCACACCTTCAGCCACTTGGCGTGCTGGTTGACCATCGAATCGACGATGTGGATGAACGCCTCGTAGCAGGAGAAGAAGCCATGCCGGCCGGTCAGGAGATAGCCCTCCAGCCAGCCTTGGCACTGATGCTCGCTGAGCATCTCCATCACCCGGCCGTCCGGGGCGAGATGGTCGTCCCACGGCAGCCGCTCCGCGACCCAGGCGCGGTTCGTGACCTGCAGCACGTCCTGCCAGCGGTTCGAGTTGAGCTCGTCCGGGCTGAACAGCCGGAAGTTCCGCGCCTCCATGTTCAGCTTCATCACGTCGCGCAGGAACGCGCCCATTACGCGGGTGGCCTCCGCCGTCACCGCGCCCGGGGCGGGCACGTCGACCGCGTAGTCGCGGAAGTCCGGCATCCGGAGGTCCCGCAGCAAGGCGCCGCCGTTCGTGTGCGGGTTGGCGCTCATGCGCCGCGTGCCGCGCGGCGGGAGTTCCGCCAGTTCGGGCTTCAGCCGGCCGCTCTCGCCGAACAGCTCCGCCGGCCGGTAGCTCTTCATCCACTCTTCCAGGATGCGCACGTGGGCGGGATTCTCGTGCATTTCCCCCATCGGCACCTGATGCGAGCGCCAGTAATCCTCGGTGCGCTTGCCGTCGATCTCCTTCGGGCACGTCCAGCCCTTCGGCGTGCGGAGCACGATCATCGGCCAGCGCGGACGTTCGGTGAACCCGTACTGGCGCGCGTCCTCCTTGATGCGCCGGATCTCGCCGATCACGGCGTCCAGCGTGGCCGCCATCAGCTCGTGCATCGTCTCCGGCTCGTGCCCCTCGACGACGTACGGGGCGTACCCGTAGCCGCGGAGAAGCTGGTCGAGCTCCTCGCGGCTGATCCGGGCGAGCACGGTCGGGTTGGCGATCTTGTAGCCGTTGAGGTGCAGGATCGGCAGGACCGCGCCGTCCGCCGCCGGGTTCAGGAACTTGTTGGAATGCCAGGACGTAGCCAGCGGCCCGGTTTCGGCCTCGCCGTCGCCGACGACGCAGGCGACGATCAGGTCGGGATTGTCGAACGCCGCGCCATAGGCGTGGCTGACGGAATAGCCGAGTTCGCCGCCCTCGTGGATCGAGCCCGGCGTCTCCGGCGCGTCATGGCTCGGGATACCGCCCGGGAAGGAGAACTGACGAAACTGGGCCCGCAACCCATCCTCGTCCTGACCGATGGCGGAGTAGACCTCG
>DASWRT010000211.1:0-5116 GCA_036403035.1 Allostellaceae bacterium | reverse complement strand
CGCTCGTCTTGCGCGGCGTGCAGTGCTTGGCACGCGCGCCGTGGCGCGGGCTGCGGGCAGTGCTCTTGCAGGACGTGCGGCGTGCGGAGGGCGCTCGTCCCAGCGCGAGGGGCGCGAGCGCCAGCAGCAGCACGAGCAGTCCGGCGGCGGGGAGGAGGAGGCGGCGGTGGGCTGTCAAGGCGACGTTCGAGGGAGGGGGCGATAGGCGGGAGAGGGTTGCGAGTGGTGCATCGTCGGTCCTCGCAACCGCCGCCAGCGCTCACGCGGTATTTGGACACATCGATCTGTCCGGCGCGCGGCCACGGGGGCGCCGAAGGGTCTAGTGTCCGAGCCATGGGGAGAGCGGGCCGGCTGGCCGGACTCGGCGTCTGGGCAACTCTGATCGCAGCGCCGAGCGCGCACGCGGCGGTGTTCGATGCGGGCTGCACCGGCACGGTCGGCGACACGGCGGCGCTCGCGGCGGCGATCGAACAGGCCAACACGATCGGCGGCTCGAACGTGATCCGCTTGGCTTCCGGCTGCGTGTACACGCTCAGCAAAGCTGACAACTACTGGTATGGACCCAACGGCCTGCCGCCGATCGCCAGTCGCCTGACGATCCAGGGCAACGGCGCGACGATCGCGCGCGACCCGAAAGCGGCGGCGTTCCGGCTGCTGTTCGTGGGCGCCGACCCAGCGAGCGAAGCGACGCTGGGCTACACCTCTCCGGGTCCCGGCGCGCTGACGATCGAACAGCTCACGCTCACCCACGGCTTCGCCGTCGGTGGAGACTCGAACGGCGGCGGCGGCGGCGCGGGCATGGGCGGGGCGATCTTCAGCCAGGGTGCCGTCACGATCATCGACAGCACGATCACCGCCAACAAGGCGGTGGGAGGGTCCTCGGTCGATCCCGGCGCGGGTACGGGCGGCGGCGGCATCGGCACCAGTTCGTCGGGCCCCAACGGCGGCGGCTTCGGACCGGGCAGCTTCGGCGGCGCCGCGGGTGGCGCGGGCTTCAATGCCCTCTCTCCGGGCGGCGGGGGCGGCGGCGGCTTCGCGGCCGGCGAGCCCGGGCGCGCGTCGAGCGAAGAAATCGGTCTCGTCGGAGGCAAAGCCGGCGGGCCCGCCACCGGTCTCGGCGGCGCAGGCGGGAGCACGGCGGAAGCTGGAGGCCCGGCGGGCGACGGCTCGGGCGGCGGCGCCGGTGGAACCGGCTCCGGCAGCGGCAAAACCGGCGAAGGCGCCGGGGGACCCTTCGGGGCGGGCGGCGGAGGCGCCGCGTTCGGAAGCTTCATCGGCGGCGGAGGAGGCGGCGTCGGTGGGGGCGGGGGAAGCAGCCCGGGCGCCGGCGGCGGCGGGGGGTTCGGCGGCGGCGGCGCGATGGGGGAGGAAGGCACCGGTGGCAAGGGCGGTTTCGGCGGCGGCGGAGGCGGGGCGGGAACGTTCGGAAAAGCCGGGACGGCCGGCGCCTCCGGCTTCGGCGGAGGTTTTGGCAAGGAAAAACACGGAGGCGGCGGCGCAGGGATGGGAGGGGCGATCTTCAACATGCAGGGCAGCGTGAGCGTTCTCGACACGACGATCGCCGGCAACGAAGCGACTGGCGGGGCGGACCTCACCCAAGACCACGGCAAGGGCATCGCGGGCGCCGTGTTCAACCTCAGCGGGGCGATCACGGCGACGGGATCGACGATCGCAGGCAACGCCGCCTCGACCAGCGCGTCGGAGATCTACGACCTCGTCTACGACGCCAACAAGCCGCGAACGGCGGCGGTGACGCTGCGCAGCACGATCCTCGCAGGCGGCACCGGCCCGTTCGAGCTCGCGAACGACAAAACGGAATACATCGTCCCCAACACCAACAGCGGCACCGCGCCGGTCGACGTGTCGCAGTTCGACCTCGTGACGAGCATGATCGCCGAGTTCGCAACCGCCATCACCGGCACGCCGCTGAGCGCCGACCCCCTGCTCGGCCCGCTGCAGGACAACGGCGGCCCGACCCAGACGATGGCCCCGGCGGCGACCGGTCCCGCGATCGACGCCGGCGTGGCCTCCGGTGCCGCCACCGACCAGCGCGGCCAGGCGCGCACGCAGGACTTCGCGGGTCTGCCCAACCCGTCGGGCGGCGACGGCACCGACATCGGCGCGGTCGAGCTGCAGAAGGCGTGTGCGACGCAGGCACTGCTGTCCGAACCGTGCCACGCGCTGCGCATCTCGCTCGCCGGCAGCGGGCACGGCACCGTCTCCGGCGCCGGCCTCTCTTGCCCGGCGCTGTGCAACGGCTCCTATGGCGCCGCGACGATCGTGACGCTCACGCCCGTCGCCGCGGCGGGAAGCAGCTTCGCCGGCTGGAGCGGCGCTTGCAGCGGGATCGGCGCCTGCAAGCTCGCGATGGCCGCCGATCGCGCCGTCACGGCGACCTTCGCCGCCGCGCCCGTACTGACGCTGAAGCTGAGCGAACTGAAGCAGTCGGTCTCGCGCTGGCGCGAGGGCGCCAAGCTCGCGCGGTTGAGCGCCAGGCGCCGCACGCCCGTCGGCACCACGTTCTCGTTCCGCCTCAGCCTGCCGGCCACCGTCAGGCTCGGCTTCCTCAGGCGCGTGGCGGGTGTCAAGGCGAAAGGCCGGTGCGTGGCGGCGGGCAAGAGCAGGCCACACGGGGCGCGGTGCACGCGCATGGTCTCCGCCGGCTCGATCACGCTCTCCGGCCATGCCGGCCTCGACAGGGTGTCCTTCGCCGGGCGCCTGACGAAGGCGAGGAAGCTTCCGCGGGGGAGCTACTCCGTGAGCGCCACGGCGTCTGTGGTGGGGCACCGGGCGACCTCCCGCGCGCTCCAGTTCACGATCGTCGGCTGAGCTTCGCGCGCGGCCTGGGCGCGCCGAATACGAACAGCTGTTCCGTCCGCAGCGGCCTCTAGCTTGTCGTCCTCATCTCGACTGAGGAGCTTCGACCATGTCCGTGACCGAGCAGGAGAAGGCCGCCAAGGCGCGCGACGCCGCGCTTCAGGGCGCGCTGGCCCAGATCGAGCGCGAGTTCGGCAAGGGCACAGTGATGCGGATGGGCGACGAGGGCGCGCAGGTGCGCTGCCACGCGATCCCGACAGGGGCGCTGTCGCTCGACCTGGCGCTCGGCATCGGCGGCGTGCCGCGCGGGCGGATCGTGGAGGTGTACGGCCCGGAGTCCTCCGGCAAGACGACGCTGATCTACCACGTGCTGGCCGAGGCGCAGAAGCTGGGCGGCGTGTGCGCGTTCATCGACGCGGAGCACGCGATGGACCCGCTGTACGCGAAGGAGATCGGGGTCGACATCGACGAGCTGCTGGTCTCGCAGCCGGACTACGGCGAGCAGGCGCTGGAGATCGCGGACATGCTCGTGCGCTCGGGCGCGGTGGACGTGGTCGCGATCGACTCGGTCGCCGCGCTGACGCCGCGCGTTGAGCTCGAGGGACAGATGGGCGACCAGACGGTCGGTGCGCAGGCCCGCATGATGTCGCAGGCGATGCGCAAGCTGGCGGGCAACCTGAACCGCACCGAAACGCTCTGCATCCTCACCAACCAGATCCGCGAAAAGGTCGGCGTGATGTTCGGCTCGCCCGAGACGCAGCCTGGTGGCCGGGCGCTGAAGTTCTACGCGTCGCAGCGCCTCGACATCCGCCGCATCGAGACGCTCAAGGACGGCACCGAGGCGGTCGGCAACCGCGTGCGCGTGAAGGTCGTCAAGAACAAGGTCGCGGCGCCGTTCCGGCAGGCCGAGTTCGACATCGAGTTCGGCAAGGGCATCTCCACCTCGGGCTGCCTGATCGACCTGGGGCTCGAGCACAGCATCGTCTCCAAGTCAGGCTCGTTCTTCTCCTACGGCGACGAACGGCTCGGGCAGGGCCGCGGCAACGCGAAGGCGCACCTCGACCAGAACCCGCAGTTGGCCAAGGAGATCGAGGACAAGATCTACGCCGCGCTCGATATCGGGCGGGATCTGGTCACGCCGATCGAGCGCGGCAAGGACGCCGAGACGCCGATCGTCTCAGAGCCGGCTGTGGCTGCGTAACTCGGAGCTGCGCGGCCACGACGAGGCTCCGGCGCCGCCGCGACGGCGCCGCGCCTACTGCCGCTTGGCGATCGTCATCGCCAGGCCGATCGCGGCGAAGATGCCGGCCGCGACCACGGCGCCGACGATCGTGAAGCCGATCTGCTGGTCGACGATGCCCTTGATCACCGCGGCGAGCGCGAACAGCAGGATCATCGCGGGCAGACCGAAGAACTCGACGAAGCGGCGTTCCTCGATCGGCGGCTCGCTCTCCGGCCGCTCCTCGGGCTCGCTCGCCACGTGCTCGCCGGGGCGGGTGGGGCCACGCTCGGCGCTGTCCTCGGATCCGAAGGGGTTCGATCCCACGGCGGAGCCCACGGCTCAGCCGGCAGCGACGGCCGGCAGCGGCCCGGTGCGGGCGTCGCGCAGCACACCCTGGACTTCCACCTCGACGCCATGCCGCGGCGCGAGCGTGATCCCGCGCAGCACGACCGGGTCCGGCTCCGGGCGCAGCGCTCGCAGCTCGACGGCCTGCACGGCGATGCGCAGCACCTCCGCCATCTCCGCCTGCGCGAGCGCGGCTCCCAGGCAGCGGCGGATGCCGCCGCCGAACGGCAGCCAGGTGTAGGACTCTGCGCCCTCGTCGAGGAAGCGCTCCGGCCGGAATTGCTCGGCTTGCGGATAGAGGTCCTCGCGCAGGTGCACGAGCAGGATGCCCGGATAGACCTTGACGCCGGGCGGCAGCTGCCAGCCTGCGAGCGTGCGCGGTTTGGTGAGCGTGCGCTCGGCGCCGTCGATCACCGGCCGCAGGCGCAGCGTCTCCTTGACGACCGCGTCGAGGTAGGCGTCGCCGTCACCGGCCGCCAGCTCCTGGCGCAGGCGCTCCAGCACGTCGGCGTTGCGCAGCAGCAGCTCGAACGCGAAGGCGAGACCGGTCGAGGTCGTCTCGTGACCGGCGGCGAGCATCGTGAAGAGCTCGTCGCGCAGCTCCGCGTCGGTCATCGCGTTGCCGTGCTCGTCGCGAGCGCACAGCAGCAGCGAGAGCACGTCGCTGCGCTCGTCGAGGTCGGGTTGGCGGCGACGGCGCTCGATCTCCTCGGCGATCAGCTCGTCGGCGGC
>DASWRT010000210.1:0-6043 GCA_036403035.1 Allostellaceae bacterium | reverse complement strand
CTCGACTTCAATTCCAACCGACCGGCGTTGCGATGTCACGAAGCATTATGCCAACGACTTCCTCGACAAATCGAGGATGAAAGCAATTAAATTCTCGGGCTGATACTGAGACGGCACTCAGTCGAGCACGCCGTATTGCGTGTTTCGACGCTCAGCGGCCCTGCCGCGTGCCATAATCCTCTCGCGTCGGGTCGAACCGCTGCCCGTCTCCCCTGCTGTAAGCGAAAGTCTGCGCCGGATCGGTCGTATATGGACCCGAGCACGCCGCAAGCCCGGCCAGGATAAATACGGCCGTGCAGAGCGTCAGGACGTTTCGCATCGGCATACCTCCTCACGCGTCGACGACGGCAGAGAGATAGAGCGCAAAGCCGCATAAGCGATCAGGCCGACGAGGTGGCGAACCTGACGCATCGGGCGGCAGATGCGCGAGCAGAGCATCCGTGGCACCGTGCATCGTGAAGCCGCCGGTCCGCGCACGACCAGCAATCGCCATACCTGTCATTGACCTGTGCGCCCGCAAAATCGTCGGATGGAAGAGGCGCAACATGCTGCATGCCGGGATTGCACTTGCCGCTTTGGCCATGGCCGTTCAGCGGCAAAGGAGGGCGCCGATACCGATTCAGCCTATTGCAAAAAGGCCCGCCAGGGCGGTCCTTAAGCCATCGGCATTGTGCATGGATGCTTGGCTGGGGCGCCAGGATTCGAACCTGGGAATGGCGGAATCAAAATCCGCTGCCTTACCACTTGGCTACGCCCCAAGCGCGGCGCGGACCTTAGCGGCAAAGGGCTGATGCCGCAACGGGGCGCTGGGCGGTGCCGCGCGGCCGGCGGGAAAATTCTCCGGCATCCGGACAAAACCGGCGCGCCGGTCGTTCTCCTCGCGCGACCTGCCCGGAAATGCCTTGCCCGGAAGCGAAATGACCATCGACTGGATTGAAATCCGCTGCCCTTGCTGCCGAACCCTCCTCCTCGTCGCCCTGCCGGCGATGAAGGGGCCGGGGGCGCCGTGCTGCGAGGAATGCGGCGCCGCCCTCACCGCCACGCTGGACTTTGATGCCGACGGCGACGTGACCGGCGCGGCGGCGGAGCCGAGCAAAGCGGTTCCGCTGGTGCCGGCCTGAACTGTCCGCTGACGCGGCGGTCCAAGCGACATCCGTTGCATTCTCTCTATTAGTGATATAGCCCGATGGAGCGAAACGGTCCGGTTGAGCTATAATCGGCGTCGTGCAGGGCGTACTGTCCGACCATCCTCCTTTCCCGATCCGCTGGCGCGTTGCGGTTGCGGCGGGGCTCGCCGTCGTTCTGCTCGGTGCGCTCGCAATCAGCTTCGGGTCGCAGCCGCCCGCGCATCCGGCGCCGCCTGAGCGCGCCCGCATGCCCTCCGTCGAGATCGCGCTCGCGCCGGCTCCCCTGCTGGCGCCGTTGCTCGACAAGGCGCAGGCCGGTGATCCCGACGCGCAGCATGCGCTCGCTGTGGCGTTTGCCGAGGGGCGCGGCGGCCTGCCACGCGACCCGGAGCGCGCCGCGCAGTGGTTCCGCGAAGCGGCGATCAACGGCGTCGCCGACGCGCAGTACCGGCTGGGCCTGCTTTATCTCGAGAAGGGAGAGAAGGCCGGGTCGGGGAGCGGCGGGACGGGAAGCGGCGCGGGCGAAGACGATATCGCCGAAGCACTGATCTGGCTCCAGACCGCCGCCGACAGGCAGCATGCCGACGCGCAATACGCCCTGGCGCGACTCTATCGCGGCGGACGGCCCGGCTTCGCCCCGGACCCGCCGGAAAGCGCGCGCTGGCTTCGCCGCGCCGCGTTGCTCGGCCACACCGCTGCAGCGCGGGACTTGGCAGCGCTGCTGTTGGAGCGGAGCGACGGTCGAGGCGGCGGCGCCGGCAAGACCGGCGCTTCGGCCGAAACCGACGAGATCGAAGCCTATGCCTGGTACGACCGGGCTGCGGCGGCCGGCGATGAAGGGGCCGCGGCGACGCGCGACCGCCTTGCCGCCCGCCTGACGCCGGAGCGCCGCGCCGCCGCCCAGGCGCGCGCCGCCGCGCTCGCTGCACCTCCTGAGGATGCGCCCGCGCACGACCTTGTGATGGAGATCCAGCGCCTGCTTGCCGCGGCGGGCTACGATCCCGGCGGGGTCGATGGCGTGCTCGGTGACCGCACTGTCGAGGCGATCCGCAGCTATCAGTCGGACGGCAACCTCGTCCCGGACGGCCGCGCCGACAACGACCTCGTGGCGCGCCTCAAGGCTACCGTGCTCCCGGCGCCCCCAACGGCGAACTGACCCTCGCGAACTGCCGGTCCGGCGGACGCAACACTTAACCAGTCCGCGTACCGAGCATCCCCGCCGCGACCCACCAGCCGGGCTGAGCCGCGCGGAGCCGCGCAGCCGCCGCCTCGGCGGCCGTGCGGCCGGCATAGAGCGCGAAGCAGGTGGCGCCGCTGCCGCTCATGCGCGCGATCAGCGCCCCCTCGCTGCGCTCCAGCGACGCGAGCACGTCGGCGATGGCCGGCACGAGGCCGACCGCCGCGGCGGTCAGGTCGTTGCGGCGCTCGGCGAGTTGGGCGGCGAGGTAGGCCGCGTCGGACGGCGGCGGTCCGGCGAAGCGCGCCGGGGCCGAGAACGGGCCGGTCCGCGCCTTGAACACCGGCGGCGTGGCGAGCGGGATGCCCGGATTGACGAGCACGATCGCGGCCTGCGGCAGCGCGGGGGCCGGCCGCAGATCCTCGCCGATGCCGCCGAGCCAGGTCGGTCGCGCCGCGAGGCAGACCGGCACGTCGGCGCCGAGCGCGACGCCGATCTCCGCCAGATCGTCCTCGCCGATATCGTCGAGCCGCCACAGCGCGGCCAGCGCGCGCAGCGCCGCCGCCGCGTCGCTCGACCCGCCGCCGATCCCGGACGCCACCGGCAGGTTCTTCTCCAGCATCAGCGCCGCTCCCGGCGCCGCGATCCCGCGCGCCGCCGCGAGCCGGCGCGCCGCGCGCAGCACGAGATTTCCAGCGGGATCACCGCCGCCGTCCGCCGCCGCCAGCGCCGGAGCGAACGGCCCGGTCACCGTCAGGTCCAGCGTCCCCGGCGGGGCCGGCGCCGCGGTGACGACGTCGCCGATGTCGGCGAACGCGACGAGGCTGTCGAGCAGGTGGTAGCCGTCGTCGCGCCGCCCGCAGACATGCAGATACAGGTTGATCTTGGCGTGCGCCGCGCGGCGCACCGCGGCCACCGTGCCGTCTCGGTCGTCCATGTCGGTGCGCGTGTTCCGTCCGCCGCTCAGCCGCCGCCGCGCGCCGTCGCCGGGCCGGCCGGCGTCGGCTTGTCCAGGCCGCGGTCGAGCTTCGCCTCGATCGTCTTGACCTCGCCGGCTTCCGGGTTGAACAGGAGCGCCCGCTGCCACTGCGCCTTCGCCTCGGCCTGCCGGCCGCTCTGCCAGTAGGCGTCGCCGAGATGGTCGTTGATCGTCGGGTCCTGCGGCTTCATCTCGACCGCCCGCTCCAGGATCTCCGCCGCCTTGCCATAGTCGCCGAGCCGGTAGTGCGCCCAGCCGAGACTGTCGACGATGTAGCCGTCGTTCGGCCGGAGCTGCACGGCGCGCTCGACCATCTTCAGCGCCTCGTCGAGATGCTCGCCCCGGTCGATCCAGGAATACCCCAGGTAGTTCAGCACCAGCGGCTGCTCCGGCTGCAATTCCAGCGCCCGCTTGAGGTCGGTCTCGGCGCGTCCCCACTGGCCCGAGCGCTCCAGCGTGATCGCCCGGCTGTAGAGCAGCGTCCACTGCCGCGGTTCGACATCGCCGCCCGGAAGCCGCGCGATGGCGGCGTCGTAGGCTTCGACCGCCTCGCCGAAGCGGGACTTGGTGCGCAGGAGATCGCCCAGTTCGAACAGCGGCTGCGGCCGGGTCGGCCGGTCGGCCGCCATCGACTTCAACTCGTCGATCGCCTCGTCGGTCTTGCCGATGGCGTCGAGGTCGGCCGTCTCGCGGAGACGCGCCGACCAGCCGAACGGCGAGGCGCGGTCGATCGTCCGCAGCACAGTGAGCGCGTCGGCCGGCCGCTGCTGCGCCTCCAGGATCTCGGCGACGAGAAGCTGCGCCAGCGGGAAATCCGGGCGCAGGTCGAGAGCGAGGCGGCCATAGAGCAGCGCGAGGTCGCTCGTCTCGCCCTGGTTCAGCACCGACGCGAGGTCGAACAGCCCTTCGGCGATGCCTTCGCGTGCGTTGGTGAGCCGCGGCGGCGGCACCTGGCCGGCGGCGACCCGCGCCAGCGCCGGCTCGGCGAACTCGCTGTCGGGGTTGTCCTTGATGAACCGCTCGTAGAGCGCGCGCGCCTGCTCCGGCCGGCCGGTCCGCTCATAGAGGTTGCCGAGCATCTCGACGCTGCGCCAGTTCACGCGCGGCGTCGCGTTCACCACCTTGAGGTAGTTCTCCTCGGCCTCCTGCGTCCGGCCGGCGAGGTCGGCGATCAGCGCCGCGTGGAAGTCGCGCAGCGGCTGGAAGCCGCGGATCTCGGCAAGCGGCTGCAATGCGGCGATCGCTGGCACCGGCTGGCCCCGCCCTTCCTTCGCCCAGGCGAGCAGCAGCGGCCCGACGAAGCGGTGCACGCCGTCCTGCGGCATCGCCGCCACCTTCGCTTCGGCCGCCGCGAAGTCGCCGCGCTTCACGTCGTCGAGCAGCAGCACCAGCGCGGCGATCGGCGATTCCGGCTGGATCGCGACGATCCCCGGCGCGATCCGCACCGCCTCGCCGATCCGGCCCTCGCTGACCTCGAGCAGGAGCGTACGGTTCATCAGCTCCACGTCATCAGGATCGCCGGTGAGCGCGCGTCCGTAAAACTCCGCGGCGGCGCCGTAGTCGCGCCCGTACTGCGCGTGCCGGCCGGCGAGATACGCGCCGAGCGTTCCCATCGGCAGCTCCTCCTGCCCGGCCGGGGCAGCGGACACCTTGTCGCTATCGGAAAGCGGCGCCGTTCCCGCGGAATCGGACGCCGCGCAGGCGAAAAGAAGGGTTGCGAATACGACGACGGCGCCGCTCGCGACGGCGGTGAAACGCGGCTTCATGCCGGGGATACGCTTAGTCAGACTGCCGGACTCCTCTGCGCCGGGGCCTCGCCTCTCCCGATCATACCCCGTCGTGCCCGCACCGCGCGATGCCGCGGCGGACGGCATCGCTGCCGCCCTCGGCCGGTCACATGTTCGGGTAGTTGGGGCCGCCGCCGCCTTCGGGGACGACCCAGTTTATGTTCTGCGTCGGATCCTTGATGTCGCACGTCTTGCAGTGCACGCAGTTCTGGGCGTTGATCTGCAGCCGCGGATTGGCGCCGCCGTCGTCGGTCAGTATCTCGTAGACGCCAGCCGGGCAATACCGCGTCTCCGGCGACGCGTAAAGCTTGTAATTGACCGCGATCGCCCGCTCCGGATCCTTGAGCTTGAGGTGCGCAGGCTGGTTCTCCTCGTGGTTGGTGTTCGAGATGAACACCGAGGAGAGCCGGTCGAAGGTCAGCTTGCCGTCCGGCTTCGGATACTCGATCCGCTTCGCGTCGGCCGCGTTGCGCAGCGTCTCGTTGTCGGCGTGGTGCCTGAGCGTCCACGGCGCCTTGCCGCGGAAAACGTAGGTGTCGAGCGCCGAATAGACGAGTCCGCCGAACAGTCCCATGCGGAACGACGGGCGCAGGTTGCGGACGCGCGACAGCTCGTCCCACAGCCATGTCTCACGCAGCATCGCCTCGTAGTCGGCGTCCGGCTCCTCGCCCGAGAGCTGCCCGAACATCGCCTCGGCGGCGACCATCCCCGACTTCATCGCGGTGTGCGTGCCCTTGATCTTCGGCACGTTGAGGAAGCCCGCCGTGTCGCCGACGAGGCAGCCGCCTGGGAACGTCAGCTTCGGCAGCGCCTGGAGCCCGCCTTCGGAAATCGCCCGCGCCCCATAGGCGACGCGGCGCCCGCCCTCGAAGAAATGGCGGATCGCCGGGTGCGTCTTGAAGCGCTGCATCTCCTCGAACGGCGACAGGTAAGGGTTCGAATAATCGAGCCCGACGACGAAGCCGACCGATAC
>DASWRT010000209.1:0-43262 GCA_036403035.1 Allostellaceae bacterium | reverse complement strand
GCCGGCGAGAGATCGATGCCTTCGACGAGCGGCGCGATGACCTCGCGCGCCCTTGGTCCCTGGACGGCGATGACCGCCCATTGCTCGGTCGTCGAGGTGAGCCACACCTTGAGGTCCGGGAACTCGGTCTGGAGATAGTCCTCCATGTGATGGAGCACGCTCGGCGCGCCGCCCGTCGTCGTCGTGACGTGGAAACGGTCCTTCGACAGCCGCCCGACGACGCCGTCGTCCATCACGAAACCGGCCTCGCTCAGCATCAGGCCGTAGCGGCAGCGTCCCGGCTCCAGCTTGGTCCAGGCGTTGGTATAGAGCCGGTTCATGAACTCGGCCGCATCCGGCCCGACGACCTCGATCTTGCCGAGGGTCGACGCGTCGAGCATGCCGACCGCGCTGCGCACCGCCTTGCATTCGCGAGCGACCGCCGCGTGCATGTCCTCGCCGGCCTGCGGGAAGTAGTGGGCGCGCTTCCACAAGCCGACGTTCTCGAACACCGCGCCGTGCGCCACCGCCCAGTCGTGGCTCGGCGTCTTGCGCACGGGATCGAACAGGTCGCCGCGCGACGCTCCGGCGATCGTGCCGAAGGTCACCGGCGTGTACGGCATGCGGAAGGTGGTGAGACCGACCGCGGGGATGGGCTTGCCGAGCGCCTTCGACGCGATGGCGAGCGCGTTCATGTTCGACGTCTTGCCCTGGTCCGTCGCCATGCCCGTCGTCGTGTAGCGCTTCACGTGCTCGATGGAGCGGAAGCCTTCGCGGGCGGCGAGCTTGATGTCCTTGGCCGTGACGTCGTTCTGGAAGTCGACGAACGCCTTGGCATTGGCATCGCCTCGATCGTGCGGCATGTCGCCGAGATGGCCGCTGCCGTTCGGCGTCGCGGCACCTTTGACCAGGAAGGTCCGCGACGCCGCCGGTCGCCCGCAGCCCGCTTCCCTGGCCGCCTTCTCGCCCGCCGCATAGCCCTCGGCGAGGCACGCGGCGAGGTCGTAGGTTCCACGGCAGGCACCGGCGGAGCGCTCGCGTTGGGCTGATGTGCCCGGCACGAAGGCTTGCAGCGTCTCGTGGAATTTGAGCTTGCCGCGCGATTGCGAGAAGAGGTGCACGCTCGGCGTCCAGCCGCCGGACATCAGCACGAGGTCGCAATCGACGCGATCGCGCCCGGAAACGCGGCCATCCGCCGAGACGGCGCCGAGATCGGCCGCCTTCACGCGAAGACGGCCGTGAGTGCCGGTAATGGCCGTGCCCTGCCGGATAGGAATGCCGGCCGCGCGGGCGGCGGCGATCTCGTCGCTCTCGGCACGAGGCCGCAGGTCGGCGACGGCGGCGACCGCAACGCCTGCGCGATGCAGGTCGAGCGCCACCCGGTACGCGGCATCGTCCGCGGTCGCGATGACGGCCCGCGTGCCGGCCTTGACGCCGTAGCGGTTGAGATAGATGCGGGCCGCATCGGCCAGCATGATCCCGGGCCGGTCGTTCTCTGGGAACACCAGCGGCCGTTCGATCGCGCCGGTGGCGAGCACCACCTCCTTCGCCCTGACCTGCCACAGCCGCTCGCGCGGCAGGCGGGGATCGGGCTCCGCCAGATGATCCGTGACGCGTTCGGCCAAGCCGACGAAATTCTCCGCGAAATAGCCGAAGGCCGTCGTGCGCGGCAGAAGCGTGACGTTGCGGCGGCTCTTGAGCGCGGCGGCGGCGACCTCCAGCCATGCGGCGGCGGGCCGGCCATCGATCGTCGCGGTCGTCTCGTGGAGAAGCGAGCCGCCGAGTTCGGCCTGCTCGTCGCAGAGAATGACCCGTGCACCCGTGTCGGAAGCGGCGAGCGCCGCCGCGAGGCCGGCAGGCCCGGCGCCGATGACGAGCACGTCGCAATGGGCGTAGCGGTTCAGATACCGGTCCGGGTCGGCGCCGGTCGGCGCCTTGCCGAGCCCGGCGGCTGCGCGGATCATCGGCTCGTAGACCCTGGCCCACAGCGCCTTCGGCCACATGAAGGTCTTGTAGTAGAAACCGGCCGAAAAAAGCGGCGACAGGACATCGTTGACGGCACTGACGTCGTGCCGGAGCGACGGCCAGCGGTTCTGGCTTTCCGCCCTGAACCCGTCGTAAAGCTCGACCTGCGTCGCGCGCAGGTTCGGAGTATAGCGCCCCTCCCCGCGATCGACACCGACGAGGGCATTCGGCTCCTCAGCGCCCGCGGAGACGATGCCGCGCGGCCGGTGATACTTGAACGAGCGTCCGACGAGGTGGACGCCCTTCGCCAGGAGCGCCGAGGCGAGCGTGTCGCCGGCGAACCCGGCGTAGATCGCACCGTCGAAGGTGAAGCGAAGCGGCTTGGCGCGGTCGATCCGGCCACCGGCCGGCGTGCGGAACGTGCTCATCATGGCGCTCTCATCCCCCGCGCTTCGAACTCGGCGACGAGCGCTGCAACATCCGGCTTTGGCTGGCCGGCTTCGTAGGTCGCGATGATGCGGTCGCTCACCGTGTGCCGCACGCAGTTGAAGAAGCGCGCACAGCCATGGGTATGCCGCCACCGTTCGAGATGCACGCCCTTGGGGTTCGAGCGCATGTAGAGAAAGTCGGCCCACGCTTCGTCATCGAGCGCGGACGGGTTTGCCGGCCGGGCGATATGGGCTTCGCCGGCATAGCGGAATTCGTTTTCCGGACGCGATCCGCAATGGGGGCAGGTAATCAGCAGCATCGAGACCTCCGACCGGCAAGGCCACCGGCATCGGGCAACAACGGGCAGTTCGGCATGTCGGGAAGTCCCAGCGCTCAGTGGGCCACCGCGGCGGCGGCGGCCTCGTCGATGAGGCGGCCGGTGCGGAAGCGATCGAGCGCGAAGGGCGCGGCGATCGGATGCGGGTCGTCCCGCGCGATCGTCGCCGCGAAGACGTTGCCGGAGCCGGGTGTCGCCTTGAAGCCGCCCGTGCCCCAGCCGCAATTGACGTACAGGCCGGGAACCGGCGTCTTGCCGATGATCGGCGAGCGGTCCGGCGTGACGTCGACGATGCCGCCCCAGTTCCGCAGCATGCGCATGCGCCGGAACATCGGGAAGAGTTCGCAGATCGCGTCGAGCGTATGCGCCGCGATGTGCAGTCCGCCGGTCTGGCTGTAGGAGATATAGGCGTCGGTGCCCGCGCCGATGACGAGTTCGCCTTTGTCGGATTGCGAGATGTAGGCGTGGACGGTGTTCGACATCACGACGCAGGGAAAGACCGGCTTCACCGGCTCGGAGACGAGCGCCTGAAGGGGATAGCTCTCGAGCGGCATGCGGACGCCGGCCATGCCCATGACGACGCTGGTGTGACCGGCCGCGACGACGCCGACCTTCTTGGCCCTGATGAGACCGCGGGTGGTCTCGACTGCCTCGACGGCACCGCTGCGGTCGCGCCGGATGCCGGTGACCTCGCAGTTCTGGATGATGTCGACGCCGCGGGCGTCCGCTCCCCGCGCATAACCCCAGGCGACCGCATCATGCCGCGCCGTGCCGCCGCGCCGTTGCAAGGCGGCCCCGAGCACCGGGTATCGGATGTTGGCGGCGATGTTGAGCGGCGGGCAGAACGCCTTCGCCTCCTGCGGCGACAGCCACTCGTTGTCGATTCCGTTCAAGCGGTTGGAGTGGACGTGCCGCTTGAACACCTGCACGTCGTGCACCGTGTGGGCGAGCATCATCACGCCGCGCGGCGAGTACATGACGTTGTAGTTGAGGTCCTGGGACAACCCCTCCCAGAGCTTCAGGGCATGCTCGTAGAGCGCCGCGCTCTCGTCCCACAGGTAATTGGAACGGATGATCGTGGTGTTGCGGCCCGTATTGCCGCCGCCGAGCCAGCCTTTCTCCAGCACGGCAACGTTGGTCACGCCATGCTCCTTCGCGAGATAATAGGCCGTCGCGAGACCATGACCGCCGCCGCCGACGATGACGACGTCGTACGACGGCTTCGGCTCGGGCGACCGCCACTGCTCGCGCCAGCCCTGATGTCCGGTAAGCGCGTTGCGCGCCAGCGATATGACCGAGAAGCGTTGCATGGGCGCACTCACCTGTGCTGCCGAAAGATTAGTCCGAACATGAAAGAAGCACCGGATGGCCGCGAGCATGCAGCCGTCACACGAGTTGAACGAAAACGACAAGAGGATCCGGCGGCGCAGCGCCTGTCCCTAGCTGCCGACCTTTTCCGCCTATCGGTACGCAAATATTGTTGCGGATAGCCGGCGCGAAGCCGGACATGGCGCATCGACACCGTGACCCAAACCGCCCCAAAGTGAGCTTTCGCTGTCGCAAGCATTCAAATCAGGCGGCGGAGGCATTCTGTTGGCCGGGCGCGGGCGCTCCCATAATCCGTGAGCGCTCCTTATCATCGGAGAGCGTGCTTCGCCTGCGGACAAGACGCGCCGACTTCCGGACCGGGACATGATCGCCAACGCCGACGCTCTGTTGAAACCGTTCACGATCAAGGGCCTCACGATCCGCAACCGGGTCATGAGCACGAGCCATGCGCCGTCCTACGGAAAGGACGGCAAGCCGCAGGAGCGCTACCAGCTCTATCATGAGGAGAAGGCCAAGGGCGGCATCGGCCTGACCATGTTCGGCGGCTCGTCCTCGGTGGCGCTCGACAGTCCCGCGACGCCCTGGAACCAGATTGCCGTCGTCGACGACTCGGTCATCCCGTTCTTCCAGCAGTTCGCCGAGCGCATCCACAAGCACGGCGCCAAGCTGATGATCCAGCTCACCCACATGGGCCGGCGGACCAAGTGGGACACGGACAATTGGCTGCCCACCATCTCAGCGTCCGTCAGCCGGGAGCCGGCCAACCGGTCGGTCCCCAAGGAGATGGAGGATTTCGACATCCGCCGCGTCATCGGGAGCTATGCCGAGGCGGCGCGGCGCTGTAGGGAAGGCGGCCTCGACGGCCTCGAACTCTCCTGCGCGCACGGGCATCTCATCGACCAGTTCTGGAGCCCGTCGGTCAACCGCCGCATCGATTCATACGGCGGCAGCCTCGAGAACCGCATGCGCTTCGGCATCGAGGTCTTCGAGGCGGTGCGCGCCGCGGTCGGCGACAGCTATCCCGTCGGCATGCGCATGTCGGGCGACGAACTCCTGCGGAACGGCCTGACGCATGAAGAGTGCGTGGCGATCGCCGTCGAGTACACCCGCCGCGGGCTCGTCGATTTCGTCAACATCGTCGGCGGTCAGGCACGCGACCACATGGCCCACGCCATCTCGCTGCCGAACATGGCCTTCCCGGTGGCGCCCTTCCTTTATCTCGCGAGTTCCATCAAGCGCGAGGTCGACGTCGCGGTCTTCCATGCCCAGCGCATAACCGATCTCGCCACGGCGGCGCGGGCGGTCGCCGAAGGCCATGTCGACATGGTCGCGATGACCCGCGCCCACATCGCCGATCCGCATCTCGTCAGGAAGCTCACCGAGGGCCGTTCGGACGAGATCCGCCAATGCGTCGGCGCCGGCTACTGCATCGACCGGATCTACATCGGGGGCGACGCGCTCTGCATTCAGAACGCGGCGACCGGCCGCGAAGCGACGATGCCGCACGTGATCCCCAAGGCGGGCAAGCGGCGCAAGGTCGTCGTGGTCGGAGCCGGACCGGGAGGTCTCGAAGCTGCGCGCGTCTCGGCCGAACGCGGACACCGGGTGGTCCTCTTCGAGAAGGAATCCCGCACGGGCGGCCAAGTCGCCATCGCGGCGAAGGCGACCTGGCGCGAGGCTCTGTCCGGTATCCCGCGCTGGCTCACGGCCGAGGTGAAGCGGCTCGGGGTCGATCTCAGGCTCGGCACGGAAGCGACGCCGGAAGCCGTCCGCGCCGAAGATCCGGACGTTCTGATCATCGCGACGGGGGGCCGTCCCAACCTCGACGGGTTCGCCGGGAGCGAGCACGCGGTCTCCAGTTGGGCCGTCCTGACGAACGAGGTGGAGCTGTCCGGTTCCGTCCTCCTCTACGACGTCACCGGCCAGCATCAGGGCGCCTCGACCGCGGAAGTCCTCGCGACGCACGGCTGCCTCGTCGAGATCGCGACGGAAGACCGGATGGTCGGAGAGGAGATCGGGCCGACAAACCAGCCGGTGCATCTGCGCGAGCTTTACAAGCTCGGGGTCATCATGTCGCCGAATCTCGAGCTGATAGAGGTCTACCCAGAACGCAACAAGCTCGTCGTGGCGCTGCGCAATACGATGACCGACGCCGAGGAGGAGCGCCTCGTCGACCACGTCGTCATCGAAAACGGCACCAAACCGGTGGACGGTCTCTATCGCGACCTCAAGGCCGGTTCGGTGAACAAGGGCGAGATCGACCTCACCGCTCTCGTCGCCGGCGACCCGCAACCTTGGCCGGAAGGGCAAGGCTATGCCCTCTATCGCCTTGGCGACGCGGTCGCCGGGCGCAACATTCACGCGGCGATCTACGACGCGCTCAGGCTCTGCAAGAGCCTGTGAGGCGAAGCCGAAACCAATGTGAAGGTGCGGCATGGCCGGAACCTGCCTCGTCGGCGCGATCATCGTCCTCGCCATCTTCGTCGCGTTCGAGGCCATACGCTCGCTCCGCCCGGTGTTCGTGGGGCGAGCAGTGTCGGTCGACTGGCGGACAGGGCTGATCGCCCTCCCTCGACGCTATCTGGTCGATGTCCACGATATCGTCGCGCGGCGGCCGGCGGCCTCGCGCATGCATGCACCGCTTGCCGGCGGACTTCTTGCCGCGGCCGCGCTCCTGGTGCTCGGCCTCCTGCCGGCGCTGCGCGCCTCAACCGTCTATTGGGCGGTCGTGGCGGTCGCCTTCGCCACTCTGATCGTCGGCGTCCTGCGCGAATGGCGCCGCCGCCGATCGTCGGAGCGGCCGGCCGGACTGTCGCGCGGACCCTTCGAGACGCTGCCCTTCGCCCTCGCCGCCTTCGCCGGCGGCGGCTTCCTCGTGGCGCTCGATGCGGCGCTCGGCCACCCGCTGCCGCTCCCGGCGAGCCTTCTCTTCGTTCTCGCCGCCTTCGGCGGCGGGCTCTGGCTCGTGCGGCTGATCCATGCCGGGCCGATGCGCCACGCGCTGGCCGGCGCACTCCATCTCGTCGCCCATCCCCGTCCGGCGCGTTTCGGCGGCGGGCGCTCCACCGCACTGGCACCGATCGACCTCCAGGCGGAAAAGCTCGGCGTGGAGGTGCTCGCCGACTTTCCTTGGAATCAGTTGACCGGCTTTGCGGCCTGCGTCGAATGCGGGCGCTGCGAGACGGCCTGTCCGGCCTTCGCCGCCGGGCAGCCGCTCAACCCGAAGAAGTTCATCCAGGATCTCGCCCGCGCCGCCCTCGTGGGCGACGACAAGGCTTATTCCGGCAATCCGCATCCCGGCCGACCGGTCGGACTGGCTCACGGGGGACCGCAGAGCCGCCTCGTCGGGACGGACGCGATGATCCACCCCGACACGCTCTGGGCCTGCACGACCTGCCGGGCCTGCGTCGAGGAATGCCCGATGACCATCGAGCATGTGGACGCGATGGTCAGTCTGCGGCGCTTCGAGGTCATGGAGCATGGCGCGCTGCCGGATACGGCCGCTCTCCCGCTCGCCGAACTGCGCGCGGCCGACAATCCCGGCGGCCATGCGCTTTCGGCCCGCCTCGACTGGGCGGCAGGCCTCGACCTGCCGGTTCTTCCCGAGGGCGGCGAGACGGACGTGCTGCTCTGGCTCGGCGACGGCGCCTTCGATCTGCGGTACGGCCGCACGCTCCGAGCCCTTGTCGCGCTGCTGCGCCAAGCGGATGTCGATTTCGCCGTCCTCGGCGCGGAGGAACGCGACTGCGGCGATCTCGCCCGCCGCCTGGGCGACGAGGCCACCTTCCAGACGCTCGCGAAGGCGAACATCGCGACCCTTTCGCGGCGCCGGTTCCGCCGGATCGTCACCGCCGACCCGCATGCGCTGCACGTCATCCGCAACGAGTATCCGGCCTTCGGCGGACAGTACGAGACGATCCACCACAGCGCCTTTCTTGCCGCCCTCGTCGCGGAGGGCCGGCTTACGCCGCGGCGCCAACTCGACGCCGCCGTCACCTATCACGATCCCTGCTATCTCGGCCGCTACAACGGCGAGTTCGACGCCCCGCGCGATCTCCTCGCGGCAATCGTCAAGGACCGCCGCGAGATGGCGCGCTCGCGGTCCCGGTCGATGTGCTGCGGCGGCGGCGGCGGCGCTCCGGTGACGGACGTCCCCGGCGAGCGCCGCATTCCGGATCTGCGCATGGCGCAAGCGGCCGATACCGGCGCGGCCATCGTGGCCGTAGCCTGCCCCGGCTGCACGTCCATGCTGGAAGGCGTCGTCGGCGCGCGGCCGGACGTTCGCGACATCGCCGAACTTCTCCACGAGGCTGTCGAGGAGCGGCCATGACGCGGCTGCGGCGCGATCCGCGCACCGAACGTGCCGCCCGGCTCGTGTCGAGCGGCCCGCGTCCGCGCTATGCAATGGTCGCCCCGGAGTCCCGGCGACGCGGGCGCCCGCGCCGCGATCCGCGCGACGATCATGCGGCGGCCCTCGTGCCCGGCACGGTGCGGCGGCGCCTCGATCGCACGCGCAGCCCCGGCGAGGCAGCGCCTGCGTCCGCAAGCCAAACTCCAGCCGCAATCGTCGGGACGGCGCCCGAAATCCGCGCCATCGCGGAGCCGGCCTTTTTCGTCCTTGCCGTGCTCGACGCTCCCGGCGGACGGCTGACGGCGCACGACCGTCAGCTATTGGGCGCCGCACGATCTCTCGCCGAATCATCCGGTGCGGTGATCGCCGTCTTGACCGCGCCGTGCGACGAACTCGGCCCGGCAGGCGCGGACCGCACGATCGTCGTTTCGAACGATCGAGACTACGATCCGGAAGGCAGCACCGAAACGCTCGCCGGGATCGCGCGCGGACTGTCGCCCCGTCACATCCTGTTCGCCGAATCGGGAGACGGCGGCGATCTCGCCCGCCGGCTCGCGGCTCGTCTCGGCGAAGCGCTGTTCCCGGAGGTGGAAAGCCTGTCGCCCCACAGCGTCTCCCGCCCGGCGCGAGGCAGGAGCGTCGAACAGCGCATCCGTCCCCCTCGCTTGATGACGCTCGCCGCGGACATGATCGCCCCCCACTCCGGAGCCCGACACGAAGCGCGGCCGATCCCGTTCGATGCCGCACCGCTGTCCAAGCGAGCGATCGTCGAGACGACCCGCCTCGCACAAGACCCGGAAACCATACCGTTGACGGAGGCGGATTTCGTCATCTCAGCCGGCAACGGCGTCACCGATTTCACACGCTTCGCCGAACTCGCGCGGGCGATCGGCGCTACCCCCGGCGCAAGCCGCGTCGTATGCGATGCCGGCCTCATGCCGCGGCACCGCCAAGTCGGCGCCTCGGGCTCTCTGCTCGATGCGACCTGCTACGTCGCCTTCGGCATCTCCGGCGCGCCGCAGCACCTCCAGGGTCTCGGCCGTGTGGCCCATGTCGTGGCCGTCAACACGGACCTGCACGCCGCCATGATCAAGCGGGCCGATCTCGCCATCGTCGCCGACGCACAGAAGGTGATGCCCGCACTCCTGAGACGCCTTGCGAGCGGAACACATGGCGGGAGCGATGGCGAGGGCTCGATGAAGCCCCTGCCGTCCCCGGCAGCTGTCGAACGTGATCCAGACGAGGACAGGCGAATTCGGAACGCCCGAAATCCGCTCGTCCGCCCGACCACCTCGACTCATTCGCCGGAAAATGGTGTGAAGCGGCATGAGACAGCGCGCACGATGCGCGCGGTTGCTCTCCTATCGGTCGGTCGCCATCCTGCTTCGGGCCGGGCCCGGGCGGCTTGCTGCGACGCGCAGGCAATCGGGCTCGCGGCCGGTCTCGGCGCTGAGGTCTTCGGTCTTCATGCAGGACCGGACGAAACCCCGATCCGGGACTATTTCGGCCACGGTCTCATTCGAGCCGGCATGCTTTCGGTTTCCCACCGCTCCGATCCCGTGCCGGCGCTCGTCGCTACCCTTATGGCCGATCCGCCCGATCTCGTGGTTGCGGGCCGGCGCTCGGAAAGCGGCGCCGGAACGGGCATGGTGCCTTACGCGGTGGCCGCAGCTTTGGGTTGGCCGACCGTTGCGGATGCGGTGGCCGCCAGATCGGTCGAGCACGAAGGCGAAGCCGTTCTCGAAGTGGAACAGGCGCTGGCGCGGGGCCAGCGGCGCTCGATCCTGGTGCACCTCCCGGCCGTCGTCGTGGTTCATCCGATTGCGCGACCGCCGCAGCCCTTCGCCTTCGCGGCGGCAAGGCGCGGCCGCCTCGACTGTCGTCCAGGCATCGCGGTCGAGGAAATGGCGCTCGAGGTAAGCGAAAAGCCTTACCGGCCGAAACCCCGGCTCATCGCCGGCGCCAAGACTTCCGGCTCGGTCGCGGACCGCCTGAAGACCGCGACGGAGGCTGCGACAGGATCGGGCACGCTCCTTGTCGATCCCGACCCGGACATGGCGGCGGAGAAGATACTCGCCTTCCTGACGCGCATCGGTGTGAGGCGGTGATATCTCCAGGCAGGCTTGTTGCCGCCGCCCGGCAGAATGATCCGGAGTGCGCCGATGACGCAGTGCGAATGCCGGCTTTGATCCTCTGTCGAAACTGTTGATACCGCTGCTAGGCTGAGAGGCCGAGGAGAGGTGTCCAATGGATCGGCTGAAGCGACGGTTCTTTCCCGAGGAATTCAAGCGCGAGGCCATTCAAGGAGCCGCTCGGCAGCGGCGGTGCCGCGCAGAACCTGATTCGGAGATCGGGGGGATGACGGGGGATCGGGGGGATAAGAACAAAAGAGAGGTAACGCTTTCACGCAGAGGGCACAGAGTTTCCGCGGAGATACGCGGAGAAATTTCCATAGTTTATTGCGCGCCTGCGGCGCGCGAAAAAATCAACCTTTGCGTACGCCGCGAAGCCTCCGCGCCCTCTGCGTCGAGGTGTGAACTTTTTCCTCCTATCCCCCCGATCCCCAGCCATCCCCCCGATCCCCGATTCAAGGTTCCTTCCACGACCGGAAGGACGCCGACGTGACGAGCCTGTTCGAGGCGCAGGCGCCGCGGCCGCTGGCGGACCGGCTCCGGCCGAAGCGGCTGGACGAGGTGATCGGGCAGGACCATTTGCTCGATCCGGCCAAGCCGCTCGGCCGGATGGTCAAGGCGCGCGCGCTCGCCTCGATGATCCTGTGGGGGCCGCCGGGCTGCGGCAAGACGACGATCGCGCGGCTCCTCGCCGACGCGACAGACCTCGCGTTCGAGCCGCTGTCGGCGGTGTTCTCCGGCGTCGCCGACCTGCGCAAGGTGTTCGAGGCGGCGAAGCTGCGGCGGCGCGACGGCAAGGGGACGGCGCTCTTCGTCGACGAGATCCACCGCTTCAACCGGGCGCAGCAGGACGCGTTCCTGCCCTATGTCGAGGACGGCACGATCGTGCTGATCGGCGCCACGACCGAGAACCCGTCCTTCGAACTGAACGGCGCCCTGCTCTCGCGCTGTCAGATGATGGTGCTGCACCGGCTCGACGACGCGGCGCTGGAGAAGCTGATCGAGCGCGCCGAGGCGGAACTGGGCCGCACGGTGCCGCTCACCGACGACGCGCGGCAGGCGCTGCGCGCGATGGCGGACGGCGACGGGCGATTCCTGCTGAACCTCGTCGAGGAGCTGGCGCGGATGGAGGCCGGGGCGGCGCCGCTCGACGCGGCCGGGCTCGCCGCCGCGGTGCAGCGCCGCGCGCCGCTCTACGACAAGGCGCAGGAGGGGCACTACAACCTGATCTCGGCGCTGCACAAGTCGCTGCGCGGGTCGGACGCCGATGCGGCGCTCTACTGGCTGGCGCGGATGCTCGCGGGCGGCGAGGACCCGATCTACATCCTGCGCCGCATGACCCGCGCCGCGGTCGAGGATATCGGCCTCGCCGACCCGCAGGCGCTGCCGCAGGCGATCGCCGCGTGGGAAGCGTACGACCGGCTCGGCTCGCCGGAAGGCGAGCTGGCGGTGGCGCAGCTCGTGCTGTACCTCGCGACCGCGCCGAAATCGAACGCCGCCTACACCGCCTTCGGCGCGGCGCGGCGCGCGGCGCGCGAGACCGGCTCGCTGATGCCGCCGAAGCATATCCTCAACGCGCCGACGAAGCTGATGAAGACTCTGGGCTACGGCTCCGGCTACGAATACGACCATGACGCCCCCGGCGCCTTCTCCGGCCAGAACTACTTCCCCGACGAGATGCCCCGCCGCCGCTTCTACGAGCCGGTCGACCGCGGCTTCGAGCGGGAGGTCAGGAAAAGGCTGGAGTATTGGGAGAAGTTGCGGGGAAGGCGGTCCGAGCAAAACGAGGGCCAGTAGCCCTGCTCTCCGTTGTTCTGCTTCCCCGCGTGGAGGCGCCAGGACTGAGCTGCGATAAAATCAGGTAGCCGATACTCGCTGAGGAACGTTTTAACGCGAATGTCGCAAAGTCTTCGCGACGAACGCGACGAGAGCGATGCGCTATCGCGCCGGGCGAGGAACTTTCCCTTCGCGACCGTTGCGGGACCATGGCGACCTTCGCGTTAAAGCGTCGCCTCCTCATTCCCCCGGCACGGCCGGATTTGCCAATCGGCCGCCGATCCTTGCCGGCATCTGCGCGAACAGATTGGCGCAGACATACTGCATCGCTTTCTGCATATTGACTTGATGCCCACAACTTCGCCGGTCCGTGGCCTGAGCGTTCAGGCGCGCCTCGTTCTCCTTGTGCTCGTCAGCATCGTCCCGCTTGTCGCCTTCGGCGCGTACATGATCGACCGGCGCATGGAGGCGCAGCGCGCCGAGTTGCAGCAGGAGGTTCGCGAACGGGCTCGGACGCTCGCCGCGGCGGTCGACCGCGAACTCGACAGTTCGGTGGCGATGCTGCAGCTGCTCGCGCTCTCTCCGGCTTTGCGGAAGGAGGATTACGCCACCTTCCACCAACTGATCGACGACGCGCTGAAGCTCCGGCCGATCGCCACCGGCATCGTTCTCCTCGATACCACCGGTCAAGTCCTCGTCACCACGCTGAAGCCGTTCGGAGAGAAGCTGCCGCGCCGGACCGATCTCGAAACGCTGAACCGGGTTCTCACTACGGGCCAGCCCCAGATCTCCGGCCTCGTGACGGCTGCCGTGATGCGGCGGCCGATCATCTCGATCGAAGTTCCGGTATTCCGCGACGGCCGCATCGTGAATGTCCTCGCGATGGGGATGACGCCCGACCGGCTGTCGAAGGTGCTCGCCGACCAGCACCTGCCGGCGGAATGGTACGCCGCCATCTTCGACAGCAAGGCCGTCACGACAGCGCGAACACGCGACCTCGACCGCTTTCTCGGCAAGCCGGCGTCGCCGGGCATCCAGGCCAGGTTTGCCGAATCGGACGGCGAAGCATGGTTCTTTCCGAACGAGACCAGCGAGGGCACGCCGGTCTATACGACGCTCGCACGCTCCGCCTCTTCCGGGTGGACGGTGTCGATCGGCGTACCGCGTGAGGTCGTCGATGCGCCGCTTCGCCGTTCGGTGTGGCTCGCGGGAGCCGGCGGCTTCGGGCTGATAGTCGCCAGCATCGTCGCCGCGATGTGGGTGGGTCGCCGCATCTCACGGCCGGTCCGCTCGCTCGCGGCGCCGGCGCTTGCCCTGGGTCGCGGCGAGTTGCCGGACGATCCGCTCCCCGGCGTGCGCGAGGTTCAGGAGATCGGCGAGGCGTTGCGGGCTGCCGCCGGCATCATGCGGCAGCGCATCCTTCAGCAGGAGCGCGCCGAGGAAAGCCAGCGGGAGAGCGAGCAGCGCCTGCGCGAGGAGAGGCGCGTGCTGGAGATCCTCAACCGTATCGGCGCGGCGCTCGCGGGCGAGCTGGATCTCGAGCGCCTTGTACAGATCGCAACCGATGCCGGCACCGAGCTGGCCGAGGCCCAGTTCGGCGCGTTCTTCTACAACCGCATCGACCGGAACGGCGAATCGTACACGCTCTACGCCCTGTCCGGCGTCCCGCGCTCGGCATTCGCCGGCTTCCCGATGCCGCGGAACACGGCGCTGTTCGGCCCGACCTTCCGCGGCGAGGGCGTCGTGCGGATCGCCGACGTCCGGCAGGATCCCCGGTTCGGGGCGAACGCGCCGTACAACGGTCTGCCCGAGGGACATCTGCCGGTCCGCAGCTATCTCGCCGCGCCGGTGATCTCTCGCTCGGGCGAAACGATCGGCGGCCTGTTCTTCGGACACGCCGAACCGGGCGTCTTCACGGAACGGGCCGAGCGGCTGATCGTCGGCATCGCGTCCCAGGCGGCGGTCGCGATCGACAATGCGCGGCTTTACGAGGGCGCGCAGCGGGAAGTGGCGGAACGGCGGCGCGCCGAGGAGGAACTGGTCCATCTCGCCGAAACGCTGGAGCAGCGGGTCGAGGAACGGACGCGCGAGCTGTCGGCGAGCCAAGCCCGCCTCCGCGCCTTCCAGGAGAATTCGCCGGACTGGCTCAGCCTGCAGCGGGTCACTCCCGAGGGCCGGGTCTTCTTCGTCGACGTCAATCCGGCAGCCGCGGCCGGCTACGGACTGCCGCCGGAACAGGTGATCGGACGGGCGATCGAGGACATCCTCGGGGCGGAGCAGGCGCAAGTTCCCCTGCACTATGCCCGCGAGTGCGTCCGGACCAACTCGTCGCAGCGCTACCTCGCCCGGCGGACGCTCGCCGGCCGGACCCGCACGCTCGACGTGCTGGCCGTTCCGGTGCCGGACGTGGATAAGACGCCGGGCGAGCACGACCGTCTCCTCATCATGACGGCGCGCGACCTCACGGAACGGGAGGCGCTGGAGGAGCAACTCCGGCAGGCGCAGAAGATGGAGGCGGTGGGCCAGCTCACCGGCGGCGTCGCCCACGATTTCAACAATCTGCTCGCGGCCGTTCTCGGCAACATCGAGCTGGCGCGCGGGAAGGTTCAGGACGAGTTCGTCCGCACCCTGCTGGCCCGCGCGACCCGGTCGGCCGAGCGCGGCGCCAAGCTGACGGAGCAGCTCCTGGCGTTCTCGCGCAAGCAGCACCTTCAGCCGAAGAGCGTCGAGATCGGCGAGCTGGTTCCCGCGATGGCAGAGATGCTGGAGCGGACGATCGGGCCGCTGGTGCGGATCGAGACGAAGCTGCAACCGGGGCAATGGCCGACGCTCGTCGATCCGACCCAGTTCGAGCTGGTGCTCCTGAACCTCGCCCTCAACGCGCGCGACGCCATGCCGCTGGGCGGGCAGCTCCTGATCGAGGCGGTCAACGTGCCGGCCGGATCACGGAACCGGCCGGCCGGGCTGACGCCCGGCGCCGACTATATCTGCCTGAGCGTCTCCGACACCGGGACCGGGATGAGCGAGGATGTCGCCGGCAAAGCCTTCGAGCCGTTCTTCACGACCAAGGAGATCGGCAAGGGGTCCGGCCTGGGACTGAGCCAAGTCTACGGGGTCGCCCAGCAGTCGGGCGGCACGGCGACGATCGAGAGCCGCATCGGCGAGGGAACGACCGTCCGCGTGTACCTGCCGCGCGCCAAGAGCCTCGGATCCGTCCCCGGCAGCGGCGGCGGCGAGCATGCGCTCGCGACGTCGCCGCGGACCGCGGACGGCGCCGGGACCACGATCCTCGTCGTCGACGACGACAAGGACGTGCGGACGGTGGCCGCCACTCTCCTCGACGAACTCGGCTACCGAGTCCTCGAAGCGGCCGACGGCCGCGCCGCGATGGCGATCGTCGAGGGAGCCGAGCGCATCGACCTGCTGCTGGCCGATTACGCGATGCGCGGCATGACCGGGCTGGAGCTGGCGGACCGGGCGCGGGCGCGGCGTCCGGGCCTGCCCGTCGTGCTGATTACCGGCTATGCCGAGATGCCGGACGCGGCGGGAGTCCTCGACCGCATCCCGGTCCTCGGCAAGCCGTTCAAGCTCGGAGAACTCGCGGCGGCGATCCGAAGCGCCCTGCCCGAGACGCGAGGCGGCGGCAGCGCGGACGGCAGGGTCGTCTCGCTACGCCGGCCGGAGGGGCGGTCGTAAAGCCGGACCAGCGGGCGCGCCGACCATGACGGAACTCTGGGCGTCCGGATGAGGTCATTCGGTGGCCGGCCTCATCGGTTCGCGCTGAAGCGATTGCAGACGCTCCACTCCCGTCGCGGTCAAGCGCACCGAACCGCTCGGCGCGATCCGCAACAGCCCTTCATCCCGCAACCGCTGGATGCGCGTCTCGATCTGAATCGCGTCGAAGATCAGATTGGCCCTGTCGCTCAGCCGCCGCTGAATGGACGACGAATTCGCCCCAAGGCCGATTTGGCAAACCACGGCCAGCAGGTCGTCGTCGCTGAACATTGATCGGGACATGCCCTCGCCGCTGCCTTCCGGCAGCGCTCCGCGTTGCCCTCCGGTAGGGAAGTATATGCCAAAGACACCTCCCGCGTCAGACATCACACGCGTGTCAGGCTACGAATACGGCCGCGATGTCCGCGGGACCTTTCCCGGCCGGAACGATTTCCGCGAATGCCGTGCTGCCGCTTCTACGAGCCGGTCGACCGCGGCATCAGGAAGCGGCTGGAGTCTTGGGCGAGATTGTGGGGGAAGCCGGGCAAGCGGAACGAGGACGGTTAAGGCACGTCCCCCAGGCCCGGCAGCTTCACCGCCGGCCGCTTGAACCCGACCCCGAACGTCAGCCCGAGCAGATCCATTTCGATGCCCTCGCTCCGCGCGAGCATCAGGCCGGCGAGGCCGAAGAGGGAGAGCTGGTAGCCGGTGCCGCTCGGCGTGCGGGCGAGGAGCGCACCGCCGGGGAGGTAGTCCTTGCCGACGGCGTTGCCGGGGAGCGTCAGGCCCAATTCGGGCACTTCGCGGCCGATATGGGCCATGAAGGTGTTGCTGTTCGGCCCCGGCCAGAGCCGGTAGAAATCCGGGTAGGGATAGGATTTCACCGCCGCCTGCACCTTCTCGATCATTGCGTCGACGCCGTCGCCGCGCCGGTCGAGGATCAGCTCGGGCTTGGCGCCGAACCAGTAATTGTCCGGCCCGGTGCGGTCGACGCGGATCGTCGGCACGCCGCGCTCGACGCCCCAGCCCATCACTTCGTAGCGGCTGAAGCGGGCCGCGCCGGAGGGCTTCACCGCGATCCAGGTATGGACGCCGAAGACGCCGCGCCAGCCGACCGCGCGGGCGGCGTAGACCTGCACCACGGCGTCCGGGGTCGTCGCGGGGTCCGGCGCCTGACCGGACGGGTCGCGCCGCGCCTCGTACCAGGGCACCGACGCGGCGCGCGACGGCCCGGCTTGCGCGGGGATCAGCAGCAGCGCGACGGCAGCGGCGGCGGCGAGGCGGTGCCGGCGCGGGCGGCTCCCCTCGGCATGCATGGCAATCGGAGGCACAGGCGCCGGACGCTGCCGGCATACGGACATGTCCTGACTGCCCGGCGGGAAGGATTTCTGCATGATCGTACAGTTAATCATCTCCGCCTGCCCTGCCCGCCATCGCGACGTTACGGCACAGCTTACCGTATTTGCCCCCGGACCATGAGCACGTTGCAACCTCCTGCACCCCCCGCTTCGGCCGCCGCCCCGCTGCCCCATCCCGCCGCTCCGGCGGCGTGGCAGCTCTTCCTGCCGAAGATCGTCACGGTGCTGCGCGAGGGCTACACGCTCGACCGGCTGAGGAACGATGCGCTGGCCGGGCTCACGGTCGCGATCGTGGCGCTGCCGCTCGCGATGGCGCTGGCGATCGCGTCGGGCGTGGGGCCGGAGCGCGGGCTCTACACCGCGATCGTCGCCGGGTTCCTGATCTCGGCGCTGGGCGGCAGCCGCGTGCAGATCGGCGGACCGACAGGGGCGTTCGTCGTCGTCGTCTTCGGCATCGTGGCGAAGCACGGGTATGACGGGCTCGCCGTCGCGACGATCCTCGCCGGGCTGATCCTGATCGCCGCCGGGCTCGTGCGGCTCGGCACGGTGATCAAGTACATCCCGTACCCCGTCGTCACCGGCTTCACGGCCGGCATCGCCGCGATCATCTTCACTAGCCAGGTGAAGGACCTGCTGGGGCTGCGGGTCGATGCGCTGCCCGCCGACTTCCTGCCGAAATGGGGCGCGATTTTCGCCAACATCGGCAAGGCCGACCCGGCGAGTTGCGGGGTCGCAGCGCTGAGCCTCGGGCTCATCCTGGCCGTCCGCCGCTTCGCGCCGAAGCTGCCGGCCTTCCTGATCGGCGTCGTGGCGGGCTCGATCGCGGTCTGGGCGCTCGGACTGCCGATCGACACCATCGGCTCGCGGTTCGGCGGCATCCCGTCGACGCTGCCGACGCCGTCCCTGCCCGCCTTCACGCTGCCGCAGATCGTCGAACTGCTGCCGAGCGCCGCGACGATCGCCTTCCTCTCCGGCATCGAATCGCTGCTCTGCGCCGTCGTCGCCGACGGCATGACCGGCGGCCGGCACCGCTCGAACTGCGAGCTGGTCGCCGAAGGCGTCGCCAACATCGCGTCGATCGTGTTCGGCGGCATCCCGGCGACCGGCGCCATCGCGCGCACCGCGACCAACGTGAAGTCGGGCGGGCGCACGCCGTTCGCCGGGATCTTCCACGCGCTTTTCATCGCGCTGTTCATGCTGGCGCTGGCGCCGCTCGCGCGGTACGTGCCGCTCGCCAGCCTCGGCGCGGTGCTCGTGATGGTCGCCTGGAACATGAGCGAGATCGACCGGTTCCTGCACCTGATGGCGGCGCCGTGGGGCGACCGCGTGCTGCTGCTCTCGACCTTCGGGCTGACCGTGCTGGTCGACCTTACGGTCGCGATCCAGGTCGGCGTCGTGCTGGCGGCGATCATGTTCGCGCAGCGCATGTCGGCCGCCGTCGCGATCGAGAGCAACACGGCGTCGTCCGGCGAGGACGTCGCCGACGTGCCGCGGCCGCCGGGCGCGCCGACGCAGCAGGACATGGTGCCGGACGGGGTCGCGGCGCTCCAGATCACCGGACCGCTCTTCTTCGCGGCGGCGAGCCGTCTCGAAGAGATTCTCGAACGGGCCCACCGCTCGCGCGTCGTGATCCTGCGCATGCGGCTGGCGCCGCTGCTCGACGCGTCCGGCGTCCACGCGCTGTCCACCGTCATCGCCAAATGCCGGGCGCGCGGCATCGACGTGATCCTCTCCGGCGTGCAGGACCAGCCCCGCCGGGCGCTGACGAAGATGGGCGTCGCCGCGACCTTCGCGGCCGATTTCGACGCCGCCCTGGCGATCGCGCGGGAGCAGATTGCCGCCGCGCCGGCGACGCGGACCGCCGCGGCAGGCTGAAGGAATAAGTTTTCACCGCAGAGCACGCAGAGAACCGCGGAGATACGCCGAGTTCCGGTTTTTCGCGCGCCGCAGGCGCGCAGTTCATCGCTCTGCGGATCTCTGCGTCTTCTCTGCGCTCTCCGCGGTGAAAGGGACTTCCATCCGGAAACATCCCGCCGCTGCGTCTGCGTCGTCGTTGCACTGGTGGCGTCCGGCGCCGTTCATTACATGTGCCCCGGTGATGGATGGCGGGGCAGGACGGGCCGGTATGAGCGAGGTACGCACGGTTGAGGTCGCGCCGGAAGACGGCGAGATCCGGCTCGACCGCTGGTTCAAGCGGCACTTCCCCGGCATCAGCCATATCCGGCTGGAGAAGCTGCTGCGCACCGGCCAGATCCGGCTCGACGGCAAGCGGGCACGGGCCGGCGACCGCGTCGCCGCGGGACAGGTCGTGCGCGTGCCGCCGCTGGCGCCCAGCGACGCGACGCCGGATCCGCTGCCGCCCGCCGCAACCTCGCCCAAGCCGCCGCGGGCGCGCGACATCGAGGCGGTGCTCGGCGCCGTGATCTACCGCGACGGCGACGTGATCGCGCTCGACAAGCCGGCCGGGCTCGCCGTCCAGGGCGGCACGAACACCGACCGGCATCTCGACATGCTGCTTGACGCGCTGCGCTTCGACGCGAAGGAACGGCCCCGCCTCGTCCACCGGCTCGATAAGGACACGAGCGGCGTGCTGCTGCTGGCGCGGAACGCCGCCGCCGCCGCGAAGCTCACCGCCGCGTTCCGCGAGAAGACGACGCGCAAGGTCTATTGGGCGATCACGGTCGGGATGCCGAAGCCGCGGCAGGGACGGATCGACATCCCGCTGGGCAAGGCGGGCGGGGCCGGACGCGAGCGCGTCGTGCCGGACGCGCCGGACGCGAAGCGCGCCGTCACCTACTACACGACGCTGGAGCATGCCGGCGGCAAGGCGGCGTTCGTCGCGCTGTGGCCGGTCACGGGGCGGACGCACCAGCTCCGCGCGCACTGCGCCGCGATCGGCACGCCGATCCTCGGCGACGGCAAGTACGGCGGCGCCGGGGCGCATCTCGACGGGACCGCGCCGGGCGGGCGGCACCGGCTCCATCTCCATGCGCGCTCGATCGAGATCCCGCACCCACAGGGCGGCGGCCGCATGCTGCGCGTCGCGGCGCCGCTGCCGCTCGCCTTGAAGGCGACGTGGCGGTTCTTCGGCTTCGACGCCGAACCGGAGGACGACCCGTTCGCCGAACTGGCGGAGGTCAGAGGTTAGGGAATGAAGCGGTTCTACAAGGAAGCCCGCGCCGTCGCGTTGCCGGACGGCGGCGGGTTCGCCGTCGAGATCGACGGCAAGCGCCTGCGCACTCCGGCGAAAGGCGAGATGACGCTGCCGACGATGGCGCTCGCCGCCGCGATCGCCGAGGAGTGGCAGGCCCAGGGAGATCAAGTCGTTCCCCACACGATGCCGCTGATGCGGCTCGCCAGCACCGCGCTCGACCTCGTCGCGAAACGGCGCGAGGCGGTCGTCGAGGAGGTTGCGAAATATGCCGGCACCGACCTCGTGTGCTATTGGGCGACGGACCCGCCGGAGCTGATCGCGCGGCAGCAAGCGGCATGGCAGCCGCTGATCGACTGGGCGATGCTGCGCTTCGACGCGCCGCTCGCCGTAACGTCGGGCGTCGTGCCGCGGCCGCAGAGCACGGAGGCGCTGCACGCCTTCACCGCGGCCGTCGAGGCCCACGACGCGCTGCGGCTGACGGCGCTCCAGGCCACGACCGCGGCCTGCGGCTCGCTGGTGATCGCGCTGGCGCTGCTGGAAGGACGGATCGACGCAAGCGAAGCCTTCGCCGCCTCGCAAATCGACGAGACGTTCCAGATCGAGCAATGGGGCGAGGACGAGGAGGCTGCCCGCCGCCGCGCCGCGCTCGCCGAGGACATCCGGAGCGCCGCCCGCTTCGTCGCGCTGCTCGACGCGGCCGCAGCAGCCTGACCGACCGGGACGGGGGGACGTAACCGGCCCTCGCGGCGTGCCGGCCGGCGCGTTGCAACTTTGATGCAGATCAATGTCCGGCGGTCCCGGCGGACATACCGTCCTCCCATCGTTACGACGGGAGTTACGCCGATGTCCGCCGGTGAATTTGCCTATCTGATGCTCGTGCTGGGTGCCGTCATGGCGTTCATCGTGACCCTGGGCTACGTGTCGATGATCGCGGCGCCGCCGAAGCAGGCGTCCGAGCGGCGCAGCCGCCCGGACGAAGCGACCGCCGACGGTCTGACGACGCAGCCGGGCTAGCGACGCAGTCGCCGGCGTCTTCGGGCGCACGACGCCGGGCGCGCTGCGGAAGCCGCTCCCTCCAGGGGGAGCGGCTTTCTTGTTTGCCGTGTCTCGAAATGGGGAGGTGGCTGCGGCACCTCGTACGACTGGCAGGCTGGCGCGGCCGATGGGTTGATGCTATTCCCGAAAAAACTCAGGACCGCTCAACCTCCCGGAGCGACGGACGCGCATGCAGGACATCCTTCGACTGCTCGACGAGAAGCGTGCGGCGGCGCGCGTCGGCGGCGGCACGCGCCGGATCGACGCGCAGCACGCCAAGGGCAAGCTGACGGCGCGCGAGCGGCTGGACGTGCTGCTCGATCCCGGCTCGTTCGAGGAGTGGGACACGTTCGTCGAGCACCGCTCGACCGATTTCGGGATGGCCGAGCAGAAGATCCCCGGCGACGGCGTCGTCACCGGCTACGGCACGATCAACGGCCGCCTCGTCTTCGTCTTCAGCCAGGACTTCACGGTGTTCGGCGGCTCGCTGTCCGAGGCGCACGCCGAGAAGATCTGCAAGGTCATGGACCAGGCGATGAAGGTCGGCGCCCCGGTGATCGGCCTCAACGATTCCGGCGGCGCCCGCATCCAGGAGGGCGTGGCGTCCCTGGGCGGCTACGCCGACGTGTTCCAGCGCAACGTGCTCGCCTCCGGCGTCGTGCCGCAGATCTCGCTGATCATGGGGCCGTGCGCCGGCGGCGCCGTCTACTCGCCGGCGATGACCGACTTCATCTTCATGGTGAAGGACTCGTCCTACATGTTCGTCACCGGCCCCGATGTCGTGAAGACGGTGACGCACGAGACGGTGACGCAGGAGGAGCTGGGCGGCGCGGTCACGCACACGACCAAGTCCGGCGTCGCCGACCTCGCCTTCGAGAACGATATCGAGGCGCTGCTCCAGCTCCGCCGCCTCATGGACTTCCTGCCGTCGTCGAACCGCGAGAAGCCGCCGGTGCGGCTCTGCACCGACCCGGCCAGCCGGGCCGACAAGTCGCTCGACACGCTGGTCCCGGCGAACCCGAACAAGCCGTACGACATGAAGGAGCTGATCGAGAAGGTCGTCGACGACGGCGACTTCTTCGAGATCCAGCCGGACTACGCGAGGAACATGATCGTCGGCTTCGCCCGCATGGAGGGCTCGACGATCGGCATCGTCGCGAACCAGCCGATGGTGCTGGCGGGCTGCCTCGACATCGACTCCTCGCGCAAGGCGGCGCGCTTCGTCCGCTTCTGCGACTGCTTCGAGATCCCGATCCTCACCTTCGTCGACGTGCCGGGCTTCCTGCCGGGCACCGCGCAGGAGTTCGGCGGCATCATCAAGCACGGCGCCAAGCTGCTGTATGCCTTCGCCGAGGCGACCGTGCCGAAGATCACCGTGATCACGCGCAAGGCGTATGGCGGCGCCTACGACGTCATGAGCTCGAAGCATCTGCGCGGCGACCTCAATCTGGCGTGGCCGTCGGCCGAGATCGCGGTGATGGGGCCGAAGGGCGCGGTCGAGATCATCTTCCGCCAGGATCTCGGCGACCCGGCGAAGATCGAGGCGCGCACCGAGGAGTACCGGGAGAAGTTCGCCAACCCGTTCGTCGCCGCGTCGCGCGGCTTCATCGACGAGGTGATCTTCCCGCACGGCACGCGGCGGCGGATCTGCCGGGCGCTCGCGATGCTGCGCAACAAGGCGCTCGAAAACCCCTGGAAGAAGCACGACAACATCCCGCTGTGAGCACGAGACGGAGGGCCGCCGCCGGTGCAGGCATTCCGGATCCATCTCCTCGCCTATTTCATCGCGACGATGGTGCTGTTCGTCGCCAACCTGATGCTGGCGCCGGGTTACCTCTACGTGATCTGGCCGCTGCTCGCCTGGGGCGTGGTCCTCGCGCTGCACGCCGCGCGCGTCATGGACCTGCTGCCGCCCCGCCGCCGGAGGTAAAGGGACCCGCATGTTCGAAAAGATCCTGATCGCCAATCGCGGCGAGATCGCCTGCCGCGTGATGCGCACGGCGAAGCGCATGGGCATCAAGACGGTCGCGGTCTACTCCGACGCGGACGCCGACGCGCTGCACGTGCGCGAGGCCGACGAGGCGGTGCATATCGGCCCGCCTCCCTCGGCGCAGAGCTATCTCCAGATCGAGCGCATCGTCGAGGCGTGCAAGCAGACGGGCGCGCAGGCGGTGCATCCCGGCTACGGCTTCCTGTCGGAGAAGGCTGAGTTCGCGAAGGCGCTGGAGGCAGCGGGCATCGTCTTCATCGGCCCGAACGTCGAAGCCATCGCGGCGATGGGCGACAAGATCGAATCGAAGAAGCTGGCCGAGCGGGCGAAAGTGCGGCAGGTGCCGGGCCATCTCGCCTCGATCCCGGACGCCGAGACGGCGGTGAAGATCGCTCGCGACGTCGGCTATCCGGTGATGATCAAGGCATCGGCCGGCGGCGGCGGCAAGGGCATGCGCATCGCGCGCACCGACGCGGAGGCGCGGGACGGCTTCCGCTCGGCGCAGAGCGAGGCGAAATCGAGCTTCGCGGACGACCGCGTCTTCATCGAGCGCTACATCGAGGAGCCGCGGCACATCGAGATCCAAGTGCTGGGCGACACGCACGGCGACGTGATCTATCTCGGCGAGCGCGAGTGCTCGGTGCAGCGGCGGCACCAGAAGGTGATCGAGGAGGCGCCGTCGCCGTTCCTCGACGAGGCGACGCGGCGGGCGATGGGCGAGCAGGCGGTGGCGCTCGCCAAGGCGGTGAACTACCGCTCGGCCGGCACGGTGGAGTTCATCGTCGACCGCGACCGCAACTTCTACTTCCTGGAGATGAACACCCGCCTCCAGGTCGAGCACCCCGTCACGGAACTGGTCACCGGGCTCGACCTCGTCGAGTGGATGATCCGGATCGCCGCGGGCGAGAAGCTGCCGCTCCGCCAGGAGGACGTGAAGCTCAACGGTTGGGCGATCGAGGCGCGCATCTACGCCGAGGACCCGCTGCGCGGCTTCCTGCCCTCGATCGGCCGGCTCGTCCGCTATACGCCGCCCGCGGGCGAGGGCGTTCGCGTCGACACCGGCGTCTACGAAGGCGCCGAGATCAGCATGTTCTACGATCCGATGATCGCGAAGCTGATCGCGAGCGGCGAGGACCGCAACGCGGCGATCGCCAAGCTGCGCGAGGCGCTGGATGCGTTCTACATCCGCGGCGTGTCGCACAATGTCGGCTTCCTCGCCTCGCTGATCGGCAAGGAGCGGTTCGTCCGCGGCGACATCTCGACCAACTTCATCGCCGAGGAATATCCGCAGGGCTTCAGCGGCAGCGACCTGCCGGCGGCGGATGCCGGCCTGCTGATCGCCGCGGCGGCCGTCGTGCAGCGCCGGATCGCGGAGCGCGAGGCAACGATCTCGGGCCAGATGCCGGGGCACGGCGCGCAGGTCGGCAGCGACTGGATCGTCTGCCTCGGCGGCGGTGCCGCCGAAGACCGCCATCCGGTCTCGGTCGTGCCGGAGGCCGGCGGCGAGGGATATGCGGTGACGCGCGGGAAAGGGACGCAGCACCATGTCGCGACGCAGTGGCAGCCCGGACAGCCGCTGCTGCGCGCCACCGTCGATGGACGCATGGTGACGATGCAGGTCGACCGCGCCGAGCGCAACGGCGTCGGCTTCCGGCTGCATCATGGAGGCGCGGCGACGCCGGTTCGCGTGCTGACGCCGCGCGCGGCCGAGCTGCTCGACCACATGCCGGTGAAGCAGGCGGCAGACACGTCGAAGTTCCTGCTGTCTCCGATGCCGGGCCTGCTGATCCGCCTCGCCGTCGAGGAAGGACAGGAGGTGAAGGCCGGCGAGGAGCTGGCGGTGGTCGAGGCGATGAAGATGGAGAACGTGCTGCGCGCCGAGCGCGACGGCACCGTCGCGAAGCTCAAGGCCAAGCCGGGCGACAGCCTCGCCGTCGATCAGGTCATCGTCGAGTTCGCCTGAGCGCGCTCCGCCCAGCGGCGTTATCCTGTTATGACGAGCGAGACCACCGCCGCGCTGCTCCGCATCGAAGGCCGCGTCCAAGGTGTCGGCTTCCGCGCCTGGACCGCGGCCGAGGCGCGCCGCCGCGGTCTGCGCGGCTGGGTGCGCAACCGCCGCGACGGCAGCGTCGAGGCGCTGCTGATCGGCCGAGCCGCAATCGTCGACGAGATGGCCGACCTCTGCCGCCGCGGACCGGGCTTGGCGTTGGTCACCACGGTCGAGCGGGCGCCCGCGCAGGACGACGGCAGCGCCGGTTTCGAGCAACGCCCGACGGTTTGAGCACGAAGTTCAAATCGCGCGCCGGCCGCAACCATCGGAGGTGATGACGATGTCGGGTCGGACGAACGAGAAGGCAAAGATGCTGTCCGGCGCGCTCTACCGCCCGGCGGACGATCCGGAACTGCTGGCCGACGAGCGCCGGGCTCAGGAACTCCTGCGCTCCTACAACGCAACCGCCCCTGACGAGACCGACCGGCGGACGGCGCTGCTCCGCGAGCTGTTCGCCGCGATCGGCGAGGGCGCTATCATCCGCCCCCCTTTCGCCTGCGACTACGGCTGGAATATCCGCGCCGGGCGCAACCTGTTCGCCAACTTCAACTGCGTCTTTCTGGACTGTGCACCGATCGAGATTGGCGACGACGTGCAGATCGGGCCGGCGGTGCAGATCTACACCGCGACGCATCCGCTCGACCCGGCGCTGCGGCGGGCAGGGCTGGAAAGCGCCCTGCCGGTGCGGATCGGCAGCGGCGTATGGATCGGCGGCGGCGCGATCCTGCTGCCCGGCATCACCGTGGGCGACGGCGCGGTGATCGGCGCCGGGAGCGTCGTCACGAAGGATGTCGCCGCCGGTGCGGTCGTCGCCGGGAATCCCGCAAAGCCGATACGGGCCGCCGAGAGCGGCGGGGCGTGAGACGGCTTACGGCGTGCCCTGACGTGCGGTAGCTTTCACCCGGTCGCAACATCGGGACCGCACTGCCGAATGGATACCCGCAACGCGGCCGTCGCGAGCCCTGCCCCCGACAGGACGGCGCCGGCCGGCTCCTTCCTCGAGATCCTGCTCGTCTTCCTGCGTCTCGGCCTCACTTCGTTCGGCGGGCCGATCGCGCATCTCGGCTATTTCCGCGACGCCTTCGTCGTCCGCCGACGGTGGCTCGACGAGGCGACCTATGCCGACCTCGTGGCGCTTTGCCAGTTCCTGCCCGGCCCGGCGAGCAGCCAAGTCGGATTCGCGATCGGCGTGGCGCGCGGGCGCGGCCTGCATGGCGGGCTCGCGGCATGGCTGGGCTTCACCCTGCCCTCCGCACTGGTGCTGGCGCTGTTCGCGCAAGGGGCGGCTGCGTTCGCCGGCAGCGGCGTCCTGCACGGGCTGAAGGTCGTGGCGGTCGCCGTCGTCGCTCAGGCGGTCTGGGGTATGGCGCGCAGCCTCTGCCCGGACCGGTCGCGCGCCGCCATCGCCGTGGCCGCAGCCGTGGCGGTGCTGCTTGCGCCGGGTTCTGTTGGCCAGATCGCGGCGATCGCCGCCGGGGCCGCCGCCGGGCTGCTGCTCTGCCGCGAGGCGGCGGCAGCGCCGGGAACGGCTGCGCCCGGCCATCTCGCCTTTCCGATATCGCGGCGGTTCGGGATGGTCTGCCTCGGCGCGTTCTTCCTGCTGCTGGTGCTGCTGCCGCTCGCGGCCGCGGCGTGGCCGTCAGAACGCGCCGTCGCGCTGGCCGATGCGTTCTATCGCTCCGGCGCACTGGTGTTCGGCGGCGGGCATGTCGTGCTGCCGCTGCTGCAATCGGCCGTCGTGCAGCCGGGATGGGTTGGGAACGACGCGTTCCTCGCCGGCTACGGCGCGGCACAGGCGGTGCCGGGACCGCTCTTCACCGTCGCGGCGTTCCTCGGCGACGTCGCCGACGGATGGACCGGCGCGGTGGTGGCGCTCCTCGCAATCTTCGTGCCGGGAATGCTGGTCCTGCTCGGCACCCTGCCCTTCTGGGACGCGATGCGCCGCCGGCCCGGCGTGCAGGCGGCGATGCGCGGCGTCAACGCCGCGGTGGTCGGCGTACTGCTCGCGGCGCTCTATACGCCGGTCTGGACCGGCACGATCCACGCGCCTGCGGATTTCGCGCTGACGCTCGTCGCCTTCGCCCTGCTCACCGTCTGTAAAGCGCCGCCCTGGATCGTCGTGCTCATCGCCGCGATCGGCGGGGCAGCGCTGGGCGCCACCTGACGGCGGCATCCCAAAATGAAAAAAGCGCCCCACCCGGTAAGGTGAGGCACTTCGATTCGTACGGAGCGGAGAGGATGGGCCGGGCCGTCAGGCCGCCGCCTGCTCCCCGGTCTCGTCGGTGTCGACCGGACCGGAGTCCTGGCCCTTGGCGTCGGGATCGCGGTCGACCAGCTCGATCACCGCCATCGCCGCACTGTCGCCGTAGCGGAAGCCCGCCTTGATGATGCGGATGTAGCCGCCCGGCCGGTTCGCATAGCGCTCCGCCAGGGTGGTGAAGAGCTTGTCGGCGATCTTGGTGTCCTGCAGCGAGGCGAGCGCCTGCCGCCGCGCATGCAGGCTGCCGCGCTTGCCGAGCGTGATCAGCCGCTCGACCACCGGCCGCAGGTCCTTCGCCTTCGGCAGGGTCGTCGTGATCTGCTCGTGCTTGATCAGCGCGTGGGCCAGATTGTCGAACATGGCCTTGCGGTGGGAAGCGGTGCGGCTGAAGCCACGACCGCTCAGACGATGGCGCATGGGTGGTTCTCCTCGTTCCGCAAGGTGATCAATACGGCTCTTCGAGGCGCTTCGCGAGCTCCTCGATGTTCTCGGGCGGCCAGTTCGGGATCTCCATACCGAGATGGAGGCCCATCTGCGCCAGCACTTCCTTGATCTCGTTCAACGACTTGCGGCCGAAGTTCGGGGTCCGCAGCATCTCGGCCTCGGTCTTCTGCACGAGGTCGCCGATATAGACGATGTTGTCGTTCTTGAGGCAGTTCGCCGAGCGGACCGACAGCTCCAGCTCGTCGACCTTGCGCAGCAGGTTCTTGTTGAACGGCAGCTCGCTCGGCCGCTCCTCGTCGTGGGCCGCCCGCGGCTCCTCGAAATTGATGAAGAGCTGGAGCTGGTCCTGGAGGATCCGGGCGGCGAGCGCCACCGCATCCTCCGGCGTCACAGCGCCGTTGGTCTCGACGCGCATCGACAGCCGGTCGTAGTCGGTGACCTGGCCGACGCGGGTGTTGTCGACCTTGTAGGAAACCTTGCGCACCGGGCTGAACAGCGCGTCGACCGGAATGAGGCCGATCGGCGCGTCTTCCGCACGGTTCTGCGAGGCGGCGACATAGCCCTTGCCGGTCTCGACGGTGAACTCCATCGCGATGCGCGCGCCGTTGTCGAGCGTGCAGATCACGTGGTCGGGGTTCATGACGTCGATGTCGTGGCCGGTCTCGATCGTGCCGGCGCGAACCTCGCCCGGGCCGTTGGCACGCAGCCGCATGCGCTTCGGCCCGTCGCCGTGCATGCGCAGCGCGATGCCCTTGATGTTGAGGACGATGTCCGTCACGTCCTCGAGGACGCCCGGTATCGACGAGAACTCGTGCAGCACGCCCTCGATCTGCACCGACGTGATCGCCGCGCCCTGGAGGGACGACAGCAGCACGCGGCGCAGGGCATTGCCGAGCGTCAGGCCGAAACCGCGCTCGAGCGGCTCGGCGACGGCCGTCGCGATCCGCTTGGGATCGTCACCCGGCTCGACTTCGAGCTGCTTCGGCTTGATCAACGCTTGCCAATTCTTCTGGATCACGACTGGTACCTCATGCCGTGGAAAGCAAAGCCGCACACCGCTTCGCTACCCCGGACAAGGCGAACGCCGGCCAAAGGCCGGCGACGCGGTCACGGCGTATGCGGCGGGCTTCGCCGTGTCAGACCCGTCGCCGCTTCGGCGGACGGCAACCATTGTGCGGGATCGACGTGACGTCGCGGATCGACGAGACGGAGAACCCGACCGCCTGAAGGGCGCGCAACGCCGACTCACGGCCCGAGCCGGGTCCCTTGACCTCGATCTCGAGCGTGCGCATCCCGTGCTCCATCGCCTTGCGGCCGGCATCCTCCGCCGCGACCTGCGCGGCGTACGGGGTCGACTTGCGCGAGCCCTTGAAGCCCATGCTGCCCGACGACGACCAAGCGATCGTATTGCCCTGCGCGTCGGTGATCGTGATCAGCGTGTTGTTGAATGTCGCGTTGACGTGTGCGACGCCCGACGTGATGTTCTTGCGCTCACGACGGCGCAAACGCGGCGCGGCGGCTGCCTTGGCCATGCTTGTCGTCCTTACTTCTTCTTGCCGGCGATCGGCCGCGCCGGACCCTTGCGGGTGCGGGCATTGGTGTGCGTGCGCTGGCCGCGGACCGGAAGGCCCTTGCGGTGGCGGAGGCCGCGATAGGAGCCGAGGTCCATCAGCCGCTTGATGTTCATCGCGACGGTGCGGCGCAGATCGCCCTCGACCGTGTATTCGCGGTCGATCAGCTCGCGGATGCGAAGCACCTCGTCGTCCGTCAGCTCATGGACGCGGCGCTCCGCCGGGATGCCGATCTTGGTACAGATCTCAGCGGCCTTCGTCCGTCCGATGCCATGAATATAAGTGAGTCCGATGGGGACCCGCTTCTGGCTGGGAATGTTGACACCAGCGATACGCGCCACGTGCGCTTCTCCTCGGTCAGGTCAGTCGTGCATGCAAGTCGAAGGCCACGGCCGGGCCAAGGGCGCGCATTATAGGAAGCAGCCCCCCTGTGTCAACCCGTGGTCTTCGGGATTAATTCACCATTGCGCCGGGCGCCGTCACGACGGGCCCAGAATGGCGACGAGCTGGTCGGTCACCTCGTCGAGATCCGCCATCCCGTCTACCGATTTCAGGACGCCCTTGGCTTGGTAGTACGGCAGGATCGGCGCTGTCTGCTTGTGGTAGGCAGCGAGCCGGGCCTTGACGGTCTCCGCGTTGTCGTCGGCGCGGCGCGTGAAGTGCACGCCGTCGCACACGTCGCACACCCCCTCCTCTGCCGGGCGGTGATATCGGTCGTGGTAGCTCGCCCCGCAATTCGTGCAGGTAAAGCGCCCGGTGATGCGGTCGACCAGCGCCGCCTCGTCCACTTTCAGCTCGATCACGTGATCGAGCTTCTGATTGAGCGAGGCCAGCAGCTTGTCCAAGGCTTCCGCCTGCGGCACGGTCCGCGGAAAGCCGTCGAGGATGAAGCCGTTCCGGCAGTCAGGTTCGGCGACGCGCTCGGCGATCATCGCGATGATGATGTCGTCCGAAACGAGCTGGCCGGCGTCCATGACCTTCTTCGCCGCCTTGCCGATCGGCGTCCCGGCGGCGACGGCGGCGCGCAGCATGTCGCCCGTGGCAAGCTGCTTCAGCCCGTACCGCTCCTCGATGCGCTTCGCCTGGGTGCCCTTTCCGGCCCCCGGCGGGCCAAGGAGGATAATGTTCATCCGCGCCTCCCGCGCAGTTTGGTGCGTTTGATCAGGCCTTCGTACTGATGCGCCAGCAGATGCGAATGGATCTGCGCGACCGTGTCCATCGTGACGCTGACCACGATCAGCAGGCTGGTGCCGCCGAAATAGAACGGCACCGAGTACTGCGATACGAGGATCTCCGGCAGGATGCAGACGGCCGACAGATACAGCGCGCCGATCACGGTGAGCCGCGTCAGGATGTAGTCCAGGTAGTCCGACGTGTTCTTGCCCGGCCGGATGCCGGGGATGAACCCGCCATACTTGCGCAAATTGTCGGCGGTCTCGACCGGGTTGAACACGATCGCCGTGTAGAAGAACGAAAAGAAGACGATCAGCCCGATATAGAGCGCCATGTAGAGCGGCTTGCCATGGGCGATATACGCGGTGATCTCGGAAACCCAGCCCGGTCCGTTCGCCGCGTTGAAGCTGGAGATCGTCGCCGGCAGCAGCAGCAGCGACGAGGCGAAGATCGGCGGGATCACGCCCGACGTGTTGAGCTTGAGCGGGAGATGCGAGGCCTCGCCGCCGAACACCTTGTTGCCCTGCTGGCGCTTCGGGTACTGCACCAGCACGCGGCGCTGCGCGCGCTCCATGAACACGATGAAGGCGATCACGGCGACCGCCATCACCAGGAAGAACAGGATCATCACCGTCGAGATCGCGCCGGTGCGGCCCAGCTCGAGGGTGGCAGCCAAGGCGTGCGGCAGGTTCGCGACGATGCCGGCAAAGATGATCAGCGAAATGCCGTTGCCGACGCCGCGCTGCGTGATCTGCTCGCCGAGCCACATCAGGAAGACGGTGCCGCCGGTCAGCGTGACCATCGTGACCAGGCGGAAGAACAGGCCGGGATCGGTGACGGCGGTGACGCCGCCCGTCCCGTGCAGTCCCTCAAGGCCGACGGCGATCCCGTAAGCCTGCACGCAGGCGAGGAGAACGGTCCCGTAGCGCGTGTACTGGTTGAGCTTCTTGCGGCCCGCCTCGCCTTCCTTCTTCAGCGCCTCGAGCTGCGGCGACACGGCGGTCAGCAGCTGCACGATGATCGACGCCGAGATGTACGGCATGATGTTGAGCGCGAAGATCGTCATGCGCCCGAGAGCGCCGCCCGAGAACATGTCGAACATGCCGAGGATGCCGCCGGCATTCCGCGCGAAGATCTCCTGCAGGATCGCAGGATCGATGCCGGGGAGCGGGATGTACGTCCCGAGGCGGTAGACCACCAGGGCGGCGAGCGTGAACCAGATCCGGCTCTTGAGCTCCGTCGCCTTCGAAAAAGCCGAGAAATTGATGTTTGCGGCTAGCTGCTCGGCGGCTGACGCCATCTAAGTCATCCTGACACGGCGCTGCTGCGCATGACGCGGGCGTCCCCGGCACGGCGGCAGCGGTGAAATGCGGCGGGCGGAGCACGCTCCGCCCTGTTTATATGGGAATGCGCGACGAGCCCGCATCCCCCGCAGGCGATCAGGTCGCCGCGGGCGCCGCCGCGCCGCCCTTCACGATCACCTTGCCGCCGGCCTTCTCCACCGCCTCGATCGCGGTCTTCGACGCGCCGGCGACCTTGAACGAGAGCGCCGTCTTCAACTCGCCCTTGGCGAGGAGGCGCACGCCGTCCCGCACCCGGCGCAGCACGCCGGCCGCGACCAGCGCGGCGCCGTCGACCGTCGCGTCCGCCTTGAGCTTGCCGGCGTCGACCGCCTTCTGGACGCTGCCGAGATTGACGACGACATAGTCCTTCTGGAAGTCGGCGTTGTTGAAGCCGCGCTTCGGCAGACGGCGATGCAGCGGGGTCTGGCCGCCTTCGAAGCCGTTGATCGCGACGCCGGTGCGCGCGGTCTGGCCCTTGCCGCCGCGGCCGGAGGTCTTGCCCTTGCCGGAGCCGATACCGCGGCCGACACGCTTCGCGCGGTAATGCGCGCCTTGATTGTCGGAAAGCTCGTTCAGTTTCATCTGTGCCACCTTCGCCGTCCGGCCGAAACCGGTCGGCTCCTCCTCACGCGCCCGGTTCGATCCGGACGAGGTGCTTCACCTTGTTGATCATGCCGCGCACCGCCGGAGTATCCTCCAGCGTGCGCGTCCGGTGCCGCTTGTTGAGGCCGAGCCCCTTGAGCGTCGCCTCCTGGTCGGCGCGGCGGCCGATCGGGCTGCCGAGCTGCGTCACCGTGACGGTCTTCTTGGTGTCGGCCATTTACGCGGTCTCCCGAGCCTCGGCACCAGCGGCACCGCCGCCCTCGCGCTTGCCGAGCAGGTCGCTGACCTTCTTGCCGCGGCGAGCGGCGACGGCACGCGGGCTGGTGACGCCGCCGAGCGCCTCGAAGGTCGCCTTGATCATGTTGTGCGGGTTCGACGTGCCGACCGACTTCGCGACGACGTCCTTGACGCCCAGCGCCTCGAAGATCGCGCGCATCGGGCCGCCCGCGATGATGCCGGCGCCCGGCGGCGCCGCGCGGACGATCACCTTGCCGGCGCCGAACCGGCTCTGGATGTCGTGATGCAGCGTCCGGCCTTCGCGCAGCGGCACGCGGATCATGCCGCGGCGCGCCTGGTCCGTCGCCTTGCGGATCGCCTCCGGCACCTCGCGCGCCTTGCCCGAGCCATAGCCGACCCGGCCCTTGCCGTCGCCGACGACGACCAGCGCGGCGAAGCCGAAGCGCCGGCCGCCCTTCACGACCTTGGCGACGCGGTTGATGCTGACGAGCTTTTCTACGAGCTCGCTCTCCTCGCGGTCGCGGCCCTGCCGGTCGCCGCCGTCGCGGCCGCCGCGGCCCCCGCGCTCTCCTTGTGCCCGTGCCATCGAGTTCTTCCTAGAAGTTGAGGCCGCCCTCGCGGGCAGCGTCGGCCAGGGCCTTGACCCGGCCGTGATAGATGTAGCCGCCACGGTCGAACACGACCGCCTCGACCCCGGCCGCCTTGGCGCGCTCGGCGAGCAGCTTGCCGACCGCGGCGGCGGCCTCGACCGTCGCGCCGGTCTTGAGCTGACCGCGAAGCTCCTTGTCGGCCGTGGACGCAGCGATCAGGGTGCGGCCCTCGGCGTCGTCGATGACCTGGGCGTAGATATGCTTCGAGGAGCGGAACACCGACAGACGCGGCCGGCCGTTCGCGGCCTTCCGCAGGACGGTCCGGACGCGGGCGCGGCGCCGCTCGAACAGAGACTTGGGCTTCGTCGCCATCGCGGGCTCCTACTTCTTCTTGCCTTCCTTGCGGCGGATCTTCTCGTAATCGTACTTGATTCCCTTGCCTTTGTAGGGCTCGGGCGGCCGATAGCTGCGGATCTCCGCGGCGATCTGGCCGACGCGCTGACGACTCGCGCCGGTGATACTGATCGAGGTCGGCTTCTCGCAGACGATCTTCACGTCTTCCGGGATCGGATAGGCGACGTCGTGGCTGAAGCCGAGCTGCAGGTTCAGGTTCTTGCCCTGCACCGCGGCACGGTAGCCGACGCCGTTGATCTCCAGGTTGACGGTGAAGCCGGCGGAAACGCCCTCGACCATGTTGTTGACGAGCGCGCGCGTCGTGCCCCACAGGGTGCGGGCGCGCTTCGTCTCGGATTTCGGGCGCACCCAGACCTTGCCGTCCTCGACCGAGGCCGTGACCTCGTTGCTGACGACGAGCTGAAGCGTGCCGAGCTTGCCCTTGGCGGTCAGCGTGTTCCCGGCGAGGTCGATATTGACGCCGCTCGGGATCGCGACCGGGTTCTTGCCTACGCGTGACATGGCGGCAGTCCCTTTAGAAGACGCGGCACAGGACCTCGCCGCCGACATTGGCGGCGCGGGCCTCGGCGTCCGACATGACGCCGCGGGGCGTCGACAGGATCGCGATGCCGAGGCCGTTATAGACCTTCGGCAGGTCGGCGATCTTCGAGTAGATCCGCCGGCCCGGCTTCGAGATGCGGGAGATCTCGCGGATCACCGGCTCGCCGTCGACATACTTCAGCTCGATCTTGAGCTCGGCGATGCCTGGACGGACCTCCTCGCGCGAGAAGCCGCGGATGTAGCCTTCCCGCTTCAGGACTTCGAGCACGTTGGCGCGGATCTTCGACGCCGGCGATTCCACCATGGATTTGTGCGCCCGCTGCCCGTTGCGGATGCGCGTCAGCATATCGCCGAGAGGATCGCTCATCGACATGGACAGTCTCTCCTTACCAGCTCGACTTGACCATGCCGGGGATCTGGCCGGTCGAGGCGAGTTCGCGCAGCGTGATGCGCGACAGCTTGAACTTGCGATAGTAGGCGCGCGGGCGCCCGGTCATCGCGCAGCGATTGCGGATGCGCGTCGCCGACGAGTTGCGCGGCAGTTCGGCGAGCTTGAGCTGCGCGGCGAAACGGTCGTCCGGCGACGCGTCGCGGTCGGTCGCCAGCGCCTTCAGCCTCGCGCGGCTGGCCGCCTTCTGCTTCGTCAGCTTGGCGCGATGCTCGTTCTTGTTGATGGAACTCTTCTTGGCCATAGGTCTTGCCCTACCCGCGTCGGCTAGCTGTTGAAAGGCATTGAGAAGCCCTTCAGCAGGGCCTTGGCCTCGGCGTCGGTCTTCGCCGTGGTCACGATGATGATGTCCATCCCGCGCACCGCGTCGACCTTGTCGTAGTTGATCTCGGGGAACACGAGCTGTTCCTTGAGACCGAGCGCGTAGTTGCCGCGGCCGTCGAAGCTCTTGCCCGGAACGCCGCGGAAGTCGCGGACGCGGGGCAGCGCGATGTTGACCAGCCGGTCGAGGAACTCGTACATCCGGCTCCGCCGCAGCGTCACCTTCGCGCCGATCGGCATGTTCTCGCGCAGCTTGAAGGTTGCGATCGACTTCTTGGCGCGGGTCACGACCGGACGCTGCCCGGTGATCGCCGTCAGATCGCCGACCGCCGCGTCGATCTTCTTGCCATCCTGGACGGCCTCGCCGACGCCCATGTTGACGACGATCTTCTCGATCTTCGGCACCTGCATCGGGCTCTTGTACCCGAACTCCTGCATCAGGGCCGGCCGGACGACCTTGTCGTAGTGTTCCTGCAATCGCGTCATCGTTCTGGTCCGCCTTAGGCGTCGAGGACTTCGCCGGAGCGCCGCGCGACGCGCACCTTCCGGCCGTCTTCGAGCATCTTGTAGCCGACGCGGGTCGGCTTGCCGTCCTTGGGGTCGACGTGGGCCACGTTCGAGACGTGAAGCGGCGCCTCCTTCTCGACGATGCCGCCGGGGTTCCCCATCTGCGGCCGCGTGTGGCGCTTCACGACGTTGACGCCCTGCACCGTCACCCGGCTCTCCTTGGGATCGACCTTGACCACCTCGCCGGTCTTGCCCTTGTCCTTGCCGGTAATGACGACGACCTTGTCGCCCTTCTTGATCTTCAGCTTAATCATTTCGGCGCATCCCGGCTCAGAGCACTTCCGGCGCGAGCGACACGATCTTCATGAACTTGCGCGCGCGCAGCTCGCGCGTCACCGGCCCGAAGATGCGGGTGCCGATCGGCTCGCCCTGCTTGTTGATCAGAACGGCGGCGTTCCGGTCGAACCGGATCGCGCTGCCGTCGACGCGGCGAATTTCCTTGGCCGTGCGCACGATCACCGCACGATGCACGTCGCCCTTCTTCACGCGGCCACGCGGGATCGCCTCCTTCACGGAGACCACGATCACGTCGCCGACCGTCGCCACCTTCCGCTTCGAGCCGCCCAGCACCTTGATGCACTGGACGCGGCGCGCGCCGGAATTGTCGGCGACGTCTAGGTTCGTTTGCATCTGGATCATAATGAACTACCCCTGAGCCGCCGCAGCGCCGGCCTCGGCGCCTTCGGTCAGTACGATCCAGCGCTTGCGCTTGGAGATCGGCCGGCTCTCTTCGATCCGGACGGTTTCCCCGGCCTTGAACCGGTTCTCCTCGTCGTGCGCGGCGTACTTCTTCGACCGCGTGATGAACTTCTTGTAGACCGGGTGCATGACGCGCCGCTCGACGCGCACGATCACCGTCTTGTCGCAGGCGTCGCTGACGACCACTCCCTGCAGGACGCGTTTCGGCATAGTCTCTTCCTATTACTTCGCGGCTGCGCCACGGCCGGCAGCGGCCGTGCGCGCGCGCTCGGAGAGCAGGGTCTTGATGCGGGCGATGTCGCGGCGCACCTGGCGCACCCGCGCCGTATTCTCAAGCTGGCCGCTGGCCCGCTGGAAGCGCAGGTTGAACGCCTCCTTCGCAAGCTCCTCGACCTGATGCTTCAGCTCGTCGTCGGTCTTCGGACGGAGATCGGCGGCCTTCATGCTGCTGCCTCCTCGCCCAGGCGGGCGACGAACCGGGTGCTGACCGAGAGCTTCGCCGCAGCCAGCGCGAACGCCTCCTTGGCAAGCTCCTGCGGCACGCCGTCGAGCTCGAACATGATCCGGCCCGGCTTGATGCGCGCGACCCAGAATTCCGGCGAGCCCTTGCCGCTGCCCATGCGGACCTCGGCCGGCTTCTGCGAGACCGGGACGTCCGGGAAGATGCGGATCCAGACGCGGCCGACGCGCTTGATGTGGCGGGTGAGCGCACGGCGCGCAGCCTCGATCTCGCGGGCGGTGACGCGGCCCGGCTCAGTCGCCTTGAGGCCGAACGCGCCGAAATTCAGCGTCGTGCCGCCCTTCGCGAGGCCGTGGATGCGGCCCTTGTGGGCCTTGCGGTATTTCGTTCGTTTCGGACTAAGCATGGTCTACGTCCTCAAGTCCCGTCGGTCGGCCGCCGCTCAGGCGTTCGCCGGGCCGCGGCGCGGGCGATCCCGGTCGCGATGCTCGCGGTGGTCACGATGATGATCGGACGGCGCGCCCTGGTTCTCTTCGGCGCGCTTGTCGAACGCCATCGGGTCGTGCGTCATCACCTCGCCCTTGAACACCCAGACCTTGACGCCGCAGGTGCCGTAGGTGGTCTTCGCCGTACCGACGCCGTAATCGACCTCGGCGCGCAGCGTGTGCAGCGGCACGCGGCCCTCGCGATACCACTCCATGCGCGCGATCTCGGCGCCGCCCAGCCGGCCGGAGCAGTTGATCCGGATGCCCTGGGCGCCGAGCCGCATCGCCGACTGCACGGCGCGCTTCATCGCGCGGCGGAACGCGACGCGGCGCTCCAGCTGCTGCGCGATGCCGTCGGCGATCAGCTTCGCGTCGATCTCCGGCTTGCGGATCTCGACGATGTTGAGGCTGACGTCGCTCTTGGTGCGCTTCGCGATATCGATACGGAGCTTCTCGATGTCCACGCCCTTCTTGCCGATCACCACGCCCGGACGCGCCGAATGGATGGTAATGCGGGTCTTGCGCGCGGCGCGCTCGATGACGATGCGGCTGACCCCGGCCTGCTGGAGGCGGTCGCCCAGGAACTTGCGGAGCTTGAGATCCTCAAGCAGCAGGTTGCCGTAGTCGCGGCGCGCGAACCAGCGCGACTCCCACGTCCGGTTGATGCCGAGCCGCAGCCCGATGGGATTGACTTTCTGACCCATGCGGCCGTTCTCCTTAGGCCTGATCCGGTTGCGCTTCGGCGCGCTCGCGCACGACCACAACCAGATTGCTGAAGTACTTCTCGACTTGGGCTGCGCGGCCGCGGCCGCGCGCATGGAACCGCTTCATCGAGAAGGCGCGACCGACGCTCGCCTCCTTGACGTAGAGGCGGTCGACGTCGAGCTGATGATTGTTCTCGGCATTGGCGATCGCGGCCTGAAGAACCTTCTTCACGTCGTTCGCGATGCGCCGGCGCGAGAAGGTCAGCTCGGCGAGCGCCGCGCTGGCGCTCTTGCCGCGGATCGACTGGGCGACGAGGTTGAGCTTGCGGGGGCTCACCTTGATCGCCCGCAGGATTGCCGAAGCCTCGGTTTCGTCGAGGCGGCGCGGTGCGGCCGGCTTACTCATCGATCAGCCTCTCTTCGCCTTCTTGTCGGCCGCGTGACCATAGAAGGTCCGCGTCGGCGCGAATTCGCCGAGCTTGTGCCCGACCATGTTCTCGGTCACCAGCACCGGAACGAACTTGTGCCCGTTGTAGACGCCGAAGGTGAGGCCGACGAATTGCGGGAAGATCGTCGAACGGCGAGACCACGTCTTGATGATCTCGTTGCGCCCCGAGCCCCGCGCCTTGTCGGCCTTCTTCAGGAGATATCCGTCGACGAAGGGGCCTTTCCAAACAGAGCGTGCCACAACTGTCTCCGTTACTTCTTGTTGCGCCGACGCACGATGTAGCGGTCGGTCGCCTTGTTCTGCCGGGTCTTCTTGCCCTTCGTCGGCTTGCCCCACGGCGTGACCGGATGACGGCCGCCCGAGGTGCGGCCTTCGCCGCCGCCGTGCGGATGGTCGATCGGGTTCATCGCGACGCCGCGGACCGACGGACGATGGCCGAGCCACCGGTTACGGCCGGCCTTGGCGATCACGACGTTCTGCTGGTCCGGGTTCGACACCGCGCCGATCGTCGCGCGGCACTCGCCGCGCACCATCCGCACCTCGCCCGAGGCGAGACGCAGCAGCGCGTAGCCCTGGTCGCGCCCGACGAGCTGAACGTAGGTGCCGGCGGAGCGCGCGAGCTGGCCGCCCTTGCCGGGCTTCAGCTCCACGTTGTGGACGATCGTGCCGACCGGCATCGAGCGCAGCGGCATCGCGTTGCCCGGCTTCACGTCGACCTTCTCGCCGGAGACGACCTGATCGCCGGCCTTGAGGCGCTGCGGCGCGAGGATATAGCTCAGCTCGCCGTCGGCATAGCGCACCAGCGCGATGAACGCGGTGCGGTTCGGATCGTATTCCAGCCGCTCGACCGTCGCGGCGACGCCGTCCTTGCGCCGCTTGAAATCGACGATGCGGTAGCGCCGCTTCGCGCCGCCGCCACGGAACCGCAGCGTGATGCGGCCCGTGTTGTTGCGGCCGCCGCTCTTGCGCAGGCCCTCGGTGAGCGCCTTGACCGGATCGCCCTTCCAGAGCTCGCCGCGATCGACGATCACGAGCTGGCGCTGCGAGGGCGTCGTCGGCTTGAAGGTTTTCAATGCCATGGGATCAGATACCCGTCGTCACGTCGATCTTCTGGCCCTCGGCGAGGGTGACGATCGCCTTCTTGTAATCGGAGCGCTGGCCGATATGGCCGCGGAAGCGCTTCACCTTGCCCTTGACCCGCAGCGTGTTGACCGCGGTGACCTTGACGTCGAACAGGCCCTCGACCGCCGCCTTGACCTCGCGCTTGGTCGCTTCCAGCGGCACACGGAAGGTCACCTGCCTGTGCTCCGAGATGTTCGTCGCCTTCTCGGTGATCACCGGCGCGCGGACCAGCGCGTACATCTGCTCGCGCGTGAGTTCGGTCTTCTGCGCCGGGATGACGCGGAATCTGCTCATTTCAGGCGAGCCTCCAGCTGCTGCACCGCGTCGCGCGTCAGGACGAGCGTGTCGCGCCGCAGGATGTCGTAGACGTTGGCGCCCTGGCTCGGCAGGACGTCGACGCGCGGCAGGTTGCGGGCCGCACGGGCGAAGTTCTCGTCGAGCGCCTCGCCGCCGATGATCAGCACCGACTCCCAGCCGAACTTCAGAAGCCGCTGGTTCAGCAGCTTGGTCTTCGGCTGGTCGATCGCCGCCGCGTCGAGCACGACGAGCTTGCCTTCCTTCGCCTTGTCCGACAGCGCGCACTTCAGCGCGAGCCGCCGCACCTTCTTCTGCAGGTCGAAGGCGTGGCTGCGGACGACCGGGCCGAAGATCACCGCGCCGCCGCGGAACTGCGGCGAACGGAGCGAGCCCTGACGGGCGCGGCCGGTGCCCTTCTGCCGGTAAGGCTTCTTGGTCGTGCCGCTGATCTCGCTGATGCCCTTGGTCTTGTGCGTGCCCTGGCGGCGCTTCGCGAGCTGCCAGTTCACCATGCGGGCGAGGATGTCCTTGCGCACAGCGACGCCGAACACCTCGTCGGCGAGATCGATCTCGCCGACATCCTGGTTGTCCAAGTTCTTGACCGACAGCTTCATGTTACTCGTTCCCGGTCTCGGTGCCGGCGTCGGCCGGCGGCGCCTCGGCGGCGGCGGAGCGGATCGCGGCCGGGAACGGCAGCCCGTCCGGCGCCTTCCGCTTCACCGCGTCCTTGAGCATGACGACGCTGCCCTCGTGGCCCGGCACCGAACCCATGACCATGATGAGCCCGCGCGCCGGATCGGTGGTGACGATCTTCAGGTTCTGGGTGGTCACGCGCTCATGCCCCAGATGGCCCGCCATCTTCTTGTTCTTGAAGACCTTGCCGGGATCCTGGCGCTGACCCGTCGAGCCGTGGCTGCGGTGCGAGACCGAAACGCCGTGCGTTGCGCGTAGGCCGCCGAAATTGTGCCGCTTCATGCCGCCGGCGAAGCCCTTGCCGATCGAGGTGCCGATGACGTCGACAAACTGCCCCGGCAGGAAATGCTCGACCGACAGCTCGGCGCCGACGTCGAGCAGCGCATCGGCGCTGACGCGGAACTCGGCGAGGTGACGCTTCGGCTCGACCTTCGCCTTCGCGAAGTGGCCGCGCATCGGCTGCGTGACGTTCTTGACCTTGGCGGCGCCGATGCCGAGCTGGACGGCGGTGTAGCCATCGTTCTCGGCCGTGCGCACGGCCACGACCTGACAATTGTCGACCTTCAGCACAGTCACCGGAACGTGGTTTCCCTCGTCCGTGAAGATGCGCGTCATGCCGACTTTCTGAGCGAGAAGACCGGTCCGCATCACAAGGCCCTTACAGCTTGATCTCGACGTCGACGCCGGCGGCGAGGTCGAGCTTCATCAGCGCGTCCACCGTCTGCGGCGTCGGGTCGACAATGTCGAGGACCCGCTTGTGGGTGCGGATCTCGAACTGCTCGCGCGACTTCTTGTCGATGTGCGGCGAGCGCAGCACCGTGAACTTCTCGATCCGGGTCGGCAGCGGGATCGGGCCGCGCACGCGCGCGCCGGTCCGCTTGGCCGTGTTCACGATCTCGCTCGTCGACTGGTCGAGCACGCGATGATCGTACGCCCTAAGGCGGATGCGGATGTTCTGACTATCCATCTCGGTACGTCCTCTCGCCGGGGATCGGCCGGCCTAATCGGCCGATCCGATCCCCGTACTCCTTGTATTCCCGCGCGTCGCTGCCGCTACTTGACGATTTTGGCGACGACGCCGGCGCCGACGGTTCGGCCGCCCTCGCGGATGGCGAAGCGCAGACCCTCGTCCATCGCGATCGGCGCGATCAGCTCGATCTCCATCGTCACGTTGTCCCCCGGCATCACCATCTCGGTGCCTTCCGGCAGAACAACCGTCCCGGTCACGTCCGTCGTCCGGAAATAGAACTGCGGACGGTAGTTGTTGAAGAACGGCGTGTGCCGGCCGCCCTCCTCCTTCGTCAGGATGTACGCCTCGGCCTTGAACCGCGTGTGCGGCGTGATCGACCCCGGCGCCGCCAGAACCTGACCGCGCTCCACGTCCTCGCGCTTCGTCCCGCGCAGCAGCGCCCCGATGTTGTCCCCCGCCTCGCCCGAGTCGAGCAGCTTGCGGAACATCTCGACCCCGGTCACCACCGTCTTCGTCGTGTCCTTCAGACCGACGATCTCGACCTCGTCGCCGACCTTCACCACGCCGCGCTCGACCCGACCCGTCACCACCGTGCCGCGGCCCGAGATCGAGAACACGTCCTCGATCGGCATCAGGAACGGACGGTCCTTCGCCCGCTCCGGCTGCGGGATGTAGCTGTCAACCGCCCGCATCAGCTCCAGGATCGCCTCGTGACCGAGCTCCGGACGCTTGTCCTCCAGCGCCATCAGCGCCGACCCCTTCACGATCGGAATGTCGTCCCCCGGGAAGTCGTACGAGGACAGCAGCTCGCGCACCTCCAGCTCGACCAGCTCCAGCAGCTCCGGGTCGTCGACCATGTCGACCTTGTTCAGGAACACCACCAGCGACGGCACGCCGACCTGACGCGCCAGCAGGATGTGCTCGCGCGTCTGCGGCATCGGACCGTCCGCCGCCGACACCACCAGGATCGCGCCGTCCATCTGCGCCGCCCCGGTGATCATGTTCTTCACGTAGTCCGCATGACCCGGGCAGTCGACGTGCGCGTAATGACGCTGCGCCGTCTCGTACTCCACGTGCGCCGTCGAAATCGTGATCCCGCGCGCCCGCTCCTCAGGCGCCTTGTCGATCTGGTCGTACGCCGTGAACGTCGCGCCGCCCGTCTCCGCCAGGACCTTCGTGATCGCCGCCGTCAGCGACGTCTTCCCGTGATCCACGTGACCGATCGTCCCGATGTTGCAGTGCGGCTTCGTCCGCGCAAACTTCGCCTTCGCCAT
>DASWRT010000208.1:0-2694 GCA_036403035.1 Allostellaceae bacterium | reverse complement strand
CCAGGAAACGCTGAGCGGGGCCGCGACGGCAACGGTTGCGTCGGTCGATCCACTGCTCTACCCTCAATAGATTGCGTCCAGGAGAGAGACATGCGCCGCATATGGTATGCCCTCACTGTCGCCGCCGTCGCCGCGTTTGCGACAGCGCCCGCCGCCGGACCGGCGCTCGCCCAAATCGGGGGCGGCGTCGCGTCGAGCGTGCCGCAGGTCGCGCCGGACGACCACGTGCTCGGCAACAAGGACGCGCCGGTCACGATCATCGAGTACGCCTCGATGACCTGCCCGCACTGCGCCGCGTTCGACAAGGAGACGCTGCCGAAGATCAAGAAGGACTGGATCGACGCCGGGAAGGCGAAGCTCGTCTACCGCAACTTCCCGTTCGACCGCGCCGCGCTGGAAGCGGCGAAGCTCGCGCAGTGCATCGGGCCGGAACACTATTTCGGCTTCGTCGACGTCGTCTTCCAGTCCCAGGACAACTGGATCAAGGCGAGCGATCCGGTCGCCGCGCTCGGCCGCTACGCCAAGCTCGCCGGGATGAGCGACCAGCAGATCCAGGACTGCTCGAAGAACGAGGACGTCGCCAACAAGATCGTCGCCGGCCGCCTCGCCGCGGAGAAGGAGTACGGCGTCGAGTCGACCCCAACCTTCTTCATCAACGGCAAGAAGCTCGTCGGCGCGCTTCCCTACGACCAGTTCGACGCGGCGCTCAAGGCGGCGGCGGCCCAGGCGAAATCTTAACGATCCCCTAACCATATCGGCGCATCTTGGCGCATCCGCCGCCGTGTCCCTTCTTCCCTTGCGGAAGAGGGACTTACCTTTAGCCCGGCCGTGCAGTTCACTCGCCTCCGCCTCTCCGGGTTCAAGTCCTTCGTCGATCCGACCGATCTGATGATCGAGCCGGGGATGACCGGCATCGTCGGCCCGAACGGCTGCGGCAAGTCGAACCTCGTCGAGGCGCTGCGCTGGGTGATGGGCGAGACCTCGGCGAAGCGGATGCGCGGCGGCGAGATGGACGACGTGATCTTCGGCGGCACGTCGAACCGCCCGGCGCGCAATATCGCCGAGGTCGCCCTGCTGCTCGACAACGCGGCGAAGCGCGCCCCCCTCGCCTTCAACGACGAGGTCGAGATCGAGGTCGTTCGGCGCATCGACCGCGGCTCCGGCTCCGGCTACCGCATCAACGGCAAGGAGGTCCGGGCCCGCGACGTCCAGCTCCTCTTCGCCGACGCCGCGACCGGCTCGCAGTCGACGGCGCTGGTGAGCCAGGGGCGGATCGGCGCGATCATCAACGCCAAGCCGGTCGAGCGTCGCGGGCTGCTGGAGGAGGCGGCGAACATCGCCGGCCTGCACTCCCGCCGCCACGAGGCCGAGCTGCGGCTGAAGGCGGCCGAGGCGAACATCTCCCGGCTCGACGACGTGATCGTCACGTTGAACGCGCAGTTCGAGACGCTGCGGAAGCAGGCCAAGCAGGCCGGACGCTACCGCCGCCTGTCCGAGCAGATCCGCCGCGCCGAGGCGATCGTGCTGCATCTCCTCTGGGTCGCCGCCGAGGCGTCCAACCGCACTGCCGGCACCAAGCTGGACGCCGCCGAACGCGAGGTCGGCGAGCGGATGCGGCAGGCGGTCTCGCTCGGCCGGCAGCGCGACATGGCGACCGAGAAACTGCCGCCGCTCCGCCAGACCGAGGCCGCCACCGCCGCCGAGGTGCAGCGGCTGACTCTGGCCCAGGACGGGCTGGAGCAGGAGGAGCGGCGGGTCCACGATTCCCGCCTCGCCGCCGAGCAGCGCCTCCGCCAGCTCGACCATGACCGCGGCCGCGAGGCCGAGATCGCCGCCGACGCCGACGCCGCGCTGACCCGCCTCGCCGAGGAGCGGCAGACGCTGCTCGACGCACAGGGCGAGGAGGCGGCGCGGCAGCAGGAGGCGGCGGAGCGGGTCCGCGGCATCGCCCAGGACGTCACCCGGCTCGACGGCGAGCTGGCCCGCGCCACCGAGGAGACCGCCGCAATCGAGGCGCGCCGCGTCGCCCTGGCCCGGCAGCAGGCCGAGGCCGACGAACGGCTGGCCCGGCTCGCCGGCCGCATCGCCGAAACCGAGCGGCAGCGTCAGGCGCTCCAGGCGCAGAGCGTGCCGCCCGACGCGGTCGCCGCCGCAGAGGAAAAGGTCGCGCTCGCCGCCGATTCCGTCGAGCAGAGCCGGATCGCCGCCGAGGATTCCGAGCAGGCGCTTCGCATGGCGCAGGGCGCCGAGCAGTCGGCCCGCGAGAACATGCAGGCGGCCGACGCCGCGCGGACCAAGCTGCGCGCCGAGGCGCAGGCGCTCACCGACCTGCTCGCCGCCGGCTCCCGCAAGGGCGAGACGCCGGCGCTCGATGCGCTCACCGTGACGCCGGGCTACGAGGCCGCCTTGGCCGCGGCGCTCGGCGACGACCTCACCGCCTCGCTCGATATCGGGGCGCCGACGCATTGGGGCGAGCTGCCGCCGCCGCTCGACGCGCCCCCTGCCCTGCCGGACGGTGCGCAGAGCTTCGCCGATCTCGTCAGCGGCCCGCCGGCCCTCGCCCGCCGGCTGTCGCAGATCGGCGTCGTCGCGACGCCGGACGAGGCCCGCGCCATGCAGCCCCGCCTCGCGACCGGCCAGCGCATCGTCGCACGCGACGGCGGCCTCTGGCGCTGGGACGGCTTCACCGTGAAG
>DASWRT010000207.1:0-24026 GCA_036403035.1 Allostellaceae bacterium | reverse complement strand
ACGGGAGAGGGGATTCGCCAGGACCGCCGCCAGCGCCCGTCCGGCCAGCAGCGCCAGCGCAGGATAGGCCGGCAGCACGTAGTGCGGCAGCTTCGTCGGCACGCACTCGAACAGGATCCAGGTCGGCAGCATCCAGGCGAGCAGGAACCGCTCCGCGAGGCCGGCGCGGTGCCGCCACGCCCGGCGCGCGGCGGCGGCGAGGAAGAGCGAACCCGGCCAGAAGGTCGCGAACAGCAGGAGCAGGTAATAGCCCGGCGGCGCACCATGCGCCTCCTGCCCGCCTGCCATCTTGCCGAGCATGTCGTGCCCGACCGCCTCGGCGAGGAAGCCGCCGCTCGTCGCGACCTGCACCGCGACCAGCCACGGCAGCACGAGCGCAAGCGCGAGCGGCAGTCCCCAGCCGATCCGCAGGGCGCCCGGCCAGCCGCGCCAGTCGCGGTCGGCGGCGGCAAGCGCAAGCACGGTCATCGCGCTGACGATCGGGGTGATCGGTCCCTTGATCAGGATGCCGATTCCCTGCGCGACCCAGAACGCGGCGGCGAGCGCCGCCGACGCGGGCTCGCCGGCACGACGACGCCGATAGATGCCGGCGAGCGCGCCCTGCGCCGCAACCACCGTCGCCAGGAGCACTGCGTCCGTCTTCGCGAGGTGCGCCTCGATCTGCAAGGAGACGCAGGCGGCGAGCAGTCCGGCGCCGAGCAGCGCCGCCGCCGTGCCTTCCCGGCTGGTCCCGAACAGGCGGCGCCCGCATTGGAAAGTCAGCAGCACGGCGGCCAGCGCGCCGAGCAGGGACGGCAGCCGGTACGGCCAGAGCGCCGTCCCCTCGGCGCTGCCGAAGAGCGAGACCGAGGCGGCCTGGAGCCAGTAGATGCCGACCGGCTTCTTGTTGCGCGCCTCGTCCTGGAAGCGGATGCGGATATAGTCGCCGGTCTCCAGCATCTGCCGGGTCGCCTGCGCGAAGCGGGATTCGTCGCGGTCGAGCGGCGGCACCGACGCGATCCCCGGCAGGTAGAGCGCGAGGCACAGCGCCGCGAGCAGCACCCACGGCCGCCAGCCGGCAAGGACGCCACGAAGCGCGGACGGCAGCGCGTCTGCCGATCGTGCGGTGGAGGAGAGAGGAACGGACACGCGCTCCTCTTTAGAGGAGCGGCACCACCGCGGCAACGCCGCCGGGGCAGACTAGTTCGAGCCGCCGGCCGGAGCGGTACGCGACCGCAGCCAGTCGGCGAGCGACGATCTCTTCGACCGTGTCGTTGCGATATGTCAATTGCTCGGCCCCGGCAGGTACGCCAAAATCAACTTACGTCGCGCCGGAGCGGGCACGGGGGTGTCGCTCCGGAGTGGTTCGGCAAACCGTCGGGAGACCGCCATGCCCGATCCGCCTTCCGTCGTCGTGATCGACGACAGCCCGGATATTTGCGACGTGATCTGCTGGTTCCTGGAAGGGAACGGCTTCGCCGTGACGACCGCCACCTCGATCGAGATCGGGCGGCGGCGAATCGCCGAGCAGCGCCCCGCCCTTGCGGTGATCGACGTACGGATGACCGACGGGCTGGGGTCCGGTCTGGCGGAGTTCGCGACGGAGGCGGGGTGCAAGGTCATCCTGATGTCCGGCCATCCGGACGAGATCCTGATGTTGCAGGAGAGGCAGCAGGTCTTCCTGCGCAAGCCGTTCCAGCTCGCCGCGCTCCTCGCCCTGGCGAACGATCTCCTGAAGGCGGGAGAGCCGCAGGCGAGGTGACGATTTCGCTCCCGTCATCGATCAGGGGACCCGCGGGCGGAGCCTACTGAAATAGGCTCTTCGTGATCTGCTCCGGGACGCCGGTGCGGCGCTGCGCGATCCGGCCGACCGCATACCAGTCGACGCGATCCGCGTCCGCGCCGGCCGCCCGCATGACCGCCGTCTCGGCGTCCGGCGCCACGATCGCGGCCGGCTGCCCGGTCTCCTCGATCGAATCGACATCCTCCTGCGACGGGTGCACCTCCAAGTACAGCTCGCCGCCGGAGCGTCCGACCTTCACCGGCTGGTCGACGACGGTGACCGGCGTGCCGATCGAAACCGCCTTGAACAGCGTCTCGATGTCCTCCGGCAGCATGCGGATGCAGCCGCTGCTGTCGCGGCGGCCGATGCTGTACGGCTTGTTGGTGCCGTGGATCGCGTAAGCCTTCCAGCCGAGATACAGCGCAAAGTCGCCCATCGGGTTGTCCGGGCCCGGCGCCACGCGCTCCGGCAGGTCGGGGTCTTCCTGGCGCTCCGACGGCGTCGGATTCCAGGTCGGATGCGCGCGCTTGCCGGCGACGGAGGTCCGGCCCACCGGCGTCTCCTTGCCCTCGCCGCCGATGCCGATCGGGAAGGTCCGCGGCGGCTCGCCGCTGCCGCGCGGCGGAAAGTAGTAGAGCCGCAGTTCGGCGAGGTTGATGACGATGCCGGTACGCGGCGCATCGGGGATCAGATGCGCGGTCGGCAGCACCACCTTCCGCCCGGCGCCGGGCAGCCACGGGTCGACGCCGGGGTTGGCGGCACGGATCTCGACATAGCCGATGTCGCTGTCGTGGGCGAGGTCGAGCAGGGTGTCCTCCTCCCGCGTCTCCACCGTCGAGACGATGCCGATCAGGTCGTCGCCGGTTGGCGCGGGGGCAGCCGGGGCGGTGGCGGTTGCGCCGCGCCGGGTGGCGGCGGATGCCGGGCCGAAGGGGACGACGGCCGCTCCTGCCGCCGCTGCCAGCACGACGGCGACGGCGGCAGACATCAACCGGGACCAGGAGAGCGAAACCCGCACGATAGCAACAATCCTTCGACCGAAAGGCGCGACCGTACTTATGGCGTCGCTCGTGCCGAATGACGTACGTCAAGATTGGGGCGGGACTATAGCCGACGGACAGGGGCCGGCGCAGGAGGATGTTTTGTCTTCCGCCGCCGGGACGGCTACACTCGGTCGCGCCATGGTTGCCGCCGATCCGCGCTTCCCCTCGCTCCGACTGCTCGATCACCCGCTGATCCAGCACAAGCTCAGCCACATGCGCGACAAGGCGACGCCGACCGTCGCCTTCCGGCAGCTCCTCAAGGAGATCGCGCTGCTGATGGGCTATGAGATCACGCGCGAGCTGCCGCTGACGCAGGAGGCGATCGAGACGCCGCTCGCGCGCATGGAGGCGCCGGTGATCGCCGGCAAGAAGGTCGCGATCGTCGCGATCCTGCGCGCCGGGCTTGGGATGGCCGAGGGCCTGCACGAGCTGGTGCCGTCGGCGCGCGCAGGCCATATCGGCCTCTATCGCGACCCGGCGACGAAGCGGCCGGTCGAGTATCTGGTCAAGCTGCCGGAGCCCGAGGGCCGGATCTTCATCGTCGTCGACCCGATGCTGGCGACCGGCAACTCGGCGGTTCACGCGGTCGACGTGCTCAACCGGCACGGCGTCGACGACGGCGCGATCCGGCTGATGGCGCTGGTCGCGGCGCCCGAGGGCATGGCGACCTTCGCCGCCGCGCACCCGCGCGTGCCGGTGTTCGCCGCCGCCCTCGACGAGCGGCTGGACGACCACGCCTATATCGTGCCCGGCCTGGGCGACGCCGGCGACCGGTTGTTCGGCACGAAGTAGCGGCGGAACCGGCGCTTTGCCGGGCGCGTTACAGCGAGGCGCGTCATGGCCTCTTCCCGCTCCTTCCGCCCCCTCCGTCCGGCGACGCCGATTTCGGCCACCCTCCTCCGCCCCCTTCTCGCCTTGCTCTGCCTCACCGCGGCGGCTGCCTCGTCCTCCGCGGCGCGGGCGCAGGATCTCCGCTACATAGCCGAGATCCGGGTGGTGGGCGATGCGGACGGGGTGCCGGCTCAGTTGCGCGCCGTCTCGCAGCTCGTGACGCTCCAGGACAAGCCGCCGGCAACGCCGGCCGCGCTGCGCCGCCGCGCCGAGGACGATCTCGGCCGGCTGCGCCCGGTGCTGGAGGCGAACGGCTATTGGGCGGCGACGCTGAGCTTCGGCATCGACACCGCGGTCGAGCCGGCGCGGGTCACCGTCTCGGTCGATCCCGGCCTGCTCTATCGGCTCCAGTCCGTCACCTTCCGCGCGCCCGATGGCGGCACGCCGCCGCTCCTCGACCGCTACGACCCGAGCGCCTTCGGCCTCAAGCTCGGCGACGCCGCCAAGACTGCGCCGGTGATCGAGGCCGAAGCGGCGATCGTCGCCGAGTACGCGCGGCAGGGCCGCCCTTACGCCAAGGTGCCCGACCGCAAGGTCGTCGTCGACCACGGCACGCGCACGATGGAAGTCACCTACACCGTCGATGCGGGGCCGCAGGTCACGTTCGGCGACGCGGTGATCCAAGGCCTGTCCCGGCTCGCTCCGGCCTGGGTCGAGCGCCGCATCACATGGCGGCGCGGCGATCTCTACGACAGCCGCGAAATCGACGCGACGCGGCGCACCCTCGTCGACAGCGGGCTGTTCACCGCGGTGCGGATCACGCCGGCGGCGGAGCCGGCCCGCGACGGCAGCATCCCGGTGACGCTCGCCCTCGTCGAGCGCCTGCCGCGCTCGATCGGCGCCGGTCTCGCCTACGACACGACGCTGGGCTTCGGCACCCGCGCCTTCTGGGAGAACCGCAACCTGTTCGGCGGCGCCGAGCGGCTGCGCGTCATCGGCACCTTCGCGCAGAACCAGCTCGGCCTCAGCACCCGCTTCCGCAAGCCGGACGTGTGGCGCAAGGACGAGGATCTGCTCGCCGAGGCCGACCTCGCCGACGAATCGCCGCCGGCCTACACGGCGCGCCGGCTGCGGCTCTATAGCGGGCTGGAGCGGCGGTTCGGGCCGCTGGTGAGCGGCGGCGCCGGCCTGCAGTTCGAGGAAACGAACGTGCAGAGCCCGCCCGGCACGCAGACCTATTCGCTGCTCGGCACGCCGATCTATCTGCGGCGCGACAGCACCAATGACCTGCTCAACCCGACGACGGGGACGCGCGCCGCGCTGACCGTCACGCCTTACGAGGGCCTCTCCTCGACGGGTCTCGCCTTCGTATCGAACCGCGTCGCCGGCAGCGCCTACCGCTCGCTCGGCGCGACGGACACATACGTCCTCGCCGGCTTCGGCGCGCTCGGCTCGATCTTCGGCGAGAGCCGCGACGGGCTGCCGGCGGACAAGCGGCTCTATGCCGGCGGCGGCGGCTCGGTGCGCGGCTACGGCTATCAGCTCGCCGGGCCGTTCTATCCCGGCACGACGACGCCGCGTGGCGGCAAGTCGAGCCTGGAGGCAGGGGTCGAACTGCGCATCAAGGTCACGGAGTCGATCGGCGTCGTACCGTTCCTTGAGGCCGGCAACGTCTACACCTCGACATTGCCGGCCGGCAAGCTGCTCTACGGCACGGGAATCGGCCTGCGCTACTACACGCCGGTCGGCCCGGTTCGCTTCGACGTCGGCGTGCCGCTGAACAAGCGGGCAAGCGACTCCGCGTTCCAGATCTACATAAGCCTCGGACAGGCGTTCTGATATTTATGAAACTTGTTCGAGGCTTCCTCAAGGCGCTCGGGATCCTGGCGCTGCTTCTGCTGGTGCTGGTCGGCGCCGGGTTCTGGTTTCTCCAGTCCCGCACCGCCAAGGACTGGCTCGCGGCCGAGCTGACGAGCGCGCTAAGCCAGCCCGGCAAGGGCATCGCCGTCGGCCGCATCAGCGGCCATCTGCCCCGCGAGATGAAGATCGAGGAGATCACGCTCAGCGACCCGCAGGGGCCGTGGGCGGTGCTGCGCGACGTCGGCGTCACGCTCGACCTGCGCGACCTGCCGGCGCGGAAGCTCACGATACGGCGGCTCGGCGCGGCGGACGTCCGCATCTTGCGCCAGCCGGCCTATCCGCCTTCGCCGGAGCCGCAGAACGCCTCCGGCCCGATCTCGATCTCGGTGCCGCACCTGCCGGTCGCGGTCGATCTGCAATCCTTCGAGATCGTCCTGCTTCAGCTCGCGGCGCCGGTGCTCGGCGACGAGGTGATCATCACCGTCGACGGCGACGCCGCGCTCGGCCGGGACGGCACGGCGTCGGCGCATCTCGCGGTGCGCCGGGTCGACACGCAGCCGGGCAACGCGACGCTGGCCGCATCGCTGGCCGGCGATCCGGCCACGCTGTCGCTCAAGCTGGATGCCGCCGAGCCGAGCGGGCTGCTGCTCGATGCGCTGCTCGACCGCAACGACCGGCTGCCGCTCGCGGTGTCGCTGAACGGCTCCGGGCTTCTCGCCGACTGGCACGGCAAGCTCGCCGCGAAGGCCGCCGACCGCGCCAGGGTCGATGCCGACCTCGCCCTCGCGCAGCAGAGCGCCGGCGGCTACCGGTTCGGCGCGACCGGCAGGGCGGTCCCGGGACAGCTCATTCCCGACAAGATGGCGCCGCTCGCCGGAGACTCGTTCGGCTTCGACGTCGCCGCATCGCTCACCGGCGACGGCCGGACGCTGGTCGCCGACCGCCTGTCGGTGACCGCGGCGGCGGCCACGGTCGACGGCGCGGGCCGCGTCGACCTCGCGGCGAACGAGATCGACGCGACGGTGAACCTCCGCGCTGATGACCTGTCGCTGCTCTCGCCGCTGCTCGACCATCCGCTCTCCGGCACCGGGACGGCGACGCTGACCGCGCGCGGCGCGACGGACCATCCGCACGCCGAGGTGACGCTCGATCTCGCCGAGCCGCGGTTCGACGGCAACGGCGCCGCGCGGATCACGGCGCAGCTTGCCGCGACGCCGAGCGCGCCGCTGAGCGACCCGAACGCTTCCGTGGCGCTCACCGGAAACGGGCGGATCGAAGGGATCGTCAGCCCGGCGGCGCCGGTCCCCGCCGGCCTCGGCGATTCGATCGACTGGCGGCTCGACGGCACCGTGCAGCCGAATACGCTCCGCGCCGACATCGCGACGCTCGACCTGTCCGGGGCCGGGCTGGCGCTGACCGCGAACGGACAGGTCGACGCGCGGGAGCTGAGCGGCGACGGGACGGTGCATCTCTCGGTCGCCGATCTCGGCCGCTTCTCCGGCCTTGCCGGCCGCACGCTCTCGGGCAGCGGCAAGCTCGATCTCGTCGCGCGGCAGGCAGCGGACGGCTCGACCACGGCGCGGCTCGACGGGCATTTCGCCGACCTCGCGCTCGGCGTGCCGGCGGCGGACGGGCTGCTCGGCGGCCGGCTCGACCTATCGGGCGACGCGACGCGCGCCACGGACGGCGCGCTCGACCTCTCCCGCTTCGAAGCGTCGGGCGCCAACGTCCGTGCCCGCGCGACCGCCGCGCTGCCGCCCGGCGCCGATCGGATCAAGGCGACGTACCGCGTCGAACTGCCGAAGCTGGCGCCGCTGGCGAGCGCCGCCGGACAGCCGACGCTCGCCGGGCGGGTCACGCTCGACGGCACGGCGGAAGGACCGCTCGACGCGGTCGCGGCCGACGCGTCGCTGGACGGCGCCGACCTCGTCGCCGGGAACGCCCGTCTCGACCGGCTGACCGCCCGGCTGACGGCGACCGCGTCCGCCGAGCCCGCAGGCAAGCTCGATGCCGAGTTCCGCTCCGCCGACCTTACCGGGACGCTGAACGGCGAGTTCGCGCTGCACGGCGCCGATCCGGCGGACCGCCGGCTCGACATCCCGAAGCTGCGGCTTGCCGCCGGCGGCACGACGATCGAGGCCGCGTCGTTGCAGACCGCGCTCGACACGCTGCTGACCAGCGGCACCGTCACGGCGCGCATCCCGGATCTGGCGCCATGGTCGCGGCTCGCCGGAACGGCGCTCGCCGGACGGGCCGACCTCAAGGCGACGCTCGCGGCGAAGGGCGGCCAGAGCGTCGATCTGGCGTTGAACGGCGCCGGGCTCTCCGCCGCGCCGTCGCAGGGATCTCGCGTCGCGGTCGACCGCCTCGCGCTGACCGCGAAGCTCGCGGACCTCCTCGGCAAGCCGAGCGGCACGGCGAACCTCGCCGTCGATCGCGTGGCGCTCGGCGGTCCCGACAGGATCGACGCCGTCCGGCTCGACCTCAAGGCGCCCCAACCCGGCCGCGTCGCCTTCACCGGCGACGTGCGGGGCCAGGTGCAGCAGCCGATCAATCTGGCGCTCGGCGGCGAGGCGTCGATCGGCGACGCCGATGCGCTGGAGCTGAAGCTGGCGAAGCTCGCGGGCGAGGTCGCGGGCGAGCGCGTGCAGCTCCGCCAGCCGCTGACGCTGGCGCGGCGCGGCGGCGATTTCAGCTTCGCCAATCTGTCGCTCGCCCTCGGCAGCGGCCAGGTGACCGGCGGCGGCGCGCTCAAAGGCAACGCCGTCGCGCTGAAGCTGCTCGCGAAGCAGCTGCCGCTGGCGCTCGCCGGACGGTTCGCCGGACATGGCGACGCTGCCGGGACGCTGGGCGCCGACATCGACCTTTCCGGCACGCTCGACCGGCCGGAAGGCCGCGTCGTCGTCGAAGGGCACGATATTCGGCTTGCGACGCTGAGCCGGCCGGATCTGCCGCCGATCGCGATGTCGGCGGACGCGGTCTGGCGCGGCGGGCGCGTCGACTTCAAGGGCCGCGTCGACGCGCCGAAGATGGAGGGCGTCGGCTTCTCCGGCGCGGCGCCGCTCGTGCTGCGGCGTCAGCCGTCGCTCGGCGTCGACCTGCCGCGCGACGGCGCGGTCGCGCTCAGGGTCGAGGGCGGCGCCGATCTCGCCAACCTCGCCGACCTGCTGCCGCTCGGCGAGGACCGGATCGCCGGCAAACTGGCGCTCGACGCCCGCGTCGGCGGCACGGTCGCCGCACCGGCAGCGGCCGGACGGGTGACGCTGACCGGCGGCCGGTACGAGAACATGGCCTCCGGCCTCGTCCTGAACGATCTCTCGGCGGAGCTGGCCGGCGACCAGGACCGGTTCGTCGTGCGCCGCTTCTCGGCGAAGGACGGCCCCGGCAAGGGCGAGTTGCAGGTGAGCGGCGGCGTGGCCCTTTCGGCGACTCCGGGTCCGGCGCTCGACATCAAGGCGAGCTTCCGTCAGTTCCGGGTCGTCCAGCGCGACGAGGCTACCGGCTCGGCGAGCGGCGACGTGCAGGTCGGCGGCACGCTGACGGCGCCCCGCGTCGGTGCGCAGATCCGCGTCGACCAAGCCGACATCAATATTCCGGACCGGTTGCCGCCGAGCGTCCGCCGGCTCGACGTGGTCGAGATCAACAGCAGGACCGGGCAGGCCGAGCAACGGCCCGCGAAAGCAGCCGGGAAGACCGGCGCGGGCGGCGACGGCGCCGACGCGGCGGACAGCGGTGCGACGGACAGCGGCGGCGGCGCGGCGGCGGTCGCGCTGAACGTCGCCGTCGACATCCCCGGCCGCGTCTTCGTGCGCGGGCGGGGCCTGGACAGCGAATGGCGCGGCAAGCTGACGGTCACCGGCACCGCCGCCGAGCCGGCGATCGTCGGCCGGCTGGAGGTGGTCCGCGGCAACTTCTCGTTCCTCGGCAAGAACTTCCAGCTCACCCAAGGGACGATCTCCTTCGACGGCGGGCACAAGGTCGACCCGGCGCTCGCGATCACGACCCAGGCGACCGCCAACGACGTGACGGCGCAGGTGCAGATCACGGGGACCGCAAGCCAGCCGTCGATCAGGCTGACCTCCATCCCGGAACTGCCGCAGGACGAGATCCTTTCGCGCGTCCTGTTCGGGCAGAACCTGACGCAGATCACGCCCGCCCAAGGGCTTCAGCTCGCACAAACGGCGGCGACGCTGGCCGGCGGCGGTCCGGGGGTCCTAGACAGGGTGCGCGGCCGGCTCGGGCTCGACCGGCTCGATATCGGCTCGGCCGGCTCGTCGGGCGGCCTCGTCAACCAGCTCACCAACCCGAACCAGACCGCCGCCGGCAGTGCGGCCGGCAGCACCGGCAGCAGCACCAGCGGCGTCGGCAACACCACGGTCTCCGCCGGCAAGTACGTCGCAAGCGGCGTCTATGTCGGCGTCGACCAGAGCGTCTCCGGCCAGAGCCGCGCCAAGGTCGAGATCGAGATCACGCCGAACATCTCGGTCGAAACCGACGTCGGCGCGCAGGGCAGCCAGGGCATCGGGCTGAACTGGAAGATGGATTATTGAGCCCGCCGCACCGCGGGAGGGAATGGAACGGCGCCGGTGGCGTCTGTTGCCGGTCCGCCGTGGCGATACGTGCTGCGGCGGGACCGCTGCCGCCCGAAGAAGGTTGGAGGGATGCCGATGGACGGGTTGGAGAACGACCGCAAGAGCCTGCTGCCGAAGCTGGATTTCAGCCGGCGCGAGATGATGGTGACGAGCCTTGCAACCGGGTTCGCGCTCGCAGTGCAGCCGGTCTCGGCGCAGACGATCACGACCGACACGAGCGGGCTGGAGGCGGGCGAGGTCAAGATCCCGGTGAAGGACGGCACGATCCCGGGCTACCGGGCGATGCCGGCCGGCGGCGGGCCGTTTCCGGTGGTGCTCGTCGTCCAGGAGATCTTCGGCGTCCACGAGCACATCAAGGACGTCTGCCACCGCTTCGCCAAGCTCGGCTACATGGCCGTCGCGCCCGAGCTGTACGCGCGCCAGGGCGACGTGTCGAAGCTCCAGGACTCGCAGCAGATCACGCAGCAGGTCGCCTCGAAGGTACCGGACGGCCAAGTCATGTCTGACCTGGACTCGACCGTCGCCTTCGCCAAGGCGAGCGGCAAGGGCGACACGAACCGGCTCGGCATCACCGGCTTCTGCTGGGGCGGACGCGAGGTGTGGCTCTACGCCGAGCACAACCCCAACCTCAAGGCGGCGGTCGCATGGTACGGAGCCCTGACCGGGCCGACGACCGAGAACCGGCCGAGTCACCCGCTCGACCATGTCGCCGACCTCAAATGCCCGGTGCTCGGCCTCTATGGCGGCGCCGACCAGGGCATTCCGGTCGATACCGTCGACAAGATGCGCGACGCCTGCAAGGCGGCCGGCAAGACCTGCGACCTGAACGTCTATCCGGACACGCCGCACGGCTTCAACGCCGATTACCGGCCGAGCTACCGGCCGGAAGCGGCGAAGGACGGCTGGCAGCGCCTTCAGGCGTGGTTCAAGAAATACGGAGCGGCGTGACCGGACCGGCGGCATCGGCACCGGCATCCGCTGTCTGCGTCGCCAGCTCCGCCGCGGGCAGTTCGCCGTCGCGGTAGCACTGCCGTACGAACAGGCGCAGCGCGCTCGACAGATTGCCGCCGCGCGCGGCGTCGATCGAGGTGACGAGGGCGTTGATCGAAACGCCGCGCGCCGCCGCGACCGACGCGAGGTCGGCCCAGAACTCCTCCTCCAGCGAAATGCTGGTGCGGTGCCCGGCGATGCGGACCGATCGCTTTCGGATCATCGCCGGGACCGCCCGCCGGAGGCTATGTCGGCCCGGTCATGTCCTCCGGTCGCACCCACTTGTCGAAATCCTCCGCACCGACGAAGCCCAGCGCCTCGGCGGCCTCCTTGAGCGTCGTGCCCTCGGCATGCGCTTTCTTCGCGATCTTCGCCGCCTTGTCGTAGCCGATATGCGGGTTGAGCGCCGTCACCAGCATCAGCGACTGCTCGACGAGCTGCCTGATCCGGTCGCGGTTGGCCTCGATCCCGACGACGCAATTGTCGGTGAAGCTCTCGCAGGCGTCGGCGAGGAGCCGCAGCGATTGCAGCACGTTGAAGATGATGACCGGCTTGTAGACGTTCAGCTCGAAATTGCCCTGGCTGCCGGCGATCGTCACGGTGACGTGGTTGCCCATCACCTGCGCGCACACCATCGTCATCGCTTCGGCCTGGGTCGGGTTGACCTTGCCCGGCATGATCGACGAGCCGGGCTCGTTCTCCGGCAGGCGGATCTCGCCCAACCCGCTGCGCGGCCCCGAACCGAGCCACCTGACATCGTTCGCGATCTTCATCAGCGACGCGGCGAGGACATTCAGAGCGCCGGACAGCTCGACCAGCGCGTCATGCGCGGCCAGCGCCTCGAACTTGTCCGGCGCCGTGACGAAGGGCTGGCCGGTGAGCCCCGCGACTTCCTGAGCGAACCGCTCGGCGAAGCCCTTCTGGGCGTTGAGCCCGGTGCCGACCGCGGTGCCGCCCTGCGCCAGCGGGTAGAGCCGCGGCAGGCACGCCTCGACCCGCTCGATCCCCAGCTCGACCTGCCGCGCGTAGCCGCCGAACTCCTGACCCAGGGTCAGCGGCGTCGCGTCCTGGAGGTGGGTCCGGCCGATCTTGACGATGTCGGCGAATTCCGCCGCCTTGGCCGCGAGCGCGCCGTGCAGGTGCCGGAGCGCGGGCAGCAACCGGCGATGGACCTCCTCGACCGCGGCGATGTGCATCGCCGTCGGGAAGGCGTCGTTCGAGGACTGCCCCTTGTTGACGTGGTCGTTGGGGTGGACCGGCTCCTTCGAGCCGCGCGCGCCGCCCAGCATCTCGATCGCGCGGATCGCGATCACCTCGTTGGCGTTCATGTTGGTCTGCGTGCCCGACCCGGTCTGCCACACGACCAGCGGGAACTCGTCGGTGAGCCTGCCTTGGATCACCTCGTCCGCCGCCGCGGCGATCGCCTCGCCCAGCCGCCGGTCGAGCGCGCCCAGCGCCATGTTGGCGAGCGCCGCCGCCTTTTTCTGGATGCCGAGCGCGCGGATGAGGGCGGGAGGCATCCGCTCCCCGCCGATGCGGAAATTCTGGAGGGAGCGCTGCGTCTGCGCGCCCCAGTAGCGTTCGGCCGGCACCTCGACGGTGCCCATCGTGTCGCTTTCCCGCCGCGTCGCGGCGCCGTCGTTCCTGTCCGCCATCGCCGTGCCCCAAATAAATGCCGGGCGGGAACCGCGCCTGTCCGCCCCAGGTCACGATAGGAAACGCCGGGAAGGCGGATGCCGTGCCATGGCCGGCATGGCCGGGCTACTGCAAGAGCTGCCGCAGCAGCGGCGGGCCGTGATGGTCCTGACGGTCCCGGACAAGCTCGACGAAATGCCGGCGCTGCTCCGGCGACAGCTTGCCGAGGAAGTCCTGGAGCGAGCGGGTCATCCCGGTCTGATACTCGCGCCGGTTGGCGGATATCTCGTCGAAGAGGCGATGCAGCAGATCGTCGTCCGGCTGCTGCTTCGCCATCTCCTCCCAGGCCGCGTCGCCCAGCTTCTGGTTCGCTTCCCGAACCTGCTTCGTCTCCTGCCGCGTCTCGCGGATGAACCGGTCGAAGGCGCTACGCTGCGCCGCGTCCAGCGACAGGTCGCGGGCGACCGCCTCGACCCGCTCGCGCGGCGGCACGCCGGCGAACGGCCCGCCGCCCGGATGATGCGGCACGTGCATCCGGATCCAGACGGCGCCGCCGATGAAGAAGACGTTCAGCGCGAGCGAAAGGGCCAGCGCGGCCCAGATCAGACGGCGTCTCATAAACGGGGCTCGATCACGCGCCGGCGACGTCGGAGAGGCCGGAGAACACGCCGGAAGGCGGGTCGATCAGTTCGTTCAGCCCGTTGCCGCCGCTGCCCTGCACAGCGACTGCATCCGACCCAAGCAGGTTGGAATAGGCGTCGCTGCCGAGCGAGAACCCGAGATAGCTGGTGAAGGCGAGGCTTGCCGCGAGCGCCGCCCAACGCACCGCCCGGCCCGGCGAGAACGGCAGCCGCTGCATGTCGCGGTCGGCCGCCGGGCGGGGCCGGAAGGCGTGGATCTCGGCGCTCGGCGCCACGGCGGCCGGCACGAGGGCGGCGGCGCGTTCGATCACCCGCGGATCGACCGCGGGCAAGGCGTCGAGCCGCCCGGCGAACTCCTGCGCGGCGGCGACGTCGTCGGCCAGCGCCGTATCGAGCGCGAGGGCGCGAGCATGTACCACCTGCCCTTCGGCGTCGCCGAGACGTCCCTCGGCCAGCGCCGCCAACGCCATGAAGTCCGGCGTTCCGTCGTCGCCGGCTACGTCGCAAGCCTCCCGCCAGCGCCGCCACAGCAGCGCATCGGCAGCTTCTTGCTGCTTCGCGTTCCCAATTCCCCGGTCGTCGGTCATCGCACTCTCCGGCGCGTTATACGGTTGCGGGGGTGTTCGCATCCCCAACCATCATGATTTTTCCCTGTTTTCCGCCGCGGCGAAATAGGCGCGCAGCTTCAGCATCGCCTTGTGGTGCATGCTGCGGACCGTCTGCGCCTCGATCCCGAGGCTGCTCGCGATCTCGACGACGTCCATCTCGCGCCCGTACATCATCGTCAAGACGTCACGCTGACGCGGCGACAGCAGCTCCATCGGCAGGCGCATCTTCTCGACCGGCTCGGCCGGCGGCGTCGCGAACGCCTCCTCCGGCACGTCCTCGATCGGCACGCCTGCGATGCGGCGGCGGCGCAGCGCGTCGCGGGCGGTGCTGCGCGCGACGATGGTCAGCCACGTGGTCAGCCCCGCGCGCGTCGGGTCATAGGTCTTGAGCAGCCGGTAGTCGTCCTTGCACAACCGGGCGAAGACCTCCTGCAACAGATCGTCCGCGTCGATGCCGTCGCGGGCGACAGGCCGCACCGCCGCGAGAACGAGCCCCGCGAAGCGCCGAACGAACGCATCCCATGCCGGTTTCTCACCGCGCGTCAGCGCCGCGAGATCGATCTCGACCGGAGCCACCAAAGGTTCACCCGCCGCATGCGGTTCCTACGCGCCCGCACCGGGGTTCATCCCCGGCAGGACGACGCATCGGCGACTCCCTCCCTTGCTGCCTGCGAGGAGGGGGCGCCGCGCCGTTTGATCTCCGCCGCTCAGCTCAGGCCGGCGAAGAAGTCGTTCCCCTTGTCGTCGACGACGATGAAGGCTGGGAAGTCGACGACCTCGATGCGCCAGATCGCCTCCATTCCGAGGTCCGGGAAGTCGACCAGCTCGACCTTCTTGATGCAGTCCTGCGCGAGCCGGGCCGCCGGGCCGCCGATCGAGCCCAGATAGAACCCGCCGTGCTTCTTGCAGGCGTCGCGGACGGCGGCGCTGCGGTTGCCCTTGGCCAGGGTGACGAAGCTGCCGCCGGCCGCCATGAACTGGTCGACATACGAATCCATGCGTCCCGCCGTGGTCGGGCCGAACGAGCCGGACGCGTAGCCCTCCGGCGTCTTGGCCGGGCCGGCATAGTAGATCGCGTGGTTGCGGATATGGTCCGGCAGCCCGTCGCCGCGGTCGAGGCGCTGCTTCAGCCGCGCATGCGCCGCGTCGCGCGCGACGATCAGCGGCCCCGTGAGGCTGAGGCGCGTCTTGATCGGGTACTGCGACAGCGTGCGCCGGATCTCGTCCATCGGCCGGGTGAGGTCGATCTGCACGACATCGCCGGCGAGGTGCGACGGCCCGACATCCGGCAGGAAGCGCGCCGGGTTGGCCTCCAGCTCCTCCACGAACACGCCCTTGGCGTTGATCTTGCCGAGGATCTGCCGGTCGGCCGAGCAGGAGACGCCGAGGCCGATCGGCACGCTGGCGCCATGGCGCGGCAGCCGGATCACGCGCACGTCGTGACAGAAATACTTGCCTCCGAACTGCGCGCCGATGCCCATCTGGCGGGTCAGCTCAAGGACCTGCTGCTCGAACTCGACGTCGCGGAACGCCTGACCGTACTTGTTCCCCTTGGTCGGCAGTCCGTCGAGGTAACGGGTGCTGGCGAGCTTCACCGTCTTCAGGTTCAGCTCCGCCGAGGTGCCGCCGATCACGATCGCGAGGTGGTAGGGCGGACAGGCGGCCGTGCCGAGCGTGCGGATCTTCTCGTCGACGAACTTCGCCAGCGAGGCCGGGTTCAGCACCGCCGGCGTCTGCTGGAACAGGAAGGTCTTGTTCGCCGAGCCGCCGCCCTTGGCGACGAACAGGAATTTGTACTCGTCGCCCTCCTCGGCGTAGATCTCGATCTGCGCCGGCAAATTGTCGCCGGTATTGACCTCCTCGAACATCGAGAGCGGCGCGACCTGGCTGTAGCGCAGGTTCGTCTCGGTGTAGGTGCGGCGGATGCCTTCGGCGAGCGCCGCGGCGTCGCCGCCGCCGGTCCAGACCCGCTGTCCCTTCTTGCCCATCACGATCGCGGTGCCGGTGTCCTGGCACATCGGCAGCACCTTGCCGGCGGCGATGTTCGCGTTCTTCAGCAGGTCGAACGCGACGAACTTGTCGTTCGGCGACGCCTCCGGATCGTCGAGGATCGCGCGGAGCTGGGCGAGGTGGCCGGGACGCAGCAGGTGCTGGCAGTCGACCATCGCCTGCGCCGCGAGCAGCGTCAGCGCCTTCGGCTCGACCTTCAGCATGGACTCGCCCTCGAAGCTCCCGGCCGCGACATGGTCGCCCGTCAGCTTGCGGTACGGCGTCGCGTCCTCGGTCTTCGGGAACAGGTCGTGGAACTCGAAATCGGCCATGGGTGCGTCTCCCTTCGGAAGCGGAGAAACAGTTATCCGGGCGCCGCGTCAAGGCCCGCGGACGGAATCGGTCAGCCAAGATCCTACCCCGGTAAGCTCTTGGTCGCGCAACGGGAGCGCCCGCGCCGCCGTTCTCCCCGCATGCGCTTCCTCGGCATCGGCGACTACAACGACCTCGGCGACATGTACCGGCGGCTCATCGCCGCGGGGCACGAGGTCCGGGTTTTCGTCGGCGACCCCGAGGGTCACGACGTGCTCGGCGGGTTGGTGCCGCTGGTCGCGGACTGGCGGCGCGAATTGGACTGGGTGCGCGCGGCGGGCGAGGACGGGATCGTTTTGTTCGAGGGCGCCGACCGCGGCGCCGTGCAGGACGAGCTGCGCGCCGACGGCTTCAACGTGATCGGCGGCAGCGCCTACGGCGACCGGCTGGAGAACGACCGCGCCTTCGGCCAGTCGGTGCTGCGCGAGATCGGGCTGAGGACCGCCGCGACGCACGAATTCGACGATTTCTCTACGGCCGCCGCCTTCGTGCGGACGCATCCCGAGCGTTACGTCTTCAAGCTGAACGGGAGCGGCTTCGCGTCCCGGCACAACTATGTCGGCGAGCTGCCGGACGGGCGCGACGTGCTGGCGCTGCTGGAGATGCATCGGGCGCGCTGGCCGGACATGGAGCAACGTCCGAACTTCGTGCTGATGCGGCACGTCGAGGGCGTCGAGGTCGGCATCGGTGCGTATTTCGACGGCGAGCGGTTCCTGAACCCGGTTTGCCTCGACTGGGAGCACAAGCGGCTCTTCCCCGGCGACTTGGGCGAGCTGACCGGCGAGATGGGGACGCTCGTCACGTATCGCGGCGCCGAGCGCCTGTTCGCGCACACGCTGGCGCCGATGGCGGAGCGGCTCCGCGGGTCCGGCTATGTCGGCTACATCAACCTCAACACGATCGTGAACCAGGACGGCGTCTGGCCGCTCGAATTCACCGGCCGCTTCGGCTACCCCGGCTACGCGATCCTGGAGGCGCTGCACCGCGAGGGCTGGGCCGCCATCCTCGCCCGCATGGTCCGGCGCGGCGCCAGCGGCGGCGCGACCTTCGCGACCCATCCGGGATACGCCGTCGGCGTCGTGCTGACCGCGCCGCCCTTCCCGTACCGCGCCGGCTACGCCGAGCTGTCCAAGGGCATGCCGATCCTGTTCCGCGAGGAACTTTCGGCGGCGGAGCGGGAGCATCTGCATTACTGCGAGGTCGCCGCGCGCGGCGGCCCCGGCGGAGACGAGGCGGACGGGCTCGTCGCGAGCGGCGTCGTCGGCGACCTGATGATCGCGACCGGGCGCGGCGACACGGTCGAGGCGGCGCAGCACGCGGCCTACGCGCTCGCGCGCAAGGTGGTCGTGCCGAACCTGCGCTATCGCACGGACATCGGCGACCGCTTCCTGCGCGAGGATCGGGAAAAGCTGGTGCGCTGGGGCTGGTTGTAGAAGAAGAAAATTATTTCTTGCGGAATGCGTCGAGCGCCACGACCTCGCCGGACTTCTCAGCCTTGGCTTTGGCGGCGTCCGGCGAAGCCGCCTCAGGCGAGGCGGCGGGCAGCGGCTTGGTCTCCGTCGGCCGCGCGGCAACGGGCTGAGACGAAGCCGGCAGGGCGGCCTCCGCATCCTCGACCGGCTGGAACTGCAGCCCGAACTTCACCGACGGATCGGCGAAGGCCGTGATGGCGGCGAAGGGGATGGTCAGCCGCTCCGGCCGGTTCTGGAAGCTCAGCGTCACCCCGAACCCGTCATTCTCGATGGCGAGATCCCAGAACTGATGCTCGAGAACGATCGTCATCTCCTCCGGATATTTCTCGCGGAGGTAATCCGGGATGGCCACGCCGGGCATGCCGGTGCGGAAGGTTATGTAGAAATGATGCGCGCCGGGAAGGCCGCTCTTGGCGGCCCGGCCGAGGGCCTCGCGCACGACGCCGCGGAGCGCGGCTTCAACCATCTTGTCGTATCGCAGGGCGTCCTTGCTCATCAATACCGACCGGGACCGAAACCGCAAATTCATGAGGTGGGGGGCTTCTGTTGCCCGGCGCCCCCCGGGCCGCGAACTAACTTTTGGCTTTGGCCCCGTTAGGGGTTAGGCCGCAAGCGCGTCCTGGGCGAAGTTATCGTTCGCACCTAGAGTGTGACCCGATAACGGCGGTATCATGCCGGGCGACGGACAATGCCTTTACTACGCGCGTCGATCCTGGTTCGCCCCCGCAGGCACCGCCCGATCCGGAAACCGGAGGCGGTGAAATTTGGTGGAGGCGCCGGGCACTGCCCCCGGGTCCGCTACGCCTATTCCGCAAGCCGTTTATCGCCATAGTCGGTTGCCCGACGCCTTCCAATATAGGGATTTGGCCGGCCGTTGCAATGCGCGCAAGACCTCATGTGGCACGTCCCCGAAACGCGGCCGGCCGGGCGCTCGCGCAGCCCGGCCGGTTCGTCATACCGTCGGCCTCGGTCGTTGACCGATGCCGAACGGGTTTTGCTCAAATGCCGCGCGGGCTCAACCATCGGCCGATGAGGCAAGCTCGACGGCCGTTGGCATCACAGGTCGCCTGCGCCGTGTCGCGTCAGCTCGTCAGCCCGGCGAAGGGAGTGACGCGGCCCTGCTTGCGCGCCTTGCGGCGCTCCCGGAGCACGGTCGCCGTGCCGTCGTCGCGCCGCGGCTCCATGACCAGCGCCGGCGCCGCTTCGGGGCGTGCGGCGGCTTCGCCCTTGCGCCAGACCTCCCACGGCGCCTTGCCCTGGGCGTACAGACCCTCCAGCGCCATCAGATCTTTGAAAGTGTCGACGCAGCGCCAGAAGCCCTCGTAGTCGTGGGCGGTGAGCTTGCGTTCCTGGATCAGCCGCTGGAACGGCTGCTCGACCAGCTCGTCGCCCGGCTCCATGTAGTTGAAGATCTGGGTGTTGAAGACGAAGTAGCCGCCGTTGATCCACGCGTTCGCGCTGATCACGTCGTCGACGCCGACCACCGTGCCGTCCGGGGCGCGCGAGACGAAGTGGAAGCTATAGTTCGGCCGCACCGTCAGGAAGGTGCCGACCGCCTTGCGCCGGCGATGCTCCTCGATCAGCGTCGGCAGGTGGAAGTCGGTGAGCCCGTCGCTGTAGTTCGCGAGGAACTCCGTCTCGCCCTTGAGGAACGGCTCGACCGCCTTCAGCCGCTCGCCGATGTTCGACGAGATGCCGGTGTCGACGAAGGTGATGCGCCAGTCCTCGATGTCCTTGCGTAACAGGTCGATCCGGCGGGCGCCCTGCGACAACACGAAGTCGTTCGACAGGCACTCGTCGTAATTGAGGAAATATTCCTTTATCGCGTCGCCCTTGTAGCCCAGGCACAGGATGAAGTCGTTATGCCCGTAATGGGCATAATACTTCATGACGTGCCACAGGATCGGGCGATAGCCGAGAGGCACCAGCGGCTTCGGCACCTTCTCCGAGTAATCCCGCAGGCGCATGCCCAATCCGCCGCAGAAGAGCACGACCTTCATCTGACCGCCCCGTACTGTCTGACCAAGCGGCGCGGCACCCCGTCCGCGCGTCCGGCAGCAAACGGCGCAAGCGCGTCTTCGTTCCCGCGCAAAGCGCGACAGTCGGAGCGCCCATCGGTTGATCGGCAGGCACGGTGAGTTGCGGCGGCGGCTCTACTCGACCACGATCCGCGGCGGCGCCCGGCGGGCGGCGGCCTCGCCGGAGATCTTCTCCCACACCCGCGCCGCCATGCGGCGATAGACGCGGGCATGCTCGCCGTCCGGCTCGGCGACGACGACGGGCCGCCCGCTGTCGGAGGTCTCGCGGATCGTCATGTGCAGCGGCACCTCGCCGAGGAACTCGACGCCGAGCCGCTCGGCCTCCTGATGCGCGCCGCCGTGGCTGAAGATGTCGCTGCGCCCGCCGCAGTGCGGGCAGCTGAAGTAGCTCATGTTCTCGACGATGCCGAGCACCGGCACGTCGACCTTGCGGAACATGTTGAGGCCCTTGCGCGCATCGAGCAGCGCGATGTCCTGCGGCGTCGAGACGATCACCGCGCCGGCCAGCGGCACCTGCTGCGCCATGGTGAGCTGCGCGTCGCCCGTGCCCGGCGGCATGTCGACGACCAGCACGTCCAGCTCGCCCCAGGCGACGTCGCGCAGCATCTGCTGAAGCGCGCTCATCACCATCGGCCCGCGCCAGATCATCGGCGTGTCCTCGGGGACGAGGAAGCCCATCGACATGCACTTGACGCCGTAATGCTCCAGCGGGTCGAGCACCTTGCCGTCGCGGGTCGAAGGCCGGCCGCTGATCCCGAGCATGCGCGGCATCGACGGTCCGTAGATGTCGGCGTCGAGCACGCCGATCTTGAGCCCGTTCGCGGCGAGCGCCAGCGCGAGGTTCGCCGCCGTCGTCGACTTGCCGACGCCGCCTTTGCCGGAGGCGACCGCGACGATGTGCTTGACCCCTGGCACCAGCGGCTTGCTCGGCGCCGCCTGCCCGTGGGCATGTCCGTGCCCGCCATGATCGTGGCGATGCCCCGCGCCGTCTGCGCCTGCGCCACCGCCGCCTGCCGCCGCACCCTGGCGCTGCGCCGTCAGCACGGCGGACACCGACAGCACGCCGGGCAACTCCTCGACTACCCTCTCCGCCGCCTTGCGCAGCGGCTCCAGGTGCGGGCCGCGCTGCGGATCGACCTCCAGCGCGAAGCCGACGTGACCTTCGCGGACCGCCAGCCCGGAAACCATTCCGGCGCTGACGATGTCGCGCTGCGTGTCGGGATCCAGCACGCGGCGCAGCGCGTCCAGTACCTGTTGTTCGTTCACTTGGCCCATTGCGTTCCACCCGCCGCCCTAACTCGATGCCGCCCAAACTTGACAACGACCGGCCTTTCGCCCAAACCGGTGCAAGTCCGGCTGGAGCCCGCGGTCCGCCGCGTGGGATGCTGTCGCTCAGGTGCTAGCATATAGAGGGTGGGTGAGCGCGTTGCAAAGGCGAGACGCCTCTGCGGGCCGTGAGGGTTCAACGTCCATGCATTGGAAAAATCAAGGTGGCGGCGGTCCTTGGGGCGGCGGCGGAAGCGGTGGTCCCTGGGGCGGCGGCGGCTCCGGCGGCGGAAGTCCCTGGGGTGGCAGCGGGGGCGGTGGCGGCGGCAAAGGCAACGGGAACGGAAACGGCGGCGGCCCGCGCGGCCCTGACGGGCGCGGCCCGTCCGGCGGTCCGGGTCCGCGGCCCCGCGGACCGCGCCCGCCCGGCTTCGAGGATCTGATCCGCCGCAGCCAGGACCGGTTCCGGCGCCACCTGCCGGGCGGCTTCCGCACCGGCCCCGGCATCGTGGTCGTCGTCGCGGCGATCATCCTGCTCTGGCTGGCGAGCGGGCTCTACCGCGTACAGCCGGACGAGCAGGGCGTGGTGCTGCGGTTCGGCGCGTACAACAGGACCACGACATCGGGCCTGAACTGGCATATCCCGGTGCCGATCGAGACGGTGCTGACGCCGAAGGTGACGCGCGTGAACCGCGTCGAGGTCGGCTACCGCTCGCCGGAGCCGGGCGCCGGCCCGCGCAACGCGGGGGCGCGGCAAGTGCCGGAAGAGGCGCTGATGCTGACCGGCGACGAAAACATCGTCGACATCAACTTCTCCGTCTTCTGGGTCATCAAGGACGCCAGGCAGTACCTGTTCAACATCCGCCAGCCGGACGGCACGGTGAAGGCGGCGGCGGAGAGCGCGATGCGCGAGATCGTCGGCCGCACGCCGATCGCCCAGGCGCTCGCCGAGGGGCGACGGCAGATCGAGGCGGACACGCAGAAGCTGCTGCAATCGGTGCTGGACGGATACAGCGCCGGGATCGAGATCACGCAGGTGCAGCTGCAGAAGGTGGACCCGCCGACGCAGGTGATCGACGCGTTCCGCGACGTGCAGCGCGCCCGCGCCGATCAGGAGCGTGCGCGCAACGAGGCCGAGGCCTACCGCAACGACATCATCCCGCGCGCCCGCGGCGAGGCGGTGCGCCTCGTCCAGGAGGCCGAGGCGTACAAGCAGGAGATCGTCGCCAGGAGCCAGGGCGAGGCCGACCGGTTCCTCTCCGTCTACAATGCCTACAAGGCCGCCGAGGACGTGACGGCCAAGCGGATCTACCTCGAAACCATGGAGGAGATCCTCAGGAATACGAACAAGGTGATCATCGACCGGGCAGCCGAGGGGGCGAGCGGCGTCGTGCCCTACCTCCCGCTCCCCGAGATCGCCAAGGGCGGCGCCGCGGCGGCCCCGCGGCCGTCCGGACCGCCGGGCGCGGCCGCATCGCCGCAATCCGCCACGCCGCAGCAGCAGCAGCGCGGAGGAGGGAGCCGCCCGTGAACCGCTCAGCCCTGTCGATCGCCGGTCTCGTCGTGCTCGCCGCCGTCGTGCTCGGCGCGTTCACCGGCCTCTTCGTCATCAACCAGAACGAACAGGCGCTGGTGCTCCAGTTCGGCCAGCCGCAGCGCGTCATCCGCGATGCCGGCCTGCATTTCAAGAAGCCGTTCCTGATCGAGGAGGTCGTCCGGTACGACCGCCGCGTGCTCGATTTCGAACCTCCGTCCGAGGAGGTAATCGCCTCCGACCAGAAGCGCCTCGTCATCGACAGCTTCGCCCGCTTCCGCATCGTCGACCCGCTGCTCTTCTTCCAGTCGGTCGGCACCGAGATCGGGGCCAGAGGCCGCCTCGGCGCAACGATCAGCGGCACGTTGCGCCGCGTGCTCGGCGGCGTGACCCTCGCCTCCGTCCTGTCGGACGAGCGCGACCGGATCATGAAGCAGATCACCGAGGAGGTCGGCCGGCAGGCCCACGCGTTCGGCATCGAGGTCATCGACGTTCGGGTGCGCCGCGCCGACCTGCCGGAGGAGAACAGCCAGGCGATCTATGCGCGGATGCAGTCGGAGCGCGAACGCGAGGCGCGCGAGTTCCGCGCCCAGGGCGCCGAGTTCGCTCAGCGCATCCGCTCGGTCGCGGAGCGCGAGCGCACGGTGCTGATCGCCGAGGCGCAGCGCGAGGCGCAGATGACGCGCGGCCAGGGCGACGGCGAGAGCATCAAGATCTACGCGGACGCGTTCGGCCGCGACCCGAGCTTCTTCAGCTTCTACCGTTCGATGCAGGCCTATCGCGAGGCGCTCGGCAACCACGACACGACGATGGTGCTGTCGCCCGACAGCGAGTTCTTCCGCTACTTCAACTCGGTCGACGGCGGCGCGGCCGGCGGCAACGGCCGCGCGCCCGGCACCGCGGCCGGCACGGGGAGCGGCGCCGCGGCAAATGGCAGCGGAACCGGCGACGCCGACGCGAAACCGCCGTCGGCGCGCTGATGCCGGTCTGCGCCGCACTGCCTTCATGAAGGACTTTTCGACCGCGATGGCCCTCGTCCTGGTGATCGAAGGCATCGCGTATGCGCTCTTTCCCGACGGCATGAAGCGGCTGATCGTGCAGATGCTCCCGCTTCCGGCGGCGACGCTGCGGGTCGTCGGGCTGGCGGCCGCTTGTCTCGGGGTCGCCTTCGTCTGGCTGGCGCGGCGGTGATCCGGTCCCGCCGCACCGGGCCGCCTTTCGGACCGGACTTGCAGCCATGTCGAACGAACTGGTTAACCGCCCTGATTCTGCTTAGAGTGCCTGACACTCTTAAGAGCACTTAACACTACCGGTCATGGTCTGCGTTGCGTCGGGGCGAGGCATGGTTAGGAGCGGCGGCGAAGGCGATGCGGGCCCATCGGCGAGCCGGCG
>DASWRT010000206.1:0-2718 GCA_036403035.1 Allostellaceae bacterium | reverse complement strand
GCACCGGGCGCCGTCGATCGAGGTGGCGGAAGCCGCGAAGGTGATCGAGAACACCCAGCGCGACCTCAACATCGCGCTGATGAACGAGCTGGCGATCATCTTCGACCGGCTCGGCATCCGGACGCGCGACGTGCTTGCCGCGGCGGCGACCAAGTGGAACTTCATGCCTTTCACGCCGGGGCTGGTCGGCGGTCACTGCATCGGCGTCGACCCGTACTACCTGACCGCCAGGGCGGAGCAGGTCGGCTATTTCCCGCAGGTGATCCTCTCGGGCCGCCGCATCAACGACGGGATGGGAGCGTTCATCGCGCAGCGCCTCGTCAAGCTTCTGATCGAGGCGGAGCGGCCGGTCAAGCGCGCGCGCATCGGCATCCTGGGGCTCGCCTTCAAGGAGAACGTCCCGGACCTGCGCAACAGCCGGGTGCCGGACATCCTGACCGAACTGCAGGAGTTCGGCATTTCTGCAATGGTCCACGATCCGCTCGCCGACGCGGCGGAGGCCCGGCACGAATACGGCATCGAGCTGGTGCCGCTCGACGCCTTCGAGCAGTTGGACGGCCTGGTCCTGGCGGTTCCCCATCGGATGCTGATCGAGCGGGGAATGGATGTCGTCGCGCGGGCGCTCGCCCCCGGCGCCGTACTGGTCGACGTGAAGAGCGCTCTCGACCCGGCGGCGATCCCGGACGGTCTCACCTACTGGGCGCTCTGACGGCGGTGCGGCGGCGGCCGGATGGGCCGGGGTATCGCTTCACCGGCCGATCTGATATCGGTGGCCGCGCCGCGGAGAGAGACGCAAGAGGGGCCTGGAAGGTTCGTTGACATGGAGGAACGGGATTTCGCCGCTTACGCCGGAGCGCGGGTTCTCATCACCGGCGGCCTCGGCTTCATCGGCTCGGCGCTGGCGCGCCGGCTGGTCGACCTCGGCAGCGATGTGCTGCTCGTCGACAGCCTGATCCCAGAGTACGGCGGCAACCCCGTCAACATCGCCGACATCGCGGACAAGGTCCGCGTCAACATCTCGGACATCCGCGACACGCACGGGCTGCGCCATCTCGTGCGCGACCGCGACTATCTGTTCAACCTCGCAGGACAGACCAGCCATCTCGACTCGATGCGGGAGCCGGTCGCCGATCTGGAGATCAACTGCAAGGCGCAGCTGACGCTGCTGGAGACCTGCCGGGAGGTCAATCCCGGCATCAACATCGTCTTCGCCAGCACCCGCCAGATCTACGGCAAGCCCGACTACCTGCCGGTCGACGAGCGGCACCTGCTGCGGCCGGTCGATGTCAACGGCGTCAACAAGATGGCGGGCGAGGCGTACCATATCCTCTACCATAACGTGTACGGCATGCGCTGCTGCGCGCTGCGGCTCACAAATACCTACGGGCCGCGGATGCGCATCAAGGACGCGCGCCAGACCTTCGTCGGCGTGTGGCTGCGACTCGTGCTCGAAGGCTGGCCGTTCGAGGTGTGGGGCGGCGAGCAGCTTCGCGACTTCACCTATGTCGACGATGCGGTGGACGCGTTCCTGATCGCCGCGCAGTCGCCGGAAGCGAACGGCCATATCTTCAATATCGGCGGTGACCGCGTGATCAGCCTCCGGGAACTCGCCGAGACGCTGGTCCGCGTCAACGGGAGCGGACGCTACGAAATCCGCGAGTTCCCGGCCGATCGCAAGCGGATCGACATCGGCGACTATTACGCCGACGACGGGCTGTTCCGCCGCGCGACCGGATGGGCGCCGCGCGTTCCGATCGACGAGGGCCTCGTCCGCTCGCTCGCTTATTTCCGCGAGCATCTCCACCATTACTGCTGACACTCTCTCCAGCGGCCGCACCATGACGACACCGACGATTCCGCAAACCGATCCGCGCGCCGGCTATCTGGAGCAGCGCGCCGGGATCGACGCCGCCGTTTCCCGCGTGCTGGAGGGCGGCTGGTACATACTCGGCAACGAGGTCAGGAGCTTCGAGGCGGAGTTCGCCGCCTATATCGGTGCGCGTCACGGCGTCGGCGTCGCCAACGGCACCGACGCGCTGGTGCTGGCGCTGAAGGCGGCAGGGGTAGGGCGGGGCGACGTCGTCGCCACCGTGTCGCATACCGCGGTCGCGACCGTCGCCGCGATCGAGATTGCCGGCGCCACGCCGCTCCTCCTCGACGTCGATCCGGCGACCTACACGATGGACCCGGCCGAGCTGGAGCGCGCTTTCGGAATGCCGGAGCATCGCGGGCGCATCAAGGCGGTGATCCCGGTCCATCTCTACGGGCAGGCCGCGGACCTCGACCGCATCCTGCCGCTGGCCCGGGCGCACGATGCGAAGCTCATCGAAGACTGCGCGCAATGCCATGGCGCCACGCTGAATGAACGGCGCCTCGGCACCTTCGGCGACATCGCCTGCTTCAGCCTGTACCCGACGAAGAACCTCGGGGCGTTCGGGGATGGCGGCGTCGTCGTGACGAACGACGACGGCATCGCCGAGTCGCTCCGGACCTTGCGCGAGTACGGCTGGCGCGCCCGCTACGTCAGCGACGTGCCCGGCGTCAATTCGCGCCTCGACGAGCTGCACGCGGCGATGCTGCGGGTCAAGCTCGGCGCGCTCGACGCCGACAATTCGCGGCGCCGTGCGATCGCCGACCGGTACGATTCGGGTCTGGCCGGCATCGGCGGCCTCGGCCTGCCGGCGCGCCGGCCGGGCGCAGAGCACGTGTTCCACCAGT
>DASWRT010000205.1:0-6486 GCA_036403035.1 Allostellaceae bacterium | reverse complement strand
AAACCCTTTTCACCGTATCCGGTTCGCGCTCGATGACGCGCAGATAGGCGATGGTTGCGGAGTCTGGCCGTGATCTTCCTTGTTCCCAATCGCGCACGTTGGCGACAGGTATGCTGAAGGTGTGCGCGAACGCTTCCTGTGTAAGCCTCAGCCGAGCACGAAGGGCCTTCAAGTCCGGCGTTGGCTTGACGACGCGCACGCGGCGCGACCTGATGGAACGGATCGGCGCAGCATCCGGATTGGAATCGACTTGCGCCACAATCTCCATCCGTGAACTGCGGCAGCTTCGCGGCTTCCGCTACGGCCACCGCGACATCATCGGCCGATGACTTTGTAGAACTGATTCCCTTCACCCTTTTTCGCCGGGAGAACTGCGGGATTCCCGTACCGATGTCAACCGGCGTCCTGCTGGTTCGCCGCCGCCCAGGTATCGAGATGCCGCGCCGTTGCTTCCCGCACGGTTGCTACGATTCCATTTCGGACATATACTCTCACCGCGACGCCACCGGCGCCGTCCGCTCTTTGACATCGTGAACAGGCAGCCGTTTTCGAAAAAGATACTGCTGGCGAATTCGTCCGGTGCTCCGTCGTGGGACGCGGAATTCCGTTTTTGGCGGTCGTGCACCGCAGCAAAGTCGAACTCCGGAGGGCTGATGGCCGCGACTCAGATGGGCCACTCCGCATTCGCCAGCAGTATCAAAAAACAGGACGGAAACAGGAGAAAAACAGGTGCAAAAACAGGAGAATTCCCTGTTCCTTACCTGTTTTCCGGTTGAGGAACCGGCTACAAGGTGTTGAAAATGTTGAATGTCGATTCCGGCGGCTCGCCGGAATCTCCTGTATTTTTGAAATGGGTGGGTGAAAGCGCCGCGGATATCCGCTCCTGCGGCGGTCATGCCGCCGGAAACCGGCCCGCGGGCACCGGGGATGTTAGCGCTAACATCCGTCTTGGACAAGCCGGCGGGGAAGGGGAGGCGAACCGCTCCCCGTCCGGCCCGCGCCGCCGCTACGCCCGCCCGTACGTGTCGTTGAAGCGGACGATGTCGTCCTCGCCGAGATAGCTGCCGGACTGCACCTCGATCAGGTGCAGCGGGATCTTGCCGGGGTTCTCCAGCCGGTGTGCGGTGCCGAGCGGGATGTAGGTCGACTGGTCCTCGTGCAGCAGGATCTCCTCGTCGCCGCGCACCACCTTCGCGGTGCCGGAGACGACGACCCAGTGCTCGGCGCGGTGGTGGTGCATCTGGAGGCTGAGCTTGGCGCCCGGCTTCACCATGATGTGCTTCACCTGCACGCGGTCGCCGTTGTGGATCGATCGGTAGGTGCCCCAGGGGCGGTGCACGGTGCGGTGCGTCACCAGCTCCTCGCGGGACTGGCTCTGCAACCGGGCGATGATCTTCTTCACGTCCTGCGCGCGGTCGCGCTTCGTCACCAGGATCGCGTCCTGCGTCGCGACGACGACGAGGTCCTCGACGCCGAGCGCGGCGATCATGCTGCCGTCCTCGGTGCGCAGGTAGCAGTTGGTCGAGTCCTCGGCGATCACGTCGCCGACCGTGACGTTGCCGGAACAGTCCTTGTCGCTGACCTCCCACAGCGCGTCCCAGGAGCCGACGTCGTTCCAGCCCATCGTCACCGGCACGATGGCGGCGCGCTCGGTATGCTCCATCACGGCGTAGTCGATCGACTCGCCCTTGATGGCGCCGAAAATGTCCTTGTCGAGACGCAGGAAGTCGAGGTCGCGGTTGGCGAGCCGGAGCGCGTCGCGGCACTGCGCCACCATCTCGGGATGCAGCCGCTCCAGCTCGGCGACGTAGAGCGCGGCCGGGAACAGGAAGATGCCGCTGTTCCAGTAATGGTCGCCGCCGGAAAGCAGCCGCTCGGCGCGCGGCCGGTCCGGTTTCTCGACGAAGGCGGCGACGCGGAAGCAGCCGTCGATCTCGCCGAACGAAGCGCCCTTGCGGATATAGCCGTAGCCGGTCTCCGGCCGGTCGGCGGTGATGCCGAACGTGACCAGCGCGCCGCCTTCCCGCGCCGCCGCCGCCGCGGTCGCGACCGCTTCGTGGAACGCCGGCACGTCGCGGATCGAGTGGTCGGACGGCATCAGCAGGATCAGCGCGTCCGGGTCGGCCTCGGCGGCGCAGAGCGCGGCGACGCAGGCGGCCGGCGCGGTGTTGCGGCCGACCGGCTCCAGGACGATGTGCTTCGGCGCTTGGCTGCCGGCCTGCCGGATCTGCTCGGCGATGATGAAGCGGTGCTCGTCGTTGGCCACGATCAGCGGCGGGGCGAACCGCGCCGGGTCGGCGACCCGGAGCACCGCTTCCTGGAGCAGCGTGCGCTCCGAGGTCAGCGGCAGGAGCTGCTTCGGGAAGAGCGCCCGCGACATCGGCCAGAGCCGCGTTCCCGACCCGCCGGAGAGGATGACCGGGACGATCCTGCCGCCGCTGCCGCCGACGCCGCCCGATGCCGCCGCCGCCTTGCCCATGTTCGTCTTCGCCATTGCTGCCTGCCCGTCCTGCTCGCTCGATGCGCCGCACGTGAGAATAAAGGATCGTTCTTGCGGGAAACTTTACGGCGGCACATCGGCGGACGCCACCGCCCTCGAACGCGGCGGGGGCGGAACCTGCTGGCGCCCGCCGCCGCTCGCGACCCCGACCAGGAAGCCCAGGCCCCAGCAATGGTGCATCACCGCGAAGGCGACCGCCGCGAGCAGCACGCAGGCGCTGCGCTTCCTGAGCGCGCCGTAGCCGGCGACCGCGGCGAGACATGCGGCGTAAAGGGCGAGGCAGGCCGGCAGCAGCCAGGGCGTCGACGCCACGCTCGCCAGCAGCAGCACCGCCTCGCCGGCGACCAGCGCCGCCGGCGCCAGCTGCCGCGGCCGCGGCGCCAGCCGGTGCTTCAGCACGGTCTTCGCCCGGCCGCGGCCGTAGAGGTAGTACTGCCGCGCCAGCGCCCGCACTCCGTCGCGCGGGTAGTACCCGACCGACAGCCCGGCATCGAGCCAGATCTTCCAGCCGGCCTGGGCGAGGCGCAGCGACAGCTCGCTGTCCTCATTGTGCGAGAAGCTCTCGTCGTAGCCGCCGACCGCCTCGACCGCGTCGCGGCGGAAGCAGCCGTGCTTGCCGTGGTCGACGAAGCGGGAATGGCCGCCGAGCCGGTACCATGCGGCGCCGACGCCGAGCGGCGTGTTCTGCGCGAAGGCGACCGCCCGCTGGAAGCAGCTCAGCGCCTTCGGCGCATCGGCGTAGGTCGCGACCGCGGCGCCCGGCGTCGCCGCCACCGACTGGATCGCCCGTCCGATGAAGCCGGGGCCGTAATCGGCGTGCACGTCGCAGCGGATGAGGTATTGCGAGCGACGGTCCGCCGCCCGCATCGCGATGTTGAACGCCGCCGCCTGGAGCCGCTGCGGGTTGTGCAGCACCGCGAGGCAGGGGAACTCTGCCTTCAGCCGCTCGGCGATCTCGACGGTGCGGTCGGTCGAGCCGCCGTCGACGACGAACACCTCCAGCCGGTCGAGCGGGTAGGAGCCGTCGAGGAGCGAGCGGATGCAGCGCTCCAGATACCGCTCCTCGTTCAGCGCCGGCAGGATCACCGAGGCGAACGGCGCCGGCCCGGCGGCGCTCCCCGGCCGCGATGCGTCGGGGGTCACGGGTTCGTCGGATCGAAGCGCGGCCACTCCAGGTCTTTCGGCGAGATCGCCGCCACCGGCAGCGGCCACTCGATCGCGAAGGCGGGGTCGTCGTAGCGATACCCCGCCGCCGCCTCCGGCGCGTAGAAGGTCGAGATTTGGTAGAACACCTCGGTGTCGTCGGCGAGCGTCTGGAAGCCGTGCGCGAAGCCCTTCGGCACGGAGAGAGCGCGGTAATTGGCCGCCGTCAGCTCGAACCCCTGCCATTTGCCGAAGGTCGGGGAGTCCGGGCGGAGGTCGACCACCACGTCCCAGATCGCGCCGCGGACGCAGCGCACCAGCTTCGTCTCGGCATGCGGCGCGCGCTGGAAGTGGAGGCCGCGCAGCGTCCCCTTGCGGCGGTTGATCGAGACGCTGTTCTGCGCCGTGTCGACGTCGAGCCCGTGCCGGGCGAACTCGTCGCGGCACCAGGTCCGGGCGAAGAAGCCCCGCTCGTCCTCGCGCGGCTCGATGTCGACCGTCACCACGTCCTTGAGGCGCGTCTCGCCGAAGATCATCGATCTCCGCTCCCCAAATCGTTCGGAGCCTGCCGTCTCAGACCGCGGCGAGCGGCGTCCAGAGGAAGTCCTTGTCGATCTGCCCGGTCGCCAGCAGGTGCTTCAGCGACTTTAGCCGAGTGAAGCCCGGATGGTCGAACAGCTCCTGCGGCATCGCGATCCGCTCGAATACCGTGCGGAGCTGCTTCGCGCCGCGGGCGGCGTCCCATCGGCAGTCGTATTCCGGCAGGTGCTCGCGGATCTTCGCGAAGGAAACGCGGTAGCTGCGGTTGTCGCCGCCGTACGGCCCGAACGTCACGTTGCAGCCGGGGAAGGCGGCGCCGACGATCTCGGCGACCTCGCGGATGCGATAGTTCTGCGCGTCGTCGCCGACGTTGAAGATCTCGTTGTGGACGTTCTCCTTCGGCGCCTCCAGGCAGAGCCGGATCGCCTGGCAGATGTCCTCGATATGGACCAGCGGGCGCCACGGCGTGCCGTCCGAGGTCATCGCGATCTCGCGCGTCGTCCAGGCGAGCCCGGCGAGGTTGTTCAGCACGATGTCGAAGCGCATCCGCGGGCTGGCGCCGAACGCGGTCGCGTTGCGCAGGAAGACCGGCGTGAAGCCGTCGTCCGCCAGCGCCCGCACGTCGCGCTCGACCAGCACCTTGCACTTGGCATAGGCGGTCTGCGGATTGGGCGCCGAGGTCTCGTCGCGCACGCCGCCGTCCTCCGCCGCGCCGTAGACGCTGCACGACGAGGTGTAGACGAAGCGGCGGACGCCGGCCGCCTTGCAGGCGCGGGCGAGGTCGACCGAACCCTTGTGGTTGATCTCGTAGGTAATGCGCGGGTCGTGCTCGCCCAGCGGGTCGTTCGACAGCTCGGCGAGGTGCACGACGGCGTCGAAGCCCTCGACGTCCTTGGCGGTGATGCGGCGGATGTCCTTCGTGATCACCGACGGGCGGGTGCGGCCGTCGTCGAACAGCCAGCCGCTCCGGTAGTAGCCGCAGTCGAGCCCGGTCACGTCGTGGCCGCGCTCCAGGAGGAGCGGGCTGAGCACCGCACCGATATAGCCGTCCGCGCCGGTGATCAGGACCTTCATTACCATGCTCCGCAAAAGTCGAACGTACCTGCGTGTGGATATTCCGGCGGCGCCGGAGAGGGCAGGGGGACCGGTCGCGGGCCCCCGCCCCGCAAACCGAAACCAGAACGTTTACAGCCCTCTTTGGTTCCCGCGTTTCTCGGCGGGTGACCAAGCGCTCGCACCGTGCGTTTCGCGATCTTCCGCCGACCGCGCGGCTGCGATAAGGCTTATGCTAACGTTGGTAGCAGCAGGCGCGATCGACCGATGGACCACCGGAGCGGGGCATGATCGACTTCTATACCTGGGCGACGCCGAATTGCCGCAAGGTCTCCATCATGCTTGAGGAGGTCGGGCTTCCCTACCGCGTCCACACGGTCGACATCTCCAAGGGCGACCAGTTCAAGCCCGAGTACGTCGCGATCAACCCGAACAGCAAGATCCCGGCGATCATCGACCCCGACATGCCGGGCGGGCCGATGCCGATCTTCGAGTCGGGCGCCATCCTGATCCACCTCGCCGAGAAGGCCGGGCGATTCCTCTCGTCCGACCCGCGCGACCGGACCGTCACGATCGAGTGGCTGATGTTCCAGATGGGCAATGTCGGCCCGATGTTCGGGCAGACGCATCATTTCCGCCGGTTCGCGCCCGAGCCGGTGCCCTATGCGATCGAGCGCTACACCAAGGAGACGGCGCGGCTCTACGGCGTGCTGGAGCATCGCCTCGGCGAGGCGGAATACCTCGCCGGCGACTACTCGATCGCCGACATGGCGACCTATCCCTGGGTCGCGCGCTACGAGTGGCAGGGCATCGACATCGAGGACTTCCCGAACATCAAGCGCTGGTTCGACGCGATCGCGGGCCGTCCGGCGGTGCAGCGCGGCATGCAGGTGCCGAAGATATGACGACCGGCAGCATCGGCCGCGATTGACAGGCCCCATCGCCAGCCGCTAGAACCGATCCTGCATACGCCGTGCAATAACACCACTCACGGTGGAGGGGTGGCCGAGTGGCTGAAGGCGGCGGTTTGCTAAACCGTTATACGGGGATAACCCGTATCGTGGGTTCGAATCCCATCCCCTCCGCCATCACTACAGTCCTAGCAGCTTCCTTCGGACCGCGGTTCGCGAGCTCGACGATCCGAGCGAGCGCCCCGCGGATCCGCAATTCCGTCTCGCCTCTTCCGTCCATCGGGTGCACCTCGATTGCAATGACGAGCCCGCGGAGGATCGCCCCCGCCTCCTGCCGAG
>DASWRT010000204.1:0-17157 GCA_036403035.1 Allostellaceae bacterium | reverse complement strand
AAAGCATCAACCATCTGCGGACCTCTACGTTTCTCCCTTTCCTCCGCGGTTGCGAGGTTTACTGTTCTCTCTTATCCCCCCGATTTCCAACCATCTCCCCGATCCCCGATTCAAGGTCCCCTTTTTCCTTATTCTAGGCCGGAGCTACGGCCGTGACGCAGGCGCTGCCGCTGGCGTGGCGGTTGGCCGGGCGGGAGCTGCGCGGCGGGCTGCGCGGGTTCCGGATCTTCCTCGCCTGCCTCGTCGTCGGCGTCGCGACGATCGCCGGAGTCGGCTCGATCGCCGCGTCGATCGTCGCCGGGCTGAAGGCGGACGCGCGCGTGCTGCTCGGCGGCGACGTCGAGTTGCGCCTCGTCCATCGGCCGATGACGGCGGAGCAGCGCGACTACGTCGCGCAGGCGCCCGGGACGGCGGCGGTCTCCGACACGGTCGAGATGCGCGCGATGACGCGCACGCCCGACGGCAGCAAGCGGAGCCTGATCGAGCTGAAGGCGCTCGACGCCGCGTACCCGCTCTATGGCCGCCTCAGCCTCGCGCCGGACGGCGTCGACCGCGAGGCCGCGCTCGGCCGGGGCAACGACGGCGCCTGGGGCGCGGCGGTCGATCCGGCGCTGCTCGACCGGCTCGGCCTCAAGCTGGGAGACCGGATCCGCATCGGCGAGGGCGAGTTCGCGGTGCGCGCGACGATCGTGCGCGAGCCGGACCTCGCCAACGCCTTCATCCTCGGGCCGCGCGTGATGATCGCCGCCGACGCGCTCCCGGAAACGAAGCTGATCCAGCCGGGCACGCTGGTCAGCTATATCTACCGGATCCGGCTGTCGCCGCCCGGACGCGACACGGCGCCGTGGATCGGCGAGCTCAAGGCGCGCTTCCCCGATGCCGGCTGGCGGGTGCGCGATTTCGGCGACGCCGCGCCGTCGGTGCAGCGCTTCCTCGATCGCATCGCGATGTTCCTGACGCTCGTGGGGCTCACCGCCCTTCTGGTCGGCGGCGTCGGGATCGGCAACGCGGTGCGGAGCTATCTCGGCGGCAAGACGGAGACGATCGCGACGCTGAAGTGCCTGGGTGCGCCGAGCGCCCTCATCCTCCGCGTCTATCTTGCGCAGATCCTGGCGCTGGCGGCGCTCGGGATCGTGGTCGGGCTCGCGATCGGCGCCGCCGCGCCCATCGGGGTCAACGCGCTCTTCGCCGACAAGCTGCCGGTCGCCGCACGGATCGGCCTCTATCCGGAGCCGCTCTCGCTCGCCGCGGCGTTCGGGGTGCTCGTCACCCTCGCCTTCTCGCTTTGGCCGCTCGGCCGGGCGCGCGAGGTGCCGGCGGCGAGCCTGTTCCGCGACGTCGTGGCGCCGCAGGCCGGCGGGCGGCCGCACCCGGCCATCGCCGCCGCGATCGTCGCGACGGCCGTGGCGCTGGCGGCGCTGGCGATCCTGAGCGCCGACGACCGCCGCCTCGCGACATGGTTCGTCGCCGGGGCGGCCGGCGCCCTGCTTGCCTTCCGGTTCGCCGCCGCGGCGGTGATCGCGATGGCGCGGCACGCCGGCCGGCCGCGCCATACCGGGCTCCGCCTCGCGATCGCGAACCTGCACCGGCCGGGCGCGCCGACCGGCAGCGTCGTGCTGTCGCTCGGCCTCGGCCTCACCGTGCTGGTCGCCGTGGCGCTGATCGACGGCAACCTGCTGCGGCAGATCCAGGAGCGGTTGCCGGAGAACGCGCCGACCTATTTCTTCATCGACATCCAGCCGGATCAGGTCGCCGGCTTCGACGCGATCGTCAACGCCGTTCCCGGCGTCACCGGCGTCGAGCGGGTGCCGAGCCTGCGCGGCCGGATCTCGAAGCTGAACGGGGTGCCGGTCGAGCAGGCGCCCGTCGCACCCGAGGCGCAGTGGGCGATCCGCAGCGAGCGCGGCCTCACCTACGCCGCGAAGCCGCCGGCCGGCAGCCACATCGCCGAGGGCGAATGGTGGCCCGCCGACTACAAGGGCCCGCCGCTGGTCTCGTTCGACGCCGAACTGGCGCACGGCATGGGGCTGAAGGTCGGCGACACGATCACGATCAACGTGCTGGGCCGCGAAGTCACCGCGACGATCGCCAACCTGCGGGCGATCGACTGGACGTCGCTCGGCATCAACTTCACCCTGATCTTCGCGCCGGGCACGCTGGAGCATGCGCCGCAAACCTTCATCGCGGCGGCGCATGCGACGCCGGCCGCGGAAGGACCGTTGCAGCGCGAGGTCACCGACCGCTTCCCGAACGTCTCGGCGATCCGCGTCAAGGACGCGCTCGACGCGGTGGCGCGGATCTTCAACGGCGTGGGTACGGCGGTGCGGGTCACCGCCGGCATCGCGATCCTCGCCGGGACGCTGGTGCTGGCCGGGGCGATCGCGGCCGGGCACCGGCGGCGGGTCTACGACGCGGTGGTGCTGAAGGTGCTGGGCGCGACGCGCGGCGACGTGACCCGCGCCTTCCTGATCGAGTACGGGCTGCTCGGGCTGGTGACGGCGGCCATTGCAGGCGTGCTCGGCACCGTCGCCGCCTACGAGGTGGTGACGCGCCTGATGCGCGCCGACTGGGAGTTCGTCCCGATGGCGGTGCTCGGGACCGCCGTCCTGTCGACGACGCTGACGATCGTGCTAGGATTCGCCGGAACGTGGCGGGCGCTCGGCGCGAAGGCGGCGCCGCTGCTGCGGAACGAGTGAGGATGGCAGGACGATGCGGCGGCGGCGCAACGGAATGCGCGTGCCCGGTTTCGCCGCGATGGTGGCAGCGGCGACAGCAGGGTTGACCCTGGCGGCGGCGATGCCGGCGGCGCTTGCCGCGCCGGAGGGGACGGAGGGCAGCGCGCCGCCGCCGCTGTCGGAAGAGCTGCGGCGGGCCGAGGAGATGGCGCGTCAGGGCGTCGAACGGCTGCTCGGCTCGCTCGACCTGCTGGCCCGCGCGATCCCGCAATACGAGATGCCGCACCTGAACGAGAACGGCGACATCGTGATCCGCCGCAAGCGCCCGCCGGACGCGCCGCCGCCATTGCCGGACCGCCCGAACCGGCGCGAGCCGCCCTTCACCGACGGCGGCAAGACGTAGCACCGGGCGCCGCCGCTCGGCGGGCAATGTTGAATCGGCGTAAAACATGCCAATATCTTGCATCGACGGCTACGGCCGCCGCGCGTTTTGAGGGGGCCTTATGGCTTGGAATCAGGACAATCGATGGTCGGTACGGAGCGTGCCGGGCGTCGAGACGGCAGAGGTGGACGCGGGTCTTCGCGCCCACATGCTGCGGATCTACAACTACATGGCGTCGGGTCTGGCGCTGACCGGGATCGTGGCGTACGTCGCGGCGGCCTCGGGCTTTTACCTTGCGATCGCGCGCACGCCGCTGATCTGGGTGGTGATGCTGGCGCCCCTGGGCTTCGTGTTCGCGCTGAGCGCCGGGCTGGCGCGGATGAAGACATCGACGGCGCAGGCGCTGTTCTGGGCGTTTTCGGCGGTGATGGGCCTGTCGCTGGCGAGCGTGTTCCTGGTGTTCACCGGGGCGAGCATCGCGCGGGTGTTCTTCATCACGGCGGGGACGTTCGCGGCGATGAGCCTGTGGGGCTACACGACGAAGCGCGACCTGTCGGCGATGGGCTCGTTCCTGATGATGGGTCTGATCGGCGTCGTGCTTGCCTCGCTGGTCAACCTGTTCCTCGCGTCGTCGGCGCTGCAATTCGCGATCTCGGTGATCGGGGTGGTGGTGTTCACGGGCCTGACGGCGTGGGACACGCAGCGGATCAAGGAGATGTACTGGGAGGGCGACGGCGTTGAGCTGGCGGGCAAGAAGGCGGTGATGGGCGCGCTGACGCTCTATCTCGACTTCATCAACCTCTTCACCCTGCTCCTCCAGTTCATGGGAACCCGGCGCGACTGACCGCGGACGGACCCATTCCTTACGGCAGACGCCCGGGCATCCCCGGGCGTTTTGCTTTTGCACGGCTCACGAGTCCGAACCATGCCGAAACGGCCACCTGCCCGCACCTCCTGGCCGGCCTCGCCGAGACCGGCGCCGGCATCCCGCGGCAAAGCACCGCCGCGGTTGCGCCAGCGGCCCGGCCATGCCGCCGCCGCGGCGGCTCCTCCATCCGACACCACTGCCCGCGGCGCCGATGCCGGCAAGCTGCTGCGCGTCGCCGGGCTGCCGGCGGTCGCCACCTTGTTCGAGTCCTCGCCGGAACGCGTCGAGCGGCTGTTCTTCGACGCGCGGATGCAACCGCACGCCGCAAGCTTCTGCCGTATGCTCGCGGCGTCGCGCAGGCCTTACCGGCTCGTCGAGCCCGCCGAGCTGGAGCGCGTCGCCGGCACGGTGCTGCACGGCGGCATCGTCGCCGTGGCGCGCCCTCGGCCGATCCTCGCCTTCGACGCCGAGGCGGCGAAACGGTGGGCCGCCGCTGATAGCAAGCCGCTGCTGCTGCTCGACGGGATCGGCAACCCGCACAATCTCGGCGCGATCGCCCGCACGGCGGCCTTCTTCGGGCTGCCGCGCATCGTGATCTCCGACGACCCGGCGCAGGCGGCTCCGTCGGACGCCGCCCACCGCATCGCCGAAGGCGGGCTCGACCGGATCGAGCTGTATCGCGCGACACGGCTTCCGGCAGCGCTCAAGCAGCTGCGCGCAAGCTACCGCGTGCTCGGCACGGCGCTCGGCCGCGGCCGAGCGCTCGAAGCCGTCGAGCGCGACCTGACGACGCGGAGGGATGGGGACAGCGCCGCAGGCCGCCGCCGCCCGGTCGCGCTCGTCCTCGGCAACGAGGAGCAAGGACTCGGCGGGGCCACGCTCGCCGCCTGCGAGGAGATCGTCACGATCCCGGGAGCCGGCGGCGTGCAATCGCTCAACGTTTCCGCCGCCGCGGCGATCCTGATCCACGCTTTCGCGCGGATCGGTGGAAAAACTTAAAGGCTTGTCAGAGCCTGTCCCGGCAGGGCCCGAACCGGAACCTTGCCGGAAAAAGCGCCGTTAAGACTGCACGTTTTCCACCCGGTCAACGATAGCGCGGGAGACCAACATGGCTTTGGACATCGCCGGCTTCGGCAGCGGCGAACAGAATGTCGGGACCGTCGAGCGTTGGGCGTCGATCGCCGGCGGCGCCGCGCTCGTCGTCAACGGGCTCGCACGCCCGTCTCTCCTCAACACGATCCTGGCCCTCGGCGGCGCCGCCCTGGTGCAGCGCGGCCTGACCGGCCACTGCGCGATGTACGACAGGCTCGGCATCAATACGGCGGAGGCGGGCGCAGGCGCGCGTGACGACAGCGGCCGGACGCGGCAGAAGACGTACGGTTATGGCAAGCGCGGCCAGCACTCGATCGCCGACGAGATCGAGGCGGCGTCGGAGGAGAGCTTCCCGGCAAGCGACCCGCCGTCCTGGACGCCGAATACCGCCGTCGGCAGCCCGGAGGCCCGGCGCGGTTAAGAACCTATCTCATCAGGCCGGCGACCGGCAGCCGTCGCCGGCCTGATGGCGCGGCAGCCGGTCAGAAGTCGGTGCAGCGGCCGTTCCGTTCCCAGTCGCCGTACCGGGTCGGCTCCGGTCCCGTCGGTCCGCCGATCTCGCGCGGCATCGGCTGCGCTGAAGCTGGCGCAGGAGCGGGGCCGGATTTCGCGGGCGGAGCCGCGGGCGTCGCGCCGGAGGTAGTAGGCGTGATGGCGGCGGCGGTCGACGCCGCCGCAGGGTCAGTCGATTTCGGATCGGATGTGCTCATATCAAGCAGATGGGGCGATCCTCGACTACCGCCAAGCCTTGACGATCGAGTGCGGATCACCGCATCGTTGCAGGGTGCAGCCGAGCGGTACCTAGCGCCGTGCGGCGGCACTGCCGAATGCGGAACGATTGCTGCAAGCGCGCGTTTGCTTCCGGCACTCTGCACCTCGGTGCGGCGGCGACCTCTCCAGTACCTTTTGTGCGAGCATGGCGACCTCCCCATCCGCCCGCAGCGTAGCGATCGATCTCGTCGGGACGGTTCTCCGGCGGAAGCGTCCGCTCGACGATGCGATCGACGACAATCCCGACATCGTCGGTCTTCCGGCGCGTGATCGCGCTTTTGCGCGGCTGCTCGTCGCGACCGTTCTCCGCCGCCTCGGCCAGATCGACGCGCTGATCGATCATTGCCTCAACACGCCCCTGCCGCCGCGCGCCGCGAGGGTGCACGACATGCTGCGGCTGGGCATCGCCCAGCTATTGTTTCTCCGCACGCCGCCGCACGCCGCCGTTGCAACGACCGTCGACCTCGCCGAAGCTCGCGGCTTTTTGTCACACAAGGGCCTCGTCAACGCCGTCCTCCGGCGGCTCAGCCAGGAGGGTCCGAGCCTCGTCGAGTTGCAGGACGCGCCGCGTCTCAACACGCCGGACTGGCTGTGGACGTCGTGGAGCCGCGCCTACGGCGAGGCCGGCTGCCGCGCCATCGCGACCGCCCATCTCAAGGAGGCGCCGCTCGACCTGACGGTACGCGGCGACGTGCAGGAGTGGGCGAAGCGGCTCGACGCGATCGTGCTGCCGACCGGCACGCTGCGCCGCGTCGCCGGCGGCGCGATCACCAGCCTGCCTGGCTACAGCGAGGGCGCGTGGTGGGTGCAGGATGCCGCGGCGGCGATCCCGGCGCGGCTCTTCGGCGACCTGACCGGCAAGCGCATCGTCGATCTCTGCGCCGCGCCCGGCGGCAAGACCGCGCAGATTGCAGCCGCCGGGGCGACGGTCACTGCGATCGACCGGTCGCAACGGCGGCTGGAGCGGCTGGTCACGAACCTGCAACGGCTGCATCTGCCGGCCGAGGCGCTGGCCGCCGACGCGTCGTCCTGGCGGCCGCCGGCCCCGGTTCCGGCCGTCCTGCTCGACGCCCCCTGCACGGCGACCGGCGCGATCCGCCGCCACCCCGACGTGCCGCACCTGAAATCACCCGACGACGTCGTGCGGCTCGCCGCCGTGCAGGAGCGGCTGATCAACGCCGCGCTCGACATGCTCGCGCCGGGCGGCATGCTGGTTTACTGCACCTGTTCGCTGGAGCCGGAGGAAGGGCCGCAGCAGATCATCAACCTGCTCGGCCGCCGCACGGACCTGCGCCGGGAGCCGATCCAGCCCGAGGAGGTCGGCGGCTTCACCGAGGTAATCACGCCCGAGGGCGACCTGCGCACCCTGCCGAGCCACCTGCCCGAATACGACGGGCTTGACGGATTCTACGCCGCCCGCATCATCCGTATGCCGGCCTGAGCAGGTCCGGTCCGCAGTCTCACCTCCCCCGGCGGCGCATCGGCTTCGCCGGGCGGCAGCTTGCGGCGCCACCGGTTCCTTGGTACGAGACGCGATGCGGCAACGGACGCGCATAGCCCCTTCGATCCTGTCGGCCGACTTCGCCCGCCTCGGCGAGGAAGTGCGCGACGTGACCGCGGCGGGCGCCGACTACATCCACATCGACGTGATGGACGGCCATTTCGTGCCGAACCTCACGATCGGCCCTGTCGTCGTGAAGGCGCTGCGGCCGCACTCGCCGCTGCCGTTCGACTGCCACCTGATGATTTCGCCGGCCGATCCCTACATCCAAGGTTTCGCTGAGGCAGGCGCGGACATCATCACGATTCATCCCGAAGCCGGCCCGCACCTGCACCGCAGCCTCCAGCTCATCAAGTCGCTCGGCAAGAAGGCCGGCGTCGCCCTCAATCCGGCGACGCCGGTCGACGCGATCGACTACGTGCTCGACCTGCTCGACCTCGTGCTGGTGATGAGCGTCAATCCCGGCTTCGGCGGCCAGGGCTTCATCCCGACCCAGCTTGCCAAGATCGAGGCGGTCCGCCGCCGCATCGACGCGACCGGCCGCACGATCGACCTGGAGGTCGACGGCGGCATCAACCACGACACCGCACGGGACGTGATCGCCGCCGGAGCCGACGTTCTGGTCGCCGGCACCGCGACCTTTACCGGCGGCCGGAGCCGCTATGCCGCGAACATCGCCGCGCTGCGCGGACAGGCGCCCGACGGCAGCGGCGGCAGTAGCGCTACCCCCACCGGCGATCCGGCCGGGACGGCGCGCCGGTGAGCGGCGGCAGGGCGGCCGGCGTGGCAAGATCGGCGCCGGGGCCGACCATGCTGTCCGGATCGGGCCCCCAGGCCGCGGCGGCGGCAGCGTCCTTGAGAGGGCCGAGCCGGATGCGGCGGCGCATGCTGCGGGCGATGTTCGGCTCCTCGCTCTATCGCTACCGTCTGCGGGCGCGCCCGCCGAAGGCGCTCGCGCTGACGACCGAGGGCCGCTGGCCCGGCGAGCCGGCGAACGCGACGGCGATCCTCAAGGGCGAACTGCGCTTCGCCGGTGAGACCGTCCGCGACCCGGCGCCGATCTGGTCGCCGCCCGGCGCGAGCGAAGCATGGCTCGCTTCTTTCCACCGCTTCGGCTGGCTCGCCGATCTCGCCGCGCTCGGCACGCCGTCGGCGCGCGAGACCGGCCGCATGCTGTTCCGCAGCTGGCTCGACGAGCACGACGTCACCTGGAAGCCGCTGCCCTGGCGCGCCGACGTGCTCGGCCAGCGCCTCGTCGCCTGGATCAGCCATCTCGACGACTTCACGACCGCGGACGATCCGCTCCGCCCGCGCATCCTGGGGAGCCTTGCGCGGCAGCTCCGTCATCTCGGTCGCGTCGCGGCGTGGGAGGTCGGCGGGGCCGGGCGCCTCACCGCGCTCAAGGGGCTGATCTTCGGACTGGCGGCGACGGCGGCGGGCGAGCGGCGGATCGCCAGGATCCTGAAGCTGCTGGAACGCGAGGTCGCGGCGCAGCTCAAGCCGGACGGCGGCCACGTATCGCGCTGTCCGGCGGTGCAGGTCGCGGTGCTGAGCGACCTGATCGACGTGCGCGCCGCGATCAAGGCGGTGCACGTGGCCGTGCCCGGCTGGCTGCAATCGGCGATCGACCGGGCGGCGCCGATGGTCCGGTTCTTCCGCCACGGCGACGGGCGGCTTGCCCAGTTCAACGACACGGCGGAGGAGTACGGACCGCATCTCGACCTCGTCCTGACGCGGGCGGAGGCCAAGGGCAAGGCGCCGGGGAGCGCGCCGCACAGCGGCTTCCAGCGGCTTACGGCCGGGCGTACGATCGTCGTCGCCGATACCGGTCCGGCGCCGCCGCCGGGGCTGGACGAGCACGCCTTCGCCGGCACGCTCTCCTTCGAGATGAGCTACGGGCGCGAGCGCCTGATCGTCAATTGCGGCGCCTATCGCGGCCAGAACCCGGAGTGGCGGCGCGTGCCGCGCACGACGGCCGCGCATTCGACGCTGACGATCGGCGACACCAACTCCGCCGAGGTCCGCCCGGACCTCACGCTCGGCCGCCGGCCGGTGCACGTCGCCTGCGAACGGATGGAGGAGGACGGCAGCCAGTGGATCACGGCGAGCCACGACGGCTATGCCGGCCCGTTCGGCCTCATCCACCGGCGCATGCTGTTCCTGTCGGCGGACGGCGAGGATCTGCGCGGCGAGGATCGGCTCAACGCCCGTCCGGGCGCCAGCTTCACCGTGCGCTTCCACCTCCACCCCTCGGTCGAGGTGAGCCTGACCGACGCCGGCGCGCTGCTCCGCCTGCCGAGCGGAACCGCCTTCCGGCTGCGCGCCCAGGGCGCGCAGGTGGGACTCGCGGAGAGCATCTATCTCGGCACCGGCGACATGACGAAGAGCCGGCAGGTCGTGCTCTCGGGTCCGGTCGGCTCGCAGGGCGTCACCGTGAAATGGGCGATCCGCCGCGACAACCGGAAGCCGGCCGAGGAGTGAACCGGCCCCTTTTCCGATGACCGTGCTCGCCGCCTGCCTGCTCCTCGCCGCGGTGTTCGGCGGTACGCTGGTATTGACCGGCAAGGTCCGGGCCGGCCTGCTCCGCCGCGCCATTCTCGACATCCCGAACGAGCGCTCGTCGCATGCCCGTCCCGTACCGCGCGGCGGCGGGATCGCGATCGTCGCGACGGTGCTGCCGGCGTGGCTCGTCGTGATCGCGGCCGGCGCCGTCCCGCCGTCGACCATCATCGTCGTGGCCGGCGCCGCCGCGCTCGCCGCGCTCTCGTTCCTCGACGATCTCAGCAGCCGGCCGGCGGCGCTGCGATTCGCCGTGCAGATCGCGGCCGTCGCGGCGGGGATCGCCGCGCTGCCGCACGGCGGGTGGGTGTTCCAGGGCTGGCTGCCGCCGGTTCTCGACCGCGCCGCCGCCGGCCTCTGCTGGTTGTGGTTCGTCAATCTGTACAATTTCATGGACGGGATCGACGGCATCGCCGGGACCGAGACGGCCTGTCTCGGCGTGGGCGTCGCGCTCGTCCCCGCCGCGGCGCAGGCGCTCGCCGGCCCCGCCGTGCTGGCGCTCGCCTGCGCCGCGGCGGCGTTGGGCTTCCTGCGCTGGAACTGGCACCCCGCTTCTATCTTCATGGGCGACGTAGGCAGCGTGCCCCTGGGCTATCTGCTGGGCTTCCTGCTGCTCGGGCTTGCCGCGCACGGGTTGTGGCAGCCGGCGCTGATCCTGCCGCTCTACTATCTGACCGACGCGACCTGGACGCTGCTGCGCCGCCTCATCAGGCGCGAGAAGGTCTGGCAAGCGCATCGCAAGCATTTCTACCAGCGCGCCGTGCAGAAGGGCCTGCGCCACGACGCGGTGGTCCGCCGCATCCTCGCGGCTGATCTCGTCCTCGTCGCGCTCGCGCTCTGGAGCGCATGGAGCGGCGGCGGCGCGTCCCTCCTGCCGCTGCTCGCCGCCGCCGCGACCGTGGCAGCCCTGCTCGCCGAGCTGAGCCGCAAGCGCCGGCCCGCGGGGGTCGCCGGGAGCGGCCGCGCGGCTTGATCCGCGCCGCAGCGCACAATAAGGTCCGGCGCCGTCAGGCCTCCGCGGATCGTGCCGCAGCCGGGGGCCTCCCGCAGGAGCTTCCATGGCCGCCGACACCCCGTCCCTCTCGCGCCCGATCGCACGGGCGCTGATCTCCGTTTACGACAAGGCCGGGCTCGTCGACTTCGCCCGGCGGCTCGCCGCGCGCGGCGTCGAGATCCTGTCGACCGGCGGCTCGGCGCGGGCGCTCGCCGGGGCCGGGATCGCGGTGACCGACGTGGCGAGCGCGACCGGCTTCCCGGAGATGCTGGACGGGCGCGTCAAGACGCTGCACCCGGCGATCCACGGCGGCATCCTGGCCCGCCGCGACCTGCCGGCGCATCTCCAGGCGATCGAGGCGCACGGCATCCGGCCGATCGACCTCGTCGTGGTCAACCTCTACCCGTTCGCGGCGACGGTCGCGAGCGGCGCCGACTGGGAGACCTGCATCGAGAACATCGACATCGGCGGGCCGGCGCTGATCCGCGCCGCGGCGAAGAACCACGATGCCGTCACGGTCGTGACCGACCCGGCCGACTACGCCGGCGTGATCGCGGAGATCGAGGCGAACGGCGGCGCGACGACTCTGGCGCTGCGCCGCCGCCTCGCCGGGCTCGCCTATGCGCGGACCGGCGCCTACGACGCGATGATCTCGTCCTGGATGGCCGGGCAGCGCGGCGAGACCTTCCCGGAGACGGTGGCGTTCGGCGGCACGCGGCGGCAGCTCCTCCGCTACGGCGAGAACCCGCACCAGGAGGCGGCGCTCTACGTCACCGGCGATAAGCGGCCGGGCGTCGCGACGGCCGAGCAGATCCAGGGCAAGGAACTGTCCTTCAACAACCTCAACGACACCGACGCCGCGTTCGAGCTGGTCGCCGAGTTCGAGCGTCCGGCGGTCGCGATCATCAAGCACGCCAACCCGTGCGGCGTCGCGACCGCGGACAGCCTCTCCGCCGCCTATGAAAAGGCGCTCGCCTGCGACCCGGTGAGCGCGTTCGGCGGCATCATCGCGGTCAACCGGCCGCTCGACGCGGCGACGGCCGAGGCGGTCGCGAAGCTGTTCGCCGAAGTGGTGATCGCGCCGGAGGTCGAGCCTGAAGCGCGCGACCTGCTGGCGCGGAAGTCAGCGCTGCGCGTGCTCGTCACCGGCGGCATGCCGGACCCGGCGGCGCCGGGCGCGGTGCTGCGCTCGCTGGCGGGCGGCTACCTGCTCCAGACCCGCGACTCCGGCCGCGTCGCGCCCGGCGACCTCCGGGTCGTCACCAAGCGCGCCCCGACGGTGCAGGAGCTGGAGGACCTGCTCTTCGCCTTCCGCGTCTGCAAGCACGTGAAGTCGAACGCGATCGTCTATGCCAAGGGCGGGGCCACGGTCGGCATCGGCGCGGGCCAGATGAGCCGCGTCGACAGCTCGCGCATCGCCGCCTGGAAAGCCGAGGAGGCGGCGAAGAACGCCGGCCTCGCCGAGCCGCCGACCCGCGGCTCGGTCGTGGCGTCCGACGCGTTCTTCCCCTTCGCCGACGGCCTGCTCGCCGCCGCCGCGGCCGGCGCGTCAGCGGTGATCCAGCCCGGCGGCTCGATCCGCGACGCCGATGTAATCGCCGCCGCCGACGAGCACGGGCTCGCGATGGTCTTCACCGGGATGCGCCACTTCCGCCATTGAGACGGCGCTTGCATCCCGCCCGCTGCGGCTGGATGTCTACCGCTCGATCTCGCCGCCGAGATACTTGAACTTCTGCGCGCGCTTGCCGGTGTCGACCTCGGTCGTGAAGACGTTGCCGTGCGAGTCGATCGCGAGATTGTGTACCCAGTGGAACTCGCCGGCATTGCGTCCGGAGCGGCCGAAGGCGCCGAGCACCTCGCCGCTTTCGCGCAGCAGCGTGCGGACCTCGTTGTTCTCGCCGTCCGCGTTCATCAGGAACGTCTGTTTCCGGTCCGGCCAGATGTCGAGGTACCAGACCCCGCCGGCGCCGCGCGTTTCGCCGACCAGCGGGAACTCCTTCACGAAGCTGCCGTCCTTGCGGAAGACCTGGATGCGGTTGTTGCTCCGGTCGCAGACATAGACCAGCCCGTCGCGGGCGATCTTGACGCAATGGACCGGATTGCCGAACTGCCGCGCCTTCTGGTCATAGGGCGCCAGTTTGTCGTCGGTCGGCGGCTTGCCGTAGGCGCCCCATTGCCGCTTGAACGCGCCGCTGTCGGCGTCGAAGACGATGACGCGGTGGTTGTAGTAGCCGTCCGCGACATAGACCTCGTTCGCCTCGGCGTCGATGAAGGTGTCGGCCGGGCGACCGAGGCGGGTCGTGTCCGCGCTGTTCGTCTGCGGCCCCTTCCCGCCGATCCGCAGGACGAACTTGCCGTCGCGGGTGAACTTCAGGATCTGGCCGTCATTGGGGCCGTTGCCGCCGAGCCAGACGAAGCCCTTGTGGTCGATCGTGATGCCGTGCTCGTTGTCGAACCACTCGTAGCCGGCGCTTCCCGAACCGGCCTGCGGCGGGCCGCCCCAGCCCTGGACGAGGTTGCCCTCCTGGTCGAACTCGAGCACCGGCGGCGCCGGGCGGCAGCATTTCGAGCGCGGCGGATCGAGCGCGGCGCCCCTCTCGTCCTCGGTCAGCGTGCCCGGCCGCTGGATGACCCAGACATGGTCCTGGGCATCGACGGCGACGCCGGCCGCCTGTCCCATGAGCCAGTCGTTCGGGAGCGGCTTCGGCCAGAACGGATCGACCTGAAACCGCGGCGCCGACGCCTCCGCGGCGGCCGCCGAAGCCGGCAGGGCGCCGATGGTGACGAGCAAGAGCAGCACCATCGTCGCCGTCGCCGTAGCGATTCGCCGGATCATCGTGTCCTCCCCGGAAACGCGTTGCCTTGGAGTGTCACACGCGAGCGGCGGGCAGTCGAGCGGACGGGTAGCAATGGCGGGCGGCGGCACTCTCTTTACCCCGGCGGGGACGGGCGCGAGAATGCCGGCCGTCGAACCGTCGCATGGACAAGTCGGGGATGATCGGATGGGAGGAGACGGGGAACGGCGCCGCAGCGGACCGACGCTGAGCGCTTTCCTGGAAGAACTGGCGCAGCGCCACGGCGACCGGCCGGCGATCCTGTGGGGCGACGCGGCGATCGGCTACGCGGCGCTGCTCGACGAGAGCCGGCGCGTCGCGCAGGGGCTGGCGGATCTCGGCGTCGGGCGCGGCGACCGCGTCGCGGTCTGGATGCCGAACGCGCCCGCGTGGCTCGCGCTGCATTTCGCCTGTGCCCGGCTCGGCGCGATCCTCGTCGCCGTCAACACCCGCTTCCGCAGCGCCGAGGTCGGCGACATCGTCGGCCGCTCCGGTGCCAAGGCGCTGGCGCTCTGGCCGGACTTCAAGGGCATCGACTTCCTCGGCATCCTCGACGGGATCGACCCGGCCGCGCTCGACCGGCTGGAGACGCTGGTGCTCTACGACGGCGGCGGCGGCGCGGCATCGACGCCCGCGGCCGCCCCTCCCGGCGGCGGCAGGCGTTCCGTCGCCTATGCCGACCTCGCCGCCCGCCCGCCACTGACGGCGGACCTCGCCCGCGGCCCCGACGACGACTCGAACATCTTCACGACGTCAGGCACGACGAAGGCGCCGAAATTCGTGCTGCACGACCATTTCAGCGTGGTCGGCCACGCGCGTCTGGTCGCGAAGGGCTTCGGCTACGACGCGCCGGGCAGCGTGACGCTGCTCGCCCTGCCGCTCTGCGGCGTGTTCGGCTTCGCGCAGGCGATGGCCAGCCTCGCCGCCGGCTGCCCGATGGCGATGCAGGCGAGCTTCGACGCCGAGGAGGCGGCACGGCTGATCCGCCGCCACGGCGTGACGAATTTCAACGCGACCGACGAGATGGCGGCGCGCATGCTGAACACGGCCGCGCAGGCCGGCGCAGGCGGGACGCCGACGCCGTTCCCGTCGCTCGCCTGGATCGGCTTCGCCGGCTTCAACCCGACCCTGGCCGAGCTGCCGGAGCAGGCCGAAGCGCGCGGCGTCCGCCTCGTCGGGCTGTACGGCGCGAGCGAGGTCCAGGCGCTCTACGCGCGGCAGCCGCTCGACGCGAAGCTGCCGGCGCGCGGCCGTGCCGGCGGCTACCCGGTCGCGCCGAGCGCGGCGGCGCGGGTGCGCGACCCGTCGAGCGGCCGGCTGCTGCCGCCCGGCGAGAGCGGCGAGCTGGAGCTGAGCGGGCCGAGCGTGATGGCCGGCTATTACGGCGACGAGGCGGCGACCCGCGACGCCTTCACCGAGGACGGTTTCGTCCGCACCGGCGACCTCGCGCACATGCTCCCCGACGGCGCCGGCTTCGTGTTCGAGGGGCGGATGGGCGACGTGCTGCGGCTGGGCGGCTACCTCGTCGCGCCGAGCGAGATCGAGGCGTACGTGCAGCAGCACGAAGCGATCGACGGCTGTCAGGTGGTCGGCGTGCCGGGCGAGAGCGGCCTCGTCGCGATCGGCTTCGTGACGCTCCGCCCCGGCGGGACGTTCGACGAGGCCGCCCTGCGCGACCACTGCGCCCGCGGCCTCGCCCGCTTCAAGGTCCCCGCCGCCTTCCTCCGCCTCGACGAGTTCCCGACCACGTCGAGCGCCAACGGCACCAAGATCCAGCGCGCCAAGCTGCGGGAGTTGGCGGCGGCATTGGCGGCGAAGGGAACGGCGGGTTAGATATAGTAAAAAATAAAAACAACGTTTGAACCACCAAGACACCAAGAGCACCAAGGATTGTCATGTCCGCTGAAACGCACTGCACATAAAAAATTTTCTTGGTGCTCTTGGTGTCTTGGTGGTTCAAACGTTACTTTTTACTTTTCCCACTGTATTCGACGAGTGCGTCGATCGCTCGGCGCCCTATTCGTACTCGTCGTGGCGGCGCCACCAGACGCCGCCCGTCTCGTTGCGCCCCTTGGGGGCGCGGTCGAGCCACTGGTACATGCCCCAGATTCCATCCAGTCCGCGCGCATAGGTGGAATAGCTGTGGTAGACGGCGCCGCCGTCGTCGAGTGCGAACGCGCTCATGCCCGGCCTGTCGCGCTGGTACGTGGCGGTGTCGGTTCCGCACATCGAAGCGAACTTGGCTTCCGCCCCCGCGCCGCCGCCCTCCTGACCGGCACGCCACGCGAACGCCGCCTCGCGCCGGTAGTTGTAGTCGATGCCCCCCTCGCGCTGTTGCTCCTCGCTGAACCAGACGCTGAAGTCGGCGTTGAAGTCGCCGCCGAACGAGGACGCCCAGGGAAAGGTCCAGCCCATCCGCCGCTTGTACGCCTGTAGAGTCGCGAGCGGCGCCCGCGACACCGCCCAGAGCATCACGTCGTGGTTGGCCAGGTGGCTCGCGAACCCGTTGAAGCCGTCCGCGATCGCCGAGCAGGACGGACAGCCCGCCTTGTAGTCGGGCCCGAACATGAAGTGATAGACGAGGAGCTGCGAGCGCCCGCGGAAGAGGTCCGCCAGCGAGGCGCTCCCGTCGTTGGTCTCGAATCGGTACTCCTTGTCGACCCGAACCCAGGGCAGCTCCTGCCGCCGCCGCGCCAGCTCGTCGCTGCGCCGCGTCAGCTCCTTCTCCGCCTCAAGCAGTTCGAGCCGCGCCGCCAGCCACTCGCCGCGCGTTCCGGTGGTGTGCTTCGTCATAGCTCCTGTCTCCGTCCTTCGGGCATCAACTGGTTTCCCGCTAAAGTTGGCGCCGGACGTTGCGGCGGTGGGAGTGACAAGTGTGGCGGGATTCCGATGGACTCGCTGATCATGGAAGCGGCGCGTGCGCTCGCCGCGGGTGATCCCCTCGGCGCATTGAACCGGGTCGCCCTGCGCGACGACGCGCCTGCGCTGGCGCTTCGCGGCATCGCGATGGCGCAGCTCGGCGATCTCGTTCGCGCGAAGGCACTCGTGCGAAGAGCGGCGCGCGCCTTCGGTTCGCAAGAGGCCGTAGCCCGCGCGCGGTGCGTCGTCGCCGAGGCCGAGATCGCGCTCGTCTCGCGCGACCTGGGCTGGCCCGCGAACGCGCTCGACGCAGCGCGGGCGACGCTCGAACGGCATGGCGACCGGCTGAACGCGGCGCATGCGCGGCATCTCACGGTCCGGCGCCTCCTCCTGATCGGGCGGCTCGACGAGGCCGAGCGTGCGCTCGCCGAACTCGACCCCGCACCCTTCCCGCCCGCGTCGAGGGCCACCCACGAACTGGTGGTTGCGAGGATCGCGATGCGCCGCCTCCGGACCCATGAGGCGCGCGCTGCGCTCGTCCGAGCCGAACGCGCAGCGCACCAAGCCGGCATCCCCGGCCTGACGGCGGAGGTCGAAAGTGCGGTCTGCGCGCTGAACACGC
>DASWRT010000203.1:0-9884 GCA_036403035.1 Allostellaceae bacterium | reverse complement strand
CGAGTTCATGACGCGCTGGCGCGACGATGCGTCTCCGGCGAAGCCGTAGAGGATGCCGACGCCGAGGTCGAACCCGTCGAGCAGCACGTAGAAGAACACCCCGACGCCGAGGATCAGGGTCCATACCGGGACGAGGTCGATTGTCGCCTGTTGCATCAGTCGCCTCCCAGACGCGGCACCGGGGTGACGGGATGGGTGGTGGGTAGCGCTTCCACCGGGGTCGCCGGACGGCCGCTCTCGATCGGCGGCTGTGTTCGTTCCGCCTCCGCCGGACCAGCCTGAACCAGCCGCACCATGAACCAGATGCCGGTCGGGAACATGATGAGATACACGACGACGTAACCGAGCAGCGACACCAGCACGTCGCCGCCGCCCAGCACCGGCGACACGGAATCGGCGGTGCGCAGCATCCCGTAGATCGTCCAGGGCTGCCGCCCGACCTCGGTCGTGGTCCAGCCGGCGAGCACGGCGAGGAAGCCGAGGGGCGCCGTCCACTGTGCCGCTGCCAGGTACCCGTCCGCGGTGGTCAGCCGCCGGCGCAGCGCCAGCACCACGCCGGCCACGACGAAGCACAGCATCAGCACCGCGATGCCGACCATCGTGCGGAACGCGAAATAGACGATCGGCACCGGCGGCCGCTGGTCGCGCGGGAAGTCCTTCAGCCCCTTCACCTCGCCGTCCCACTCATGCGTCAGATACAGGCTGCCGAGCTGCGGGATCGCGACCTCGTAGTCGTTGCGCTCCGCCGTCTCGTCCGGCCAGCCGATGATCGAGGCCGGCACGCCGCGTCCGGTGTCCCACAGCCCCTCGATCGCCGCTAGCTTCGCCGGCTGGTGCTCGCGCGTGTTGAGCCCATGCAGGTCGCCGAGCACCATCTGCACCGGAACCATGACGGCGAGGAACCACACCGCCATGTGCACCATCACCCGTCCCTCCGCGATCGCGCGGCCCCGGCGCAGCGTGTAGGCGCCGACCGCGAGCACGACGAACGCGGTCGTGACCATGAAGGCCGAGACGGTGTGGCCAAGCCGGAACGGGAAGGACGGCGAGAAGATGACGTCGATCCAATCCTTCGGGAAGAAGCGCCCGTCCGGCCCGACCTCGTAGCCCGAGGGCGTCTGCATCCAGCTGTTGGCGGCGAGGATCCAGAACGACGAGAACAGCGTGCCCAGCGCGACCATCAGCGCCGCCGCGAAATGCACCCCGGTCGGCACCAGCTTGCGGCCGAACAGCAGCACGCCGAGGAACGCCGCTTCGAGGAAGAACGCCGTCAGGCTCTCATAGGTGAGCAGCGGCCCGGTGACGTTCGCCATCGCGTCCGACAGCCGGCTCCAGTTCGTGCCGAACTGGAACGGCATGATGATCCCGGACACGACGCCCATCCCGAACGAAATCGCGAAGATCCGCAGCCAAAAGGCGGACAGCCGGAAATAGACCGGCTGCTTCGTCCAGAGATGCAGCCCTTCGAGGGTCGCGATGTAGCAGGCCAGCCCGATCGTGAAGGCCGGCAGCAGGATATGCCAGGCGATGACCCAGGCGAACTGGATGCGCGAGAGGATGACCGGATCGAGGTGCATTGCGCGCACGCTCCCCGCAGGTTTTCTGATCGGCAACTAACGTGCGGCACGTCCGACTGTCGCATAATGGGGCACATTGCCGCGAAAAGGAAATCGGCGCGTGCTCTAAACGACGGAAGGCAGCCGCGCGGAGCGCGGCTGCCTTCCCGGCAATGTTCTTCGGAAGGTTCTTGCTCAACCGAGGCCCGCGGCCGGCCGGCCGGCTTGGGGCGCCCTTGCCGCCGCCGCAGCCGCAGCCGTTCCGATCAGGCGGCGGGGTGCCAGTAGTCGGCGCCGACGTGGTAGGTCGCCGCGCCGTTGGCGACCATCACCGCCGCATTCGGGTCGAGGCTGTCATGTCCGAGCGCGGCGTCGTTGCTGGCGAACGCGTTGCCGTCGATGTGCTTGCCGTTGATGTCCATCCCCTCGACGTAGAGGTTCCGGTCGGTCGCATGCGAGCCGCCGAAGGCGTCGTTGACGAAGCTGATCGAGAGGTCGTGCGCCTGGCTCGGGTCGATGTTGCCGAGGTTGACCGTCGCGTCCTGCGTCGCCCCGGCGTCGTGCGAAGCGGTCGCCGAAAGCGTGCCGCCGACCTGCTTGCCGTCGACCGAAAGGACGAACTGCGGGGCGTCGCCCATCGCCTGATCGCCCGCGACGTGCAGCACGACCGTGTTGCCGGCCGCCTGGGCACTGTCCGGCGTCGCAGCGGGAGCCGGAGCCGGCGCGTCGGCGGTTGCCGCCGCCGTCGCGGACGCCGCCGCGTCGCCCGGCACCTGATAGGTCGCCGTGCCGTTGGTCACCATCACGGCCGCGCTCTTGTCGAGGGAGTCATAGCCGAGCGAGGCGTCGTTGCTGGTGAAGGCGCTGCCGTCGACATGGTGGCCGTCGACGTCGACCCCGCCGACATAGAGGTTGCGGTCGGTGGCATGCGTGCCGCCGTTCGCGTCGTTGACGAAGCTGACTTCGACCTTGTGGTCGCCCGAGCCGAAATTGCCGTCCACCGTCACGTCCTGCCACTGGCCGGCATCGTGCGACGCCGTGGTGCTGAGCGTGCCGCCGACCTGCTGGCCGTCGACCTTGAGGATGAACTGCGGGGCGTCGCCCGTCCCGAGATCACCCGAGACGTGCAGCGTCAGGTGATCCGCGCCGGCCGCATTCGATGCGGTGTCGCCGGCATCGTTGTTGGCGGGCGCCTGCGGCGGAACGGCGTCCGGCGTCGCGGCCGGAGCGTTGTTGTCGGCGACCGGATCCGGCGTCGGAGCGGCTGCCGCCGTCGGGTCGGCAGCCGGGGCGGGGGCGGGAGCCGGGGCCGGGGCCGGGGCCGGGGCGGGTGTCGCCGTTGCGGCTGCCGTGTCATGGCTGCCGTCGATGACGCCGTTCGCGTCGGCCGCACCGTGCGGCGTGGTGTCGGCGCCGTCCGGCGACGAGACGTGGTCGAGCGTCACGGCGTGCGCGTTCGGGTCGTTCGAGTACGCCCGGATGTAGTCGATGTTCATGCCCATCGTGTTCGGCGTCGAGCCGTTGGGCATGTTGTTGCCCCACATGTTCCCGATGCCGAGATTGGCCAGGATCATCATCGGCACGTGCTGGTCGGGCTGCGTCGGCAGCGTCTGCATCGCGTGACCGTCGTAGTACCAGGTGACCGTGTCCGGCGTCCAAGAGAGGCCGTAGGTGTGGTAGCCCTGCGACGTGTCCGCGACCTGATGCGCGTTGTCGGAATTCTGCCAGTGCGATCCGCTGGCATAGGAATGCATCGTCGTGAAGTCGGTCGAGGTCTGGTTCCCCTGACCCTCGAAGATGTCCAGCTCCGAAGCCGGCGCGGCCGCATTCTTCGCGTGGTCCGCGCTGATCAGCCAGAATGCCGGCCACGCGCCGCTGCCGCTCGGCATCTGGGCGCGCATCTCGAAGTAGCCGTATTCCTGCGTGAAGCCGTTGATGCTGGAGTCGACGGAGGAGAGCACGCCGCCCGTCCAGCCGCTGCCCGTGTGCTGCGCCGCGATCGTGGCGGCGCCGTTGGCGACGGAGATGTTGCCCGGCAGGTCGGTCTCGATGCCGCCCTGGTTGCCGTTGTACCAGAAATGGTTTGTCCAGAGCGTCCCGTTCTGCGGACCGTCGTTCGAGACGCTGGACGAGTTGAACTCGTCGTCGAAGGTCAGCTTGTAGCCCGAAAGGTCCATGATTCCAGCCGAATTTTCTGTTGAAGTTACAGTCACCGCCGCATGAAACGAAGATTATTCCAGTGCCGCGGCGGGACGGAAAATCGTTTGATATGGTTAACGTAAGGTTAATGACGGTTATTATTGTGTCTTGACTGAGAAGAAAGATCGTTGTGGGCGCAACGAATTCCTCCGTATTTTTCATGGAACCTTTTCTAACGTCATTCTTTGGTACGAAATCGTATCCGATATTTGCCACGTTTCAATGAAAGTTCTTGGCGAGAATGTAGAAGATGCTGTTCAGGTCGCCGCGGCTGGCCGGTTGCGCGGCGACGGGAGAGGGCGATCGATGCGCCCTGCGAGCCTCTTACGGGAGGGGTGATCGGACTGACGGTCGGTCGGCGTCGATGGTGCGCTCCGTCATCATGACCGCGCCTGCAACCACCGCCACGTCCGGCCTGTTTCACCTGGGCCGGAACCCTGCACGGTGAAACATGCCGCTACCGTTCCTTCGCCTCCTTCTCGGTCGCCCGCTGGCCAATCGCGAGCAGAACGATCGCAAGATCGGTGCGTTCGAGGGCATTCCCGCGATGGGCCTCGACGGGCTCGGGTCGTCCGCCTATGGGCCGGAGGCCGCCCTGACGATCCTCATCCCGCTCGGCGCGGCGGGGCTCGCCCACATCGGCACCGTCATGTTGCCGATCCTTTTGCTCCTCGCGGTCCTCTACGTCTCCTACCGCCAGACGATCCGCGCCTACCCGAGCAACGGCGGCGCCTACACGGTCTCGAAGGAGAACCTCGGCGTCAATGCAAGCCTCCTCGCGGCCGCGGCGCTGATGATCGATTACGTCCTGAACGTCGCCGTCGGGATCTCCGCCGGCGTCGCGGCGCTGACGTCGGCCGTTCCGGTGCTGCACCCGTATACGCTCCCCCTGTGCCTCGCCGTCCTGGCGCTGATCACAATCGTCAACCTTCGCGGCACGCTCGATGCCGGCCGGTTGTTCGCCGTGCCGACCTACCTCTTCATCGCGTGCTTCCTGCTGCTTCTAGCGGTCGGCATCTGGAAGGCGGTCACGGCGGGCGGCCATCCCGAGCCCGTGGTGCCTCCGCCGGGACTCCCCGGCGCGACGGAGGCGGTCACCGTCTGGCTGCTGCTGCGGGCATTCGCCGCCGGCTGCACCGCCATGACCGGCGTCGAGGCGGTCAGCAACGGCGTCAGTGCGTTCCGCGAGCCGGTGGTGAAGCACGGCCACCGCACCCTGGGCGCCGTGTGCGCCGTTCTCGGCGTCCTTCTTGCCGGCATCGCCTATCTGGCTCACGCCTATGGCGTCGGTGCGATGGACCAGACGCAGGACGGATACCAGAGCGTCCTGTCGCAGCTGGCCGGCGCCGTGGTGGGACGAGGCTGGTTCTACTACGTCGCGATCGGCAGCCTGCTCTGCGTCTTGTGCCTTTCGGCCGATACCAGCTTCACCGGTTTCCCGCGATTGTGCCGGCTGGTCGCCCAGGACGACTTCCTGCCGCGGCCGTTCGCCGTCGTGGGCCGCCGGCTGGCCTACTCCGTCGGCATCCTCTATCTCGCCGCGACGTCAGGTTTTCTGCTCATCGTGTTCGGCGGGATCACCGACCGGCTCATCCCGCTCTTTGCGATCGGCGCGTTCATGACGTTCACGCTGTCGCAGACCGGGATGGTCATGCATTGGCGGCGCGAGCTTCGCACGGCGAAAGCGTCGGCGCGAAAGGGCCGCCACACGCACCGGCTCAGCCTGGCGATCAACGCCGTCGGCGCCGTGACCACCGGCATCGCCCTCGCCATCATCGTGGTCGCCAAGTTCACGGAAGGCGCCTGGATCACGATCCTGGTCATTCCGTGCGTGATCGTGCTGCTGAAGGCCATCAAGAGGTATTATGGCGAGCTGGAACTCCGGCTGCGCGACGACGGCCGCCTCGATCTGCACCGGAACAAGCCGCCGGTCGTGCTGGTCGCGACGGAGGGCTGGAACCGGCTGACCGACAAGGCGCTGGATTTCGCCCTCAGCGTCTCGCCCGACGTGATCGCCGTGCATCTGGCGCAACTCGAAGGCCCCGACGTCGATCAGGAGGAGCGGTCGCTTCGCGAGAAATGGTCGCGGGACGTCGAGCAGCCCGCCAGGGCCGCCGGCCTTCGTCCGCCCCGGCTGGTGGTGCTCCAGGCCCCGTACCGGCGGATCCATGTGCCCTTGCTGCAATTCGTCGAACGGTTGCAGGTCGAGCATCCGGTCCGCACCGTCGCGATCCTGATCCCCGAGATCGTGAAGCGGAAATGGTGGCAGTATTTCCTCCACACGCACCGGGCGCGGCGGCTTCGCGACGCGCTGCTGCGCTATGGGGGCTCGCGCCTGGTGGTGATCAATGCGCCCTGGTATCTCGACGAGCCGCGCATAGAGGAAGCGCTGGCGCCTGAGGAGAAGCTCCACGCGGCGGGCAACAAGCCGGTCGAACAGCGGCGGGAGTCCTGATGCCGGCCGGAACCGGCGGCGGGGAAATCAGGCCCGCCGCTCGCCCTTGAGAAAGCCGGCCAGTTCGTCGGGAGCGAGGCCGGCCTCGGCGGCGATCCGGCGGGCGACCTCGATGGCGGCGGGACGCGGATCGTGCATCGGGCGGTCCAGCCAGTATGAGATCGGGTTCAGCACGGTGCGTGGATCGACCGGCACGAGCTTCCCGCCGGCGATCAGCGCTTCCGCCAGCGGCGGACGGGCCAGCGCGATGCCGAGCCCGTTCGCCGCCGCGTCGACCACGAGATTGTAATCCTCGAAGCGCCGGTCCTGCGGTCTCGGCCGGTAGTCGAGGCCCTGCGCGGCGAACCACGCCCGCCATCCCGACGCGTCGGAATCGTGGATGAGGGGCTGGTCGAGCAATCGTTCCGGGCGTCCGGCGCCGATCGCCGTGGCGAGATCGGGCGCGGCGATCGGATAGCATCGTTCCTCGAACAGCCTTGCCGAGATCCGCCCCGGAGCCGCGCCGCGGCCGCAGCGGATGGCGAGGTCGATCCCTTCGGCCTCAAGATCGGCGTTCCGGTGATCCACGAGCAGAGTGATCCGGATCGGCGGATTTCCGGCCTCCAGCCGGGTCAGGCGCGGCATCAGCCACAGGCTGCACAAAGAGGGAATGGAACTCAGCCGGACGACGGCCGGGCCGCGCCGTTCGATCCAGCGGTCGGACGTGTCGGCGATCAGCGCGAAGGCTTCGGCCGTCCGCCGGTACAGGCGCTCGCCGTCCGGCGTCAGGGCCACGCCGCGCGCCTGCCGGACGAAGAGGCGCGAGCCGAGCCATTGCTCCAGCTTCGCGACCTGCCGGCTGATCGCGCCGTGGGTGAGGTTGAGCGCTTCCGCCGCGCCGGAAAAGCTGCCCATGCGCGCGGCCGCCTCGAACGCGCGGAGCGTATCGAGCGGCGGCAGGCTGACGATGCTGTGATTCATGCTCACAGCTCATGCTCGATTTGTTCGATTGTCAACAGGCTCGTCGCGGTCTTTTTATAGGCCTCTCGAATCAAACCGATTTATCGGGGTATCAGATGAGCGCTACATCCTGCCTCCCGGCGGCAGCCGTACCGCGACGGTCGATCGACGCGGCGAGCACTGCCGCGGTCGTCGTCACGATCCTCGCCTGGGCTTCGGCCTTTCCCGCGATCCGCGCCGGCCTCGCCGCCTTCGGCCCGGTCGAACTCGGCGCGCTGCGCTTCGCCATCGCGGCCGTGCCGGCGGCGCTCTACCTGCTGATCGCCCGCCCGCCGCTCCCGCGCCGGGGCGAGGTATGGCGCTTCGGCGCCGGCGGCTTCCTGTTCGTCGCCCTGTATACCGTGCTCCTCAACACGGGGGAGGAGACGGTCTCGGCGGGCGCGGCGAGCTTCATCATCAACGTCAATCCGATCATCACGGCGGCGCTGGCGATGATCCTCCTGCGCGAGCGCTTTCCCGCGGTCGCCTGGATCGGCACCGCGCTCTCCTTCGCCGGCATCGGCCTGATCGCCTGGGGCGAGGGCGGGGGCCTTCACATTGATGGCGGCGCGCTGCTGATCCTCGGCTCCGCGTTCTGCAACTCGCTCACCACGATCGCGCAGAAGCCGCTCTTTCAGCGCCATGGGCCGCTGACGGTGTCGGCCTGGAACATGGTGATCGGCGCGCTCTGCCTCGCGCCGGCCCTGCCGGGCGGCCTCGCCCAGGCGGCAGGCGCCGCGTCGCCGGGACTCCTCGCCGTGATCTGGCTCGGCATCGTGCCCAGCCTGATCGCCTACGCCACGTGGTCGATCGCGCTGTCGCGCCTGCCGGCGTCGCGCGCCTCGAACTTCATGTATTGCGTGCCGCCGGTCGCGACCCTGCTGGGTTTTCTCCTGCTCGGCGAGACGCCGACCCTCCTCGGCGTCGCCGGCGGCGCGATGGCACTCGGCGGCGTGGTCGTCGTCAACCTGCGCCGCCGGTGAGCGCGATAGCCGCGATGCCGATGTCCGCACGGGGACTCTGCTTGCGCGGCTTAGAGCCTACTGGGACAGGCTCTCAACTGGACCTCGTTCCGGAGTCGAGCACTTGGCGAATCTTCTCAGCCAGAGCCGTGTAGGTGAACGGCTTCGTGATCAGCTCGACCCCTGGGTCGAGCCGTCCATGATGGACGATGGCGTTCCGGGCATACCCTGTGGTGAACAGAACTCTGAGCCCCGGGCGCCGAGCCCGCGCCTCCTCGGCAAGTTGCCGTCCGTTAAGACTGCCCGGGAGCCCGACATCCGTGAAGAACAGATCTACGCCCGGGTGCTCCGATAGCACTTGCAGCGCCGCAGGTCCGTCCGCCGCAGTCAGAACACTGTAGCCAAGCTCCTCCAGGGCTTCCTCGGTGTAGGCGCGGACATCCTCGTCGTCTTCGACCAGGAGAATCGTTTCGGCGTCGGCACGCAGCGCCCGATCATCTCTAACCGTCTCGTCCGGAGCGTCATCGGTCGGGCCGAGCAGTCGTGGCAGGTAGATCTTTACCGTCGTGCCCTGCCCGACCTCGCTGTAGATATTGATGTGACCGTTGGACTGCTTGACGAAGCCATAAACCATACTGAGGCCGAGCCCGGTTCCCTCGCCGGTCTCCTTCGTCGTGAAGAACGGTTCGAACACCTTGTCCAGGAGATCCTTCGGGATACCGACTCCGGTGTCCGTGACCGCGACCATGACGTACTGTCCGGGCGTCACCTCGGCATGCAGCCGGCAGTACCCGTCGTCGAGATGGGTGTTCGCCGTCTCGATCGTCAGCTGGCCGCCGTTCGGCATGGCGTGGCGGGCGTTGATCGCCAGATTGAGGACGGCGCTCTCCAGTTGGTTCGCGTCGGTAAAGCAGTTCCAGAGCCCGCCGGCGAGAACCGTCTCGAGAGCCGCCCTCTCGCCCAAGGTACGGCGCAGCATCTCGGACATCCCGGCGACCAGCTTGTTGGCGTTCAGCACCGTCGGCGCGAGCGGCTGCCGGCGCGAGAAGGCGAGCAATCGATGCGTCAGCTTGGCGGCGCGCTCGGCGCCGTTCAGGGCCATACGAACCGCCCGCTGCGCCGCTTCGTCGGTTCGCGTGAGGCGACGCTCCAGCAATTCCAGATAGCCGGTGATGACGGCCAGCAGGTTGTTGAAATCGTGCGCGATGCCGCCGGTGAGCTGGCCGACGGCCTCCATCTTCTGCGCTTGGCGGAGAGCTTCCTCGGCCTTCATCCGCTCCGCGATCTCGATCCGGACGCGCTCCTCCAACGTCTCGTTGAGCCGTTGAAGCTCCTCGGTCGCTTTCTCCGCCTTCTGCCGGGCCGCCAGCAGCTCCCGCTCGTACCGCCGCCGGTCGGTCGCATTGAAAACCGTCGTCCGGTTCAGGCCCGGCTGCCCGGCGGCGTCTTTCTTTTGCGTGGTGTTGACCAGCACCGGCAGCGGGCGCTTGGCGCCGTCGCCGTCCGCGCACAGGAGATCGAGCGCAATCTCGTTGACGTATCCCTGCATCCGCAGAAGCGGGGCGACATGCGTCTCATGGAAAATTCTGCCGGGAACGGTCAGCAGATCCTGGAAACGCTTGCCCGCAAGAAGATCGTCGCGACGGTACCCGGTCCATGTCAGGAAAGTCTGATTGACCTTGACGATGGTGCCGTCCGGGAGAGTGGAGAGGTATCCGCAGGGCGCGTTCTCGT
>DASWRT010000202.1:0-3347 GCA_036403035.1 Allostellaceae bacterium | reverse complement strand
CGATCGAGCACATCTGGTCGATGATTCGGACGCGAACCCAGATCGAGCGGGTGATCGGCGGCATCGAGGCAAACCCCGGCGTCGTGCTCTTCACGCTCGTCAACGAGAGCCTGCGCGGTCCGCTTCAGGACGGCTGCCGGCGGCTTCAGGTTCCGGCGATCCCCGTGCTCGATCCGATCATCGGCGCGCTCGGTTCCTTCCTCGGCCGCGAGAGCCGCGGGCTGCCCGGCCGGCAGCACTTGATGGACAACGAGTATTTCGCCCGAATCGACGCGATGCAGTTCGCGCTGACCCACGACGACGGCCAGTCGAGCTGGGGCATCAACGAGGCGGACGTCATCCTGGTCGGCGTCTCGCGCACCTCGAAGTCGCCGACCTGCATCTATCTCGCGAACCGCGGCATCAAGGCCGCGAACATCCCCTTCGTGCCCGGCGTGCCGCTGCCGCCGGAGCTGCTGGACGCGCAGCGCCCGCTGATCGTCGGCCTGACCAACGATCCCGAGCGGCTGATCCAGATCCGCCGCAACCGCCTGACCTCGCTGCATCATGACGACCAGACCGACTACACCGACCTTGAAGCGGTTCGCACCGAAGTTGCGCAGGCTCGCCGTCTCTTCGCCGAGCGCCACTGGCCGGTGATCGACGTGACCCGGCGCTCGATCGAGGAGACCGCCGCAGCCATCATGAAGCTGCTGGCGCGACGCCAGGGCATCGAGGCGTGAGCACGGCCGAGCTTGTGCTCGCCTCGGCCAGCGCGGCGCGGGCGGCGCTGCTGGAGCATGCCGGCATAACGGTCGCGCGCGTCCCGGCCGCGATCGACGAGAGCGAGACCAAGCGCGCCTTCCAGGCCGAAGGGCACGGCGTCGACGAGTGCGCGGCGGCGCTCGCCGAGGCGAAGGCGATGCTCGTGTCGCGGCGCCGTCCCGGCGCTCTGGTGATCGGCGCCGACCAGATCCTCGAATGCGGCGGCGCCTGGTTCGACAAGCCGCCCGACCGCGACCACGCCAGGGCTCAACTCGTCGCGCTCCGCGGGAAGCGGCACGTGCTCGCGACGGCCGCGTGCGTCGTGCTGAACGGCTCGCCCTTGTGGCACGTCGTGGAGCGCCCGGCGCTGACGATGCGGCCTTTCGGCGACGCGTTCCTCGACTGGTATCTCGACCATGCCGGCGACGATGCCGTGCTCGGCTCGGTCGGCGCCTATCAGCTCGAAGGGCTGGGCGCCCAGCTCTTCGCCCGTATCGAGGGCGACTATTTCTCGATCCTGGGCCTGCCGCTGCTGCCGCTCCTCGATTTTCTCCGCGGCCGCGGAGTGGTGCCGCGATGACGATCACCGGACAGGCGCGCAAGGCCGGCGTGATGGGTTGGCCGGTCGGACATTCGCGCTCGCCGGTGCTGCACGGCTGGTGGCTGGAGCGCCACGGCATCGACGGCACCTACGTCCCCCTGCCCGTCCGCCCCGGCGACCTCGCCGTGGCGCTGCGCGCCTTGCCGATCCTCGGCTTCGCCGGCTGCAACCTGACGATCCCGCATAAGGAAGCAGCAGTCGGGCTCGTCGACGTGCTCGACCCGCAGGCCCGCCGCGTCGGCGCGGTCAACACGATCGTCGTCCGGCCGGACGGTACACTGGAGGGCCGGACGACCGACGGCTTCGGCTTCGTCGCCAGCATTCGCGAGCGCCTGCCCGACTGGCGGGCCGCGGACGGACCCGCGGTCGTCCTCGGCGCCGGCGGCGGCGCGCGATGCATCGTCGCCGCGCTGATCGAGGACGGCGCCCGCGAGATCCGCCTGTGCAACCGCTCGATCGAGCGCGCCGAGCGTCTCGCCGCCGATTTCGCTCCGTTCTGCGCCGTCCATCCCTGGTCGGAACGGAGCGGCGCGGCGCTTGCCGGCACCGCCCTCCTCGTCAATGCGACCAGCCTCGGCATGGATGGCCAGCCGGCCCTGGACGTGCCGCTTGGGACGTTGCCGCGCGACGCCGTCGTCGCCGACATCGTCTACGTCCCGCTGGAGACGCCGCTCCTCGCCGAGGCGCGGGCGCGCGGCAACCGGACGGTCGACGGGCTCGGCATGCTGCTCCATCAGGCGCGGCCGGGGTTCGCCGCCTGGTTCGGTTTGATGCCGGAAGTCACGCCGGCTCTGCGGGAGCGGATCGTCGCGACTCTATGATCGTCCTCGGACTCACCGGCTCGATCGGCATGGGCAAGAGCACCGCGGCGGCGATGCTGCGCCGTCTCGGCGTGCCGGTCCATGACGCCGACGCGACCGTGCATCGGCTGATGGCGCCGGGCGGCCGTGCCGTGCCGGCCGTCTCCGCCGCCTTTCCCGACGTGCTGACGCCGACCGGCGGCATCGACCGCCGGGCGCTCGGCGCACGCGTCTTCGGCGATCGAGCGGCGCTGCGCCGGCTGGAGAGCATCCTGCACCCGATGGTCGGCGCCGCCGAGCGCCGCTTCCTGGCGCGGCAGGCCCGCCGCCGCGCCCGCCTCGTCGTGCTCGACATACCGCTGCTGTTCGAAACCGGCGGCGACCGGCGCTGCGACGCGGTGATCGTCGTCACCGCGCCTCCGTTTCTGCAGCGCGCGCGTGTGATGCGCCGCCCCGGCATGACCGAGGGCAAGCTCGCCGCGATCCTGGCGAAGCAGATGCCGGATGCGGAGAAGCGGCGCCGCGCCGACTTCGTCGTGCCGACCGGGCTGGGGCGCGACGCCGCCTTGCACCGGCTCGCCGCGATCGTCAGAGTGATGCGCGACCGCCGGGGGCATCGTTGGCCACCCTCGGCGCGGTCCAGGCTTGTACGGAGATAGAATGCGCGAACTCGTGCTCGACACCGAGACGACCGGTTTCGATCCCGCCGAGGGTCACCGGATCGTCGAAATCGCCTGCGTCGAGCTGATGAACCACGTGCCGACCGGCGTGACCTTCCACCGCTACGTCAATCCGGAGCGCGACATGCCGCCCGAGGCTTTCGCGGTGCACGGCCTGTCGGCGGAGTTCCTCGCGGATCATCCGCCGTTCCAGGCGATCGTCGACGACTTCCTTGCCTTCGTGCGTGCGGATCGGCTCGTGGCGCACAATGCCGAGTTCGACATGCGCTTCATCAATGCCGAGCTGCAACGCGCCGGCCGGCCGAAACTAGGCTGCGCCTACGAGGATACGCTGGCGCTCGCGCGGCGGAAGTTCCCCGGCGCGCAGGCCAGCCTCGATGCGCTCTGCCGCCGTTTCGAGATCGACCTGTCGGCCCGCACCAAGCACGGCGCGCTCCTCGACTGCGAACTGCTCGCCGCGGTTTATCTGGAGCTGATCGGCGGCCGCCAGCCCGGCCTCGATCTCGCGGCCGACGCTGCGGC
>DASWRT010000201.1:0-4159 GCA_036403035.1 Allostellaceae bacterium | reverse complement strand
GGCGGCCCCGGGGCGGAACTTGGGCTGCCTGCCCGCCGGGATGGTCACCGTTGCTCCAGTGCGCGGATTGCGGCCCTGCTTCTCCGCGGTCTCGACCACCTCGAACTTGCCGAAGCCGGGAATGTTGATCTCCTCGCCTTTGGCCAAACTCTCCTGGACGATCTCCAGCACGGCATCGAGGTTCTTGCCGGCTTCGGACTTCGAGGCCCCGGTCCGGACCGCGAGTTCGGCGATGAGGTCGGCCTTGTTCATGACTGCCCCTGTTCATGGGATCGTGTCGGTGATTGCGCGATCAACCAGGATCGTCTGCAACCTCTCAAGAACACCATCGAGCATTTCCGCTTTGAGCGTCAAGGCTTTCCTGCGATCCAGCCCTTGTCCGGCCGATGTCCCGCCTGAACCGACCGTCAGGTATCGACGGACGATGCCCGCTGCGCATCGCGCTCTGCAACCACGTCGTACAGCGCGAGCGCGGTCGGCGTCCGATGCAGGAGGATCGCGCGCCGGAGAAGACCCGCCGCCCCCGCCCGATCGCCCGCCGCAAGCCGGTGCATGGCCAGCCCTTCCAGCTGCTGCGCCGTGCGCTCGGCGGCCATGGCCGATCCCAGCTCGGCCCGGCAGCGGCGGCAGGTGTCTGCCCCGTTGAGGACGGCCCGGCAGATCGGACAGCGCTCCACCGCTCAGGTCTCCAGATAGAAGATCAGGTCGCTCAGCTGATGCGACGCCGCCTCCAGCCGCTCCCGGTCGCCGGCCTGGCGGGCATCCCGGATCGCCTCGATCAGGTCGATCATCTCGCTGCGGTCCTCCTCGCTGGCAGCGTCGAGCTTGGCCTGTGCCCGCGCCACCAGCGCCTCGGCGTCGTCCGGCACGCCGGCATCGCCGCCGGGAGCCGCGCCCGCCGCAGCCGCAGGCGGTTCGCCGAACAGGTCGCCGATGCGCTGGCGTGCCGCCGCCAGCTCGCCCTCCCCGTACCGCGGCATCGCCTTGTCGATCACGATCCGCTGCTCCAGCCCGGTGTTCTTCTCCTGCGCCGTGACCCGCAGGATGCCGTCGCGATCGAGCGCCAGGTCGACCACGATCGGGTTGCCCGCCGGCGCCCGGCCGAGCCCGACCACCTTGAACGCGCCGATCTGGATGTTCTGCTGCGCATCCGGGTTCTCGCCCTGGAACACGTTGATCTCGACGACCTCCTGGTCGTCGTGGGTCGTGAAGAACGCCTCGCTCCGGCGCACCGGGATCGGCGTGTTCTTGGGAATGATCGGCGCGAAGCGATAGGGATAGAGCTCGCCGTCGAGCTCGCCCAGCACGCTGATGCCGAAGCTGTACGGCGTGGCGTCCACCAGCACCGCCGACACCGCCGCGCCGGCGATCGCCGCCGCCTGGATCGCGGCGCCCAGCGCGACGCACAGGTCCGGATCGACCTCGCCGCGCGGCGCCATGCCGAACGTCTCCTCCAGCCGCCGCCGGATCAGCGGCGTGCGGGTGGCGCCGCCGACCAGCAGGATCTCGTCGACCTGCGCCACCGTCAGCTCGGCGCCCTTCAGCGCGACATGGACCGCATCCAGGGTTTCCGCGACGAACGGTTCGATCAGCTCCTCGTAGCTTTCCCGCGCGATCTCCAGCGACAGGTGGACCGGCCTGCCGTCGGCCTCGGCGAGGTATTCCTCGGCGACCCGCACGAACGGCGCGTCCGACAGCCGCTTCTTGGCCTCCTCGGCGGCGCGGGTGATGCGCGCCATCGCCCGCAGGTCGCCGGACACCTCGACCCCCTGCCGGATCCGCAGATGGTCGAGGATGTGGCCGGCCAGCTTGGCGTCGAAGTCGTCGCCGCCGAGATGGTTGTTGCCGTGGCTGGAGACCACCTCGACCACGCCGTCCTGGATGCGCACGACCGAGACGTCGAAGGTGCCGCCGCCGAGGTCGTAGACCACGATGCGCTTGCCCTCGCCCTGCCCGGCCTCGTAGGTCAGCGCCGCGGCGGTCGGCTCGTTGAGGATGCGCACCGGCTCCAGACCGGCGATCTCGCCGGCCTCGCGCGTCGCCTGGCGCTGGGCGTCGGAGAAATACGCCGGCACCGTGATCACCGCCTTGGCGACCGGCTGGCCCAGGCGCCGCTCGGCGATCTCCTTCAGCCGCCGCAGGATCATCGCCGAGATCTCCTGCGGCGTGTAGTCGCGCGCGCCGAGCCGGATCCGCTCGTCCTTGCCCATGCGCCGCTTCACCGAGCGCACGGTGCGCTCGGGATGCACCAGCGCCTGGTTGCGGGCCGCCTCGCCGACCAGCAGCTCGCCGCTCTCGGCGAGGCCGACCACCGAGGGCAGGATCGCCCGGTCCGCTTCGTCGCTCAGGACAACGGGACGGCCGTCGCGCCACACCGCGATCTCCGAGTTGGTCGTGCCGAGGTCGATGCCGACGATGATCTCGCTCATGCTCAGGGTCCCTCCTCGCGGGCCGGCCTGTTCACCACGACGTCTGCGGCCCGCAGCAGCGCCTCGTGCCAGCGGAACCCCGGACGGATCTCCTCGGTCACGATCCCGCTCTGCCGGCCGGCGTCCGCGACCGTGGCGACCGCCCGCGCGACCTGGGGATCGAACGGCTTGCCGAGCACCGCGAGCGCGACGACGCCGCGGTCGCGCAGCACGCGGTCGAGCCGGTCCAGGGTGATCCGCAGCCCCTCCCGCCAGGCCTCGGCCTCAGGCGTGCCGCGGCGCAGGATCCGGGCATACCAGGGAACCGGCGCCGGAGGGGCGGCCAGAGCCGCGGCCAGGCGGTCGCGGACCTCGAGCAGCTCGATCAGCAGCGGCCGCAGCACGGCGGCCTCGCGCTCGCGCCCGGCCTCGCGCAGCGTGGTTTCCCGATCGGCCTGCGTGCGCTCGACCACGCCCCGGAACAGATCGAGCGCGTCCTTGACCAGCCGCGACTCGGTGTGCACCGCGCTGCGCAGCGCCGCCAGCTCGACGAACAGCGATCGCAGGTCGGCGCCGGGATCGTCGTCCGCTAGTCCGCCGGGTTCGGCCTCGGCGCCGAGCGCGTCGAGATGCGCGCGGAACCGCGCGATCAGGGTTTGCTTGAGGCCTTCATCCATGGCGGCGCCTTTCTCCGGGGCGACCCCGCTCACCGTTTGGCATCGGACAGGACCCTGTCCGCCCAGATCCGGTCGGCGCCCTCGCGCAGCAGTGCCTGCACGGCGGCCCGGCCCGGACGTCCGGGCCCGTCGCCTGCCGGCTCCAGGCAGGCCCGCTTGAGGCGCAGCAAGGCGGCGCCGTGGATCGTCAGCAGCCGGACACGCAGCCGGTCGCGCCGGCCGCGGATCGCCTCGTACGCCGCCCGCACCGCCCGGAAGCGCTCGGGATCGCGTTCCGGCGGATGCCGGCGCACCAGCGCCAGGTACCGCCGCCGGATCGTCTCGTCGTCGGCCTCTTCATCGACATCGAGCACGCTGAAGGGATCGGCCATCATCGGATCGTCGTCGCTCTCGCTCATCATCTCCCCCGATGGCGCCGTCCCGCCCGCCGGCGGCCGCCGACCTGGCCGGCCGCGAGCCCGACGATCATGGTGACCATCTCGCGCAACGCGGCCTTGGGCAGGCCGCGGCCGAGCGGGCCGTCGGCAACGTCGCGCACCAGAATGTCGACCACCGCAGCGGCCGGGTGCGTCTCCAGCAGCTCGATGGCGCGGATCGCCACCGCGTCCAGGGCGCCGAAATCGACGTCGTCGGTATCCGGCAAGCCGAAGGCTTCCTCAAAGGGATCTGCGAAGGCCTCGTCAAGGTCGTCCCAATCGATCGGCAGTTTGGGCAGTCCCGCTCCCACGAATGCCGTGATCCTGGAGACCAGCTTCAGGTCGCGGCGCTCTCCGGCCTTTCGGGCGATCGCCTCCAGCCGGGCGGCATCGGCCGGGGTGAGGCGTTCCGACCGGCCCTCGATGCGCGCGAGAAGGATGTAGAACTCGTACAGCGGTTCCTCGGGTTCACGCCCGGCCGCGGCCGTGGCGTAGCCGGCCAGGAGATCGAAGGCGCCAAGCCGTTCGAGCGCCTCGGCGATGGTCTGGAACTCGGCCGTCGAGAAGGCGCAGGCGCGTCCCCGGTCGAGCCAGTGCCGCACGCCGTGCAGGCCCTCCAGCAGCGTCCGGCCGTCCCGGAACTCCCGTCGGCTCAGCA
>DASWRT010000200.1:0-4424 GCA_036403035.1 Allostellaceae bacterium | reverse complement strand
GCAGCGCCTGCCGGAGCTGCGGGAGGGACGCCGCTCCCGGCGTGATCACGAGGGTCTGCGTCATGAGGGCGCTCCGTCGGTTGGAATCTGTCTCGGCGGGCTCTTATCGCGGGATGCCGATCATGCCGGCAGCGGCATGCCATCGCCGGCACGCGCGACGACGCCCCATCATACTCTTCTTCCCCTCCGGCCATGATCACCCGATCGGGCGCTCCGGTGCCGTCGAGACGCTCGGATTCCCAGACTGTTCAATTGGAAGTTGTGACGACGGTGATCCGAATCGGCTGAAACCGGTGGATAACGGACGCCGGATCGTCAAAAAGACAATTTTGCCGTTGACCTATTACGTTCATACATAGTTCTTCTTCTTCAATGGCGGAGCGACGACGCCCTGTCCCGGCTGTCCGTGTGTCGACGGCACCCTCCGAGCTGGTCTCCACGACCTGCTCTCGGTCGGTGCTGCGCGCCTTCAGCCACACGCCGCCGTCACTCTTCCAAATCAACCGGTGCGGGAGGCTGCCGCTGCACGCGACGCGGCACCCCACCCCGTGCACATATCGTAAACCAGTAGAACGAGGAGACAGCCCGTCATGAGGACAATCAGAACAACCGCGGTCGCCGCGCTGAGCGTCGCCGCGCTCCTGAGCGGAGCCGCGGCGCCTGCGAAGGCCGACATCACCCTCGGTCTCGGAGACGGCGTCACCGGTCAGATCGCCGCGCTCGGCGACCAGGCCAAGCGCGGCACCGAGCAGGCGGTAAAAGACATCAACGCGGCCGGCGGCGTGCTTGGTCAGCAGATCAAGCTGCAAATCGGCGATGACGCGTGCGATCCGAAGCAGGCGGTCTCCGTGGCCAACCAGTTCGTCTCCAGCGGCGTCAAGCTGGTCATCGGCCATCTCTGCTCCGGCGCTTCGATCGCCGCCTCGGACGTGTACGCCGAGGAAAACATCATGATGATCAGCGGCTCGGCGACGGCGCCGGCACTGACCGAGCGCGGCAAGAAGAACGTCTTCCGCGTCTGCGGCCGCGACGATCAGCAGGGCGAGCTGGCCGGTAAGCTGATCGCCGACAAGTTCAAGGGCAAGAAGATCGCGATCATCAACGACAAGCAGGCGTACGGTCAGGGACTTGCCGCGGCTGCGGAGAAGACCCTGAAGGCGGCCGGCGTCACGCCGGCGATCGTCACCGCGATCAACGCCGGCGACCGCGATTTCGGCGCCCTGGTGGCGCGCTTGAAGGAAGCCGACATCGGCGTCGTGTACTACGGCGGCTACAATCAGGAACTCGGCCTGATGGTCCGGCAGGCACGCGAGCGCGGCCTGCAGTCGCAGTTCATCGGCGCCGACGGCATCGCCAGCACCGACTACTGGGCGATCACCGGCGATGCCGGCGCCGGCACGCTCTTCACCTTCAGCCCGGATGCGAAGTCGAACCCCGCCGCCGCAAAGGTCGTCGAGGAATTGCGCGCCGGCGGTCGGGATCCGGACAATTTCGCGCTGTACTTCTACTCCGCGACCCAGGTGATGGCTGAGGCGATCAAGAAGGCCGGCTCGCCGGACCCGGCGAAGGTCGAGAGCGCGCTGCACAGCGGCGAGTTCGACACGATCGTCGGCAAGGTCAAGTTCGACGCCAAGGGCGACCTGACGCGGCCTGACTACGTCTTCTACGAGTGGCGCGACGGCAAGTACGCCGTTGCCAAGATGTAATGCCGCGAACCCAAGAACATAGGGAGAAGCCATGAGACCCTTTACCGCCGCGTTCGTCGCGGCAGCCCTTGCCGTCACCGCCGGGACGGCGGCGCGGGCGGAACAGACGGTCGCGGTCGCGTCGATCGTCGAGCACCCGGCGCTCGATGCCGTCTACAAGGGCATCACCGACCAGCTGAAGGAGGCGCCGCCGAAAGGCGGCGCCCCCAAGGTCGAGTTCGCGAACGCCCAGGGGAACCAAGCCACCGCCGTTCAGATCGCTCGCAAGTATGTCGGCGAGAATCCGGCGGTGATGGTCGCGATCGCGACGCCGATCGCGCAGTCGATGGCGTCGGCGACGAAGGACATCCCGATCGTCTTCGCCGCCGTCACCGATCCGATCGCGGCGAAGCTCGTGCAGAGCGAGGAGAAGCCGGGCGGCAACATCACCGGCGTCTCCGACCTGTCGCCGCTCGATAAGCAGTTCGAGCTCATCCAGCGCGTCATGCCGAAGGCGAAGCGCATCGGCGTGGTGTACAATCCGGGCGAGACGAACTCGGTGGCGCTGGTCGACCGAATCAAGAAGATGGCGCCGAAGATGGGTCTCACGATCTCCGAGGCCTCGGTCGCCAAATCGAGCGACGTGATCCAAGCCGGCCGCAGCCTCGTCGGCAAGGTCGACGCGATCTACGTCCCGACCGACAACACCGTGGTCAGCGCCTTCGAAGGGCTGGTCAAGGTCGGCGAGGACGCCAAGCTGCCGGTCTTCGCGGGTGACACTGACACGGTGAAGCGCGGTGCGGTCGCGGCCGTCGGTTTCGACTATTACGCGCTTGGCCGTCAGGCTGGTCGCATGGTCACGCGAGTGCTCGACGGCGCGAAGCCTGCTACCATCCCGGTCGAGACCGTCCATGAGACGCAACTCTACGTCAATCCTGGCGAGGCCGAGAAGATGGGCCTGAAGCTGCCGAAGGAAGTGGTCGCCGAGGCCAAGGAGGTGGTCGGCAAATGAGCGTCATCGCGCTTCTGGGCGCCGTCGAGATCGGACTTATCTTCGGTCTTGCGTCGCTCGGAGTGTGGATCACGTTCCGGGTACTGGACTTCCCCGACCTCACCGTCGATGGCAGCTTCGCCACCGGCGGTGCGGTCGCCGCGACGCTGATCGCGGGAGGTCTCGATCCGTTCGCCGCGACGGTCGTCGCCGTCGCGGCGGGCGTGCTCGCGGGCATCGTCACGGCTTGGATGAATACGCGGTTCGGCATCCTGCATCTGCTCGCCGGCATCCTGACCATGATCGCGCTGTACTCGGTCAACCTGCGCATCATGGGGCGTCCCAACGTACCCTTGCTCGGCGATTCGACGGTGTTCACGCCGCTCGACAATATTGGCCTGCCGACGGTCTGGCTCGAGCCGGCGGCGCTCGCCGTGTTGACCGTGATCGTGACCGCGGCGCTCGACCGTTACCTCCTCTCCGAAACCGGCCTTGCGCTGCGTGCGGCCGGCGCGAACCCGCGCATGGCGCGGGCGAACGGCATCCGGACGGAGCGCTGCATCATCATCGGTGTCGCGCTCGGCAACGCGCTCGTCGCGCTCGCGGGCGCGCTCTTCGCGCAAAGCCAACAGAGCGCCGACGTGTCGATGGGCATCGGCACCATCGTCGTCGGGCTGGCTTCGGTCATCATCGGCGAGACGCTCGTTCCCGGCCCGCTCCGCCGGAGCATCGTCGCAGCGACCGCCGCGTGCGTCGCCGGATCGGTCGTCTACCGCCTCGTCGTGAACTTCGCGCTGAACCTCGACTTCATCGGGCTGCGCGCCTCCGACCTCAACCTCGTCACCGCGGTCCTCGTGCTCGCGGCGCTCGGGCTGCCGACCTACCGCCGGCGGCGGGCCGCGCGCGCCGCCGCCGCCGCGGCCGCTGCGGCAGCCGCTCCCAGGGCCGCGACATGATCGAGATCGAGCATATCGGCGTCACGTTCGACCGTGGCGGCCCGCTTGAGAAGCACGCGCTCAACGATGTGTCGTTGCGGATCGACGAGGGCGAATTCGTCACCGTGATCGGCTCGAACGGCGCCGGCAAGAGCACGCTCCTCGGCGTCCTCGCCGGCGACGTGACGCCGGAGTGCGGCACGGTACGGATCGACGGCTCGGCGGTGACGCGGCGGTCGACCGCCGACCGGGCTGGCCTCGTCGCACGAGTCTTCCAGGACCCGCGGGCCGGGAGCTGCGATCACCTCTCCGTCGCGGAGAACCTCGCGGTCGCGCAGCGGCGCGGCGGGCGGCGCGGCTTCTCTCTCGCCGCCGGACGCGGGGACCGCAACCAATACACGGCGCTGCTCGACGATCTCGGCGTCGACCTCGCGCGTCGCCTCGACCAGCCGGCGGCCGGGCTTTCCGGCGGCCAGCGTCAGGCGCTCGCGCTGGTGATGGCGACGCTGAGCCCGTCGCGCATCCTGCTCCTCGACGAGCATACGGCAGCGCTCGACCCGGTGATGGCGGCGAACGTGCTGGCGCTCACCGAGCGCGTGGTCCGCGAGCGGCGCCTGACCGCGCTGATGGTGACGCACAGCATGCGGCAGGCGATCGATACCGGCGACCGCGTGCTGATGCTGCATGGCGGGCGGATCATCCACGACCTGCCGCGGGCGAAGCACCCCGACCTTACCGTCGAGCACCTCCTGGAGCTGTTCGAGCGGCGGGGCGGCGGGGCCGCCGTCACCGATGCGATGGCGCTGGGCTGAT
>DASWRT010000199.1:0-8267 GCA_036403035.1 Allostellaceae bacterium | reverse complement strand
GTCGTCCGATGTTAGCGCTAACATCGGATCGGCGCATTGATTGCTCGCCGCCCCGCCCGGCGGCCGATCCGGTTGCGCCGCAACCCATTTCGGACATACACTTCGCTTGGCGCCGGCTTCCGGCGCCCCGCTCTTTGACATCGTGAATCGGACGTCACCTCTTCCGGAAATCGCCGGAAAACAGGACGGAACAGGAAAATAACAGGTACAAAAACAGGCGGATAACAGGAGCGGGAACCTGTTAATCGGTTGAGAGTCGGCCGCTAACCCATTGATGCGGCTCACTCCGCTTCGCGGCGTTCGGCTCCCAGGGCCTGTATTTAACAGGACGGCCCCTCCCGGCGGCCTCGCCAAACATGCCGTCGGAAGGACGTTGAATGGGGGCGACCGCGCCTTGGCGGCGCGGTCGACGCTCGCTGTGCTCGCGTACCCCTTGTATCTGGAAAGCGGTTGATCTTCGTGCTTGGAGATTGGCTGCGAGGGGTCCGGTCCGGTGGCCACCGGACACCTCGCGCGGCGGACGGCGCCCGTGTCCCCTCCGGCCACAACCGCGGGTGAGCCCTGGGACCGCCGCCGCTGTCACGTCCGACCGAACAGTCGCCTGATTGTCCATCGCACGCGCAAGGCAGGTTACCGTGACCCAGACCATCTGTGGAGTAGACGTTTCCTCGCGAACCCTTGACGCCCGCATTGGCCACACCGGCCCGCGCGAGCACTTTGCCCGCACCATCGACGGCGTCGCCGCGCTGGCCGGCTTCTGCACCGAGCATGGCGTCGAGCTGATCGTCATGGAAGGCAGCGGCGGGTACGAGAAGCTGCCGTTCGGCCTGCTCGACGCCGAGCACCGGCTGCCGGTCGCCATCGTCAACCCGCGCGCGGTTCGCCGGTTCGCCGAGGCGATGGGCGTGCTCGAGAAGACCGACCGGCTCGATGCCGGGATCATCGCCTGGTATGCCGAGACCAAGCAGGTCAAGCCGACCCCGCTGCCCAGCCCGACGCAGGACCGGCTGCGGGCGCTCAGCACCCGGTTGCGCCAGCTGACCAAGCTGCGCACCACCCAGACCAACCAGCGCCGGCTGCTCGGCAAGAGTGAAGCCGGCGCCGGCAGCGACGCCGCGGCCGAGGTGGTCGGCCTGATCGACGAGGTTGTCGCCCTCGTCAACCGCCAGATCCGCAGCCTGGAAGCCAAGATCGCCGAGTTGATCGAGAGCGATCCGCTGTGGCATGCGCTCGACCAGACGTTCCGCGAAGTCAAAGGCGTCGCCGATCGCACGGTCGCCCGCCTCCTCGCCGAACTGCCGGAGATCGGCACGCTGTCCGGCAAGGCCATCGCCAAGCTCGCCGGCCTGGCGCCGATCGCCTGCGACAGTGGCGCCAGCACCGGCCCGCGCCACATCCGCGCCGGGCGCGACGGCCCGCGCGAGATCCTCTTCGTCGTCGCCGAGCTCGTCAGCCGCCACGAGCCGACCTTCGCCGCCTTCCGCGACAAGCTCAGACAAGCCGGAAAAGCAAAGAAGGTCATCCGCGTCGCGCTCGCCCGAAAGCTGCTCGTCGTCCTCAACGCCAAAGCTCGCGACGCGCGCAGAAATTTCGTCAGTGCAACTTGACAGGCCAGACAGTCGCTCACCCCGGCCCTCTCCCGCAAGGGGAGAGGGAGATTTCAGCGAGAGATTACGTGGCGGTCCTGCCATGCGCAGGCGGTACGGTGTCCTACACGGGGCTGTCTTTGGCGAAGTTCGGCGGGCGCTTCTCGCGCAGCGACGCGACGCCCTCGCGCAGGTCGGGTCCGCGGAAGCCGAGGAATTCGAGCGCCAGCGATGCGTCGAAGGTCGGGCCGGCGAGGCGCAGCCAGTTGTTGAGCGCGTATTTCGTCCAACGCACCGCGGTCGGCGACCCGGCTGCGAGCCGTTTCGCGATGCCGAGAGCGGTTTCGAACAGCTTGTCGTCGTCGACGCAGAGCGAGACGAGACCGATCCGCTCCGCCTCCTCGCCGCTCACCGGCTCGCACAGCAGGAGGTGGTACTTCGCCTTCGCCAGCCCGCAGAGCAGCGGCCAGACGATCGCCGCATGGTCGCCGGCGGCGACGCCGAGGCGCGTGTGTCCGTCGATGATGCGGGCCGACCGCGCCGCGACCGAGACGTCGGCGAGCAGCCCGGCGACGAGGCCGGCGCCGACCGCGGGTCCGTGCATCGCCGAGACCACCGGCTTGCTGCAATTGATCAGGTTGTAGACGAGATCCCGCGCCTCCTTCCAGACGCGGGTCAGCACCTCGAAATCCTCCGACATCTCGGTCACGAGATCGAGGTCGCCGCCCGCCGAGAAGCCTTTCCCGGCGCCGCGCAGGATGACTGCGGCGACATCGGGATCGGCATCGACCGCCCGCCACACCTCGGCGAGGTCGCGGTGCATCACGGCGTCGGCGGCGTTGAGCCGCCCCTCCCGGTCCATCGTGATTTCGAGGATGCGCTCGGCCGGCCGGGCGAATTTCAGGCTGACGTAGGCGGCGTAGCGATCGTGGTCGCTCATCGTTGCTCCCTTCCCGATGGATTGCGCCGCGGACGCGAGACGACCGGCGACGCTCAGGCCGCCGGTCTGTAGCACATCCGGGCCGTCGACCGGGGAAGACGGTGGCCCGACGAAATCGCGTCGCATGATTTCAGTGCGCCGACCGCCTGTCGGGGTTTCGCCTTGACCCCTGATCCGATCTCCCGGAAGCTAAAAAAATGCTTGGTAAATGCCCGCGCTGCACGGCGTCCGGGCGGCAAACGGTGAGTTCGCGAGAGGACAATTGAGGATGGCATTCGCCACGATCCTTTTCGATGTGGCAGACAGCGTTGCGACACTGACGCTGAACCGGCCCGACCGGTTGAACGCCTTCAGCGCGGAGATGCATCGCGAAGTATCCGAGGCGCTCGTCATGGTCGAGGGCGACAGCTCGATCCGCGCACTGCTGATCACCGGAAGCGGGCGCGGCTTCTGCGCCGGACAAGATCTCGGCGACGGGCTGATCGCCCGGCAAGAGGGCGACGCCCCCGACCTCGGCGGCGCGCTCGACCAGCATTACAACCCGCTCGTGCGCCGGCTGCGCCTGCTCCAGAAACCGGTTGTCTGCGCCGTGAACGGCATCGCCGCGGGTGCCGGCGTGAACATCGCGCTCGCATGCGACATCGTGCTGGCTGCGCGCTCCGCCACCTTCATCCAGGCATTCTGCAAGATCGCGCTGGTGCCGGACAGCGGCGGCACCTACACCCTGCCGCGGCTCGTCGGATTTGCGCGGGCCTCGGCGCTGATGCTGCTCGGCGATTCGATCGGCGCCGAGCAGGCGGCGCAGTGGGGGATGATCTGGCGCGTCGTCGACGATACGGCGCTGACGACGGAGGCGGCCGCGCTGGCGAAGCACATGTCGCGACAGCCGACGCACACGCTGGCGTTGATCAAGCAGGCGCTCAACGCGAGCGCGACGAACGACCTGGACGCGCAGCTCGACCTTGAGCGGGACCTCCAGCGCGAGGCCGGCCGGTCCGACGATTTCCGCGAGGGCGTCGCCGCCTTCCTGGAGAAGCGCGCGCCGGACTTCAAGGGCCGCTGAGAAGCATGGCGGACGACGGGAAGCCGTCCCGCGCCGTCGCAGCAGCCTCGCCGCCCCTGCCCGACGCGGTCGGGGCGGCGATGTATGCGCTCGACTTCGCGGCGCAGGCGCTCGGCATCGTGCTCGACGAGATCGGCGCGACGCATGCGACGATGTCGATGACGGTGCGGCGCGACATGCTGAACGGGCACGCGATATGCCACGGAGGGCTGATCTTCACGCTCGCCGACACAGCGTTCGCCTATGCCTGCAATGCCGAAAACCATGCTGCGGTCGCGCTCGGCTGCGACGTGTCCTTCGCCGCGCCGGCGCGCGAGGGGGAGCGGCTGACGGCGACGGCGCGGCGCCGGGTCCAGCAGGGGCGCACGGGCATCTACGACGTCGAGGTCGCGAACGCGTCGGGACAGGTAATCGCCCTTTTCCGCGGCACGTCGTACCGGATAAACAAAGAGGTCATCGAGACCGGCGCGCCCCGGTAGGCTAAGGCTCACGTATCCGTGCTCCGACGCCTGACGGGCCGCGGTGCAATAAAAGGGCGCAAAAAGGGAGGCGCGCATGGTGGCTGAGCTGGCCAGGGGATCCGGCGAGGACGCGGCGTTGCGCATGAGCCGCGACGAGCTGGCGGCGCTGCAACTGGGCCGGCTGCAATGGAGCGTGCGCCACACCTACGGCAACGTCGCGCATTACCGGGCGAAGTGCGAGGCGCGCGGCGTCCATCCCGACGACCTCCGGACGCACGCCGACCTCGCCCTCTTCCCCTTCCTGGAGAAGGAGGACTTCCGGGTCACCTACCCGTTCGGCCTGCTCGCCGTGCCGCGCGAGTCCGTCGTCCGCATCCACGCGTCGAGCGGCACCACCGGGCGGGCGACCGTCGTCGGCTACACACAGAACGACGTCGACATGTGGGCCGACCTCGTCGCACGCTCGATCCGCGCGGCCGGAGGAAGACCGGGGGACATCCTCCACGTCGCCTACGGCTACGGGCTGTTCACGGGCGGCCTCGGCGCGCATTACGGCGCGGAGCGGCTCGGCTGCACCGTCATCCCGATGTCGGGCGGGCAGACCGAGCGTCAGGTTCAGCTGATCGTCGACCTGAAGCCGGACATCATCATGGTGACGCCGTCCTACGTCCTGGCGATCGCCGACGAGTTCGAGCGGCAGGGCCTCGACCCGCGGCGCTGCAGCCTGCGCGCCGGCATCCACGGCGCCGAACCCTGGACCAACAACATGCGCGCCGAGATCGAGCAGCGGCTCGACATGGATGCGGTCGACATCTACGGGCTGTCCGAGGTGATGGGCCCCGGCGTCGCGAGCGAGTTCGTCGAGACCAAGGACGGCGCGACGATCTGGGAAGACCATTTCTACCCGGAGATCATCGACCCGGAGACCGGCGAGGTCCTGCCGGACGGCGAGAGCGGCGAGCTGGTCTTCACCAGCCTGACCAAGGAAGCGCTGCCGGTGATCCGTTACCGCACGCGCGACCGGACGCGGCTGCTGCCCGGCAGCCTGTGCGCGATGCGGCGGATGGACCGCATCGCCGGCCGTACCGACGACATGATGATCGTGCGCGGCGTGAATGTCTTCCCGACGCAGATCGAGGAGCAGATCCTCCAGATTCCGCTGCTCGCCCCGCATTATCTGCTGGAGCTGAGCCGGCCCGGCCACTTGGACGAGCTGAAGGTGATCGTCGAGCTGCGCGCCGAAATCGCCGCCTCCGCGACGGAGGACACCGACGTGCATCACCGGGCTCGCGGCGAGCTGCAGCATCGCATCAAGACCTTCATCGGCGTCACGACCGAGATCGACATCGTGCCCTGCGGCACCGTCGAGCGGTCGATCGGCAAGGCGAAGCGGATCGTCGACAAGCGGCATCGGAAGGCGTGACGCGCACCGGACGCGCGTCCGAGCGCCTGTCTATCTCAGCAGGTTGAGGTGGCCGACGCCGCAGCGGTGCCGGCGGCGGCGCATTTCATAGCGGCCCGGCCCGGCTCGGCGGCCTGAGCGCTGCCCTCCCCTCCCCTTCCGCCCGGCCCGCCACGGCGGCGCAGGGCAAGACCCGCCTTGTCAGCCACGGCAATGCGCGACGAACATTCGCATTTGTCGCGAATGCGCGCCGTCTTTCGGACGCATTTACCTCAAAAATTCACCGCATTCGACCGGCATTAACGTTAAATAAAGACCGCATTTTAGACGAAGTTATTTCCAATTAACCTAGTTAACGAGTTATTTACAGACCCCTCGCAACAAGCACTTTCATGGAGACCTTCGATGAAGACTCTCTTCGCAGCAGCCCGGAACAACGCCACGCCGAGCACGACGGGAACCGATACGTGGAAGGTGACGCCGGCCAAGGCCGCTCCGGCGCCGCGCCCTCTGCTCGGGCGGATGTTCCGCCGCGAGGAACCCTCGACCTTTCAGCGCTGCCTCGCGGTCCATATTCACTTCGCGTCGCCGCGCCGCGGCTTGTCTTGAACCTCGGCGCGTCTCGGATGATGCCGACCGCGATACCGACTGCGACTGCCGCCGCGCCTGCGGCGCCGTCAGGTCCGACCGGCGGCGCGCCGCTGCCGCCGGTGATGGAGGCGATCCAGCGGGACTATGTCGCGCTGCTGCGTTCCGAGGCGGCGCGCCGCTGGATCGGCGCCGCCTACGGGCTTCGCCGCGCCGAGGCAGCGCGGCTGGAAATGCCCGCCGAGATCATCGCCGCCGCACGCCTCGCGCGGGAGATGGAGGCGCTGGTCGGCATGATGTCCGATGAGGCAAACCAGGCGCTTACGGGAAACAGCGAACGTATGGTAAAGAAAAGGATAACAGGATGAGCAAAATGGGGGATGGGACGATGCGTGTGATGACCGTGACCTTCCAGAGTAGGCCCTTCGCCCTGCTCCGCGCACGGCACGCAGCCGACGCCGTGGCGCGGGCGCGCGAGATGGCGAACCTGGACGGCTCCGAAGACGCGCTCCTCGACGCACGCGAGCCGACCGACGCCGAGATGATCCAGTGGCTGCGCCGCCGCGAAGATCACCTGCTGGGGTTGCAGGACGCATAGTAGTGTAGTGAGCAGGTGCGGTACCGGTAGCATGCGGGACGGTGACGGACGAGTGCCGGAGATCGACGAGCGGATCACGGCGGCATGGCTCGTCGGAGAGCATGGCGACGACGCGCTGGCGGTCGCGCACCGCCGCGCCGACGATTTCCGCGCCGCCGGACAGCTCGGCTGCCTCGTCGTATGGCGGCGGATCGCCGACGCCACGGCGGCGCTGCTCGCCGAGAAGGAAGCGGCCGCTAGGAACGAAAAAAATCACGCTGCGGGGTGTGATCCAGCTCACATCTCGCATCAGCGGGAGCGCGCTATATAACCGATGCCGGTTTGCCGGCGCGTTTCCAACCAGAACCTCGGGGCTACCTTCCCTCGGTGGCCCCGTTTTTCTTTTCAGCTCAGCGACACGCCGATCAGCCGGCCGATGCCCCAGGTAACGCCTGCGGCGAGAAGGCCCACGGCAAGCTGACGCGCAGCCGAGAACGCCGCGCCGCGGCCGGTGAAGAGCGACGTGCCGGCGCCGATCGCGGCGAGCGCGATCGCGCTGGCGGCAAGGCTGCCGAGGACGGCGGCGTCGCCGTGCAGGAAGAGATACGGACCGACCGGGAACGCCGCGCCGATCGAGAAGAGGCAGAACGACGAGGCCGCAGCGGCCCACGCCGAGCCGCCCAGTTCCTCCGGATCGATGCCCAGCTCCTCGCGCACCAGCGTATCGAGCGCCGTTTTCTCGTCGGCCATCAGCCGGTCGGCGAGCGCCCGCGCCTCCGCCTCGGACAGGCCTTTGGCCTGATAGATCAGGACGATCTCCTCCTTCTCCTCGTCCGGAACGGCTTCGAGTTCCTGCGCCTCGGTCGCGATCTGCGACTGGTACAGCTCGCGCGAGCTGTTGACGGACAGCCATTCGCCCATCGCCATCGAACAGGCGCCGGCGACGAGTCCGGCCACCCCGGTCAGCAGGACGGTCCGGTCCGGCACGGTTGCGCCGGCCACGCCCATCACGAGGCTCAGGTTCGAGACCAGCCCGTCGTTGGCGCCGAGCACCGCGGCGCGGAGCGCGTTGCCGCCGGCCGCCCGATGCCGGCCTTCGAGCTGTGCGAGGACGCTTCCGGAGAAGGCCCGCGGCTCGGGGCCGGCAAGCGCATCGAGCATCCGCGCGTGGCTGCGCTCGGCCTGCGGCAGGCCGCCCGCAACCGCGTCCGGCTGCCGGTCGTAGCTGCCGCTGTCGAGCTGTTCCAGCGTGTTGACCGCCGGGAGCACGAAAGCCGGCCCGAAGCGCCGGGCGAGCCAGGCGAGCGCACGCGTGCGGAAGCCCGGCGAGAGGCGCGGCACGCGCCGGCCGATCGCCCGCAGCCGCTTGCGCCAGAACTCGGCATGCGCCTCCTCGACGGCGGCGAGCCGGCGGTAGACCTGCGCCAGGTCCGGGTTCGCCTCGACCTCGGCAAGCGTCCGGTAAAGGGCGGCACTGTCGACCTCGCCCCGCAGATTGTCGCGAAAGCGCGAAGCGTCGGCGTCGGCATTGGTCACGGCGGCGTCGCGTTTGTCAGGCATGGCCCGTCTACTCCGCTTGGGTCTGCGCCGCGAGCCCGGGACGGCCGTGCGGACGAGACGGTGAACGCGCGCGGCGGCGGCGGCGCGGCA
>DASWRT010000198.1:0-5759 GCA_036403035.1 Allostellaceae bacterium | reverse complement strand
GAGATGGTGGCGGCGCCGCCCGCCGAAACCCCGGTACGCGGCGGCACGCTGGAATTCGCCGTCGATTCGGAGCCGGCCAACTACGACTGCCACGCCAACATCTCCTTCGCCTTCCTGCATCCGGTCGCGCCGCATTACTCGACGCTGCTGAAGTTCGACGCGGCCTCGTATCCGGAGGTGAAGGGCGATCTCGCCGAGTCCTGGACCGTCTCGCCGGACCGCCAGACCTACACGTTCAAGCTGCGTCCCAACGTGCTGTTCCATGACGGGACGAAGATGACCGCCGCCGACGTCAAGGCGAGCTACGAGCGGATCGTCCACCCGCCGCAGGGCGTGACGTCGGCGCGGCAGGTCAACTACTCCGCCATCACCGCGATCGAGACGCCCGACGAGCGGACGGTCGTGTTCAAGCTGAAATGGCCGGAAGCGGCGATGCTGGCGAACTTCGCCTCGCCCTGGAACTGCATCTACAGCGCGCAGAAGCTGAAGACCGACCCGGAGTACCCGAAGAGCCACGTAATGGGCACCGGGCCGTTCACCTTCGTCGAGCACGTGCCGGGCAAGCATTGGGCCGGCAAGCGGTTCGACAAATACTTCCTGCCGGGGAAGCCCTACCTCGACGGCTATCAGGCCGACTTCATGACCGGTCAGGCGGTGGTCGACGCAATCAAGGCCGGACGTGCGCTCGCGCAGTTCCGCAGCGTCACGCCCGCCGAGCGGGACGCGATCGTCGAGGCGCTCGGCGACCGCGCGACGGTCAGCGAGAGTCCATGGCTGATCGACCTGATGCTCGTCTTCAACGCGACGAAGAAGCCGTTCGACGACGCGCGGGTGCGGCGAGCGCTGTCGCTGGCCATCGACCGCTGGCAGGCGGCGGAGACGCTGTCCGGGACGACCTTCCTCAAATATGCCGGCGGCGTGATGCGGCCCGGCTTCGCGATGGCAACGCCCGAGGCGTCGCTCGCCGAGCTGCCGGGGTTCTCGCACGACATCGCCGCGGCACGCGCCGAGGCGAAGCGGCTCCTCGCCGAGGCGGGCGTGAAGGATCTCAAGATCAAGCTGACCAACCGCGACATCGCGATGCCGTACGGTCCGGGCGGCGAGTACCTCATCGAGGCGTGGCGCGCGATCGGAGTGACCGCGACGCAGGAGAAGCTGAACACGAAGGACTGGCAGGGCTCCCTGGAGAAGGGGAACTTCGAGGCGGCGCTCGACTTCGCCGGCGATTACTTCGACGACCCGACGCTGCAGCTCACGAAATACGTTTCGAAGGATCTTTCGCCGGTCAATTTCTCGGGCGCCACCGACCGGTTCCTCGACGCGCTCTATGTCGGGCAGGCGCTGACGACGAGGACCGCCCAGCGCGCGAAGATCGTCCGCGACTTCGAGCGGCGCGCGATGACCGAGGCATACTCTGTCCCGTTCCTCTGGTGGAACCGCATCGTCGTGACCTCGTCGCGGCTCAAGGGCTGGCACATCACGCCGAGCCACTACATTGAGCAGGACCTCACCGACGTATGGCTGACGCCGTGAGCGGATCGGGCGTCATGAGAAAGGACGAGCCGGACGGGTGCTGCGGTTCAGCGAACGTTAAGCGCGCTCTCGGCACTTTACACGAGACAAGTCCACCCGTCCCGCCGCCGGCTCCGCCGTGCGGCGGCACCGGACGACCGGCTCCCCGGTGCGCAGGAGTCGGCCGTACGCTGTGGGGCGGCTCTGGCAGAGGCGGACCCAAGCGGTAGCGAGAGGGTGTCGATGGTGGTGCAAGGTGAGCGGTCCGCCGCGGCGGCGGCCGCCGACGGGGTCTGGGACCGGCAGGAGATCGGTCCGGCAATCGGCTTCCTGGCGCGCCGGCTCGGCGACGAGTGGCGTGTGCTGCGCGACCGGCGCTTGTCGGCAAGGGGCGAGCAATGCCTCGTCGAGGCGGTGCTTCTGCACCGCGATTACGGGATCGGCCTGATCTCGCTGTGTCCGCCCGAATATGCGAGCCCGGACCTGTCGATCCGGGTGCTGCGCGCCGTCCTCGCCGAGGCCGGGTTCGATCAGCGCTTCAAGGGCTATCTGCCGATCGTCTTCGTCACCGCCGAGCCGGACACGATGCGCGAGGCGGCGGGACGGCTGATGCGGTCCTTCGCGATGGCGCCGCTCGAGATACGCGACCCGTCCTGGTTCGCGGAGGCGGCCGAGTTGCTCGCCTTGCCCGACTTCGCGATGCTGGAGGACGACTGGTCCGCCGACCGCAACGGCGCACACGTCGAGCCCGGCGCCGCCGCACGGAGGAGGCGCGGCAAAAGCGGCGGCAACGGTGCGGGAAGGATGCGGCGCCTTCTCCTGCACGTGTCGATCGCCCTGACCTGCATTGCCGCCGGCGCTGCGGTCGCAACGCTCGGACCGACATTATGGAACGGCTCGCCGCCGCCCGTATCCGCGCCGCAAGCCGTCTCCATCTCCACCGTACCCCCAGCAGCGGCAGCGGGCGCACCGGGACTCTCGAAGTCGGTTCGCAACTGAACCGGTGACGTTCGAACCACCAAAGCACCAAGGGAGTCCGGGCGCGCGGCGCGCCGAAGATCATCCTGGTGTTCTTGGCGTCTTGGCGGTTCGGGCGTCGTTTTTTCTCCGCCCATTGCAGTCCGACGATCGAAGCGGCCTCGGTCGCCGAATTCGGCGCGACGTCAGATCACGCCTTTCTCGTGAAGCTCCGCCAGCCGGGCCTCGTCCAACCCCAGGCGCTCCCGAAGGATCTCCTCGGTGTGCTGTCCCAGGGTAGGCGGCGGCAGACGGTAATCGGGCGGCGTCTCCGACAGGCGCACCGGGTTGGCGATCACCGTCACCCCGTCCAGGGTCGCGGGATGAGGCATCCGCACGACGGCGCCGCGCGCTTGGATCTGCGGATCGGCGAACACCTCCCGCAATGTGTTGATCGGGCCGCAGCCGATTTTCAGCGCTTCCAGCCTTTCCACCCAGTCGGCGGTGGCCTTCGTCTTCATCACCGGCGTCAGGGTATCGGTCACGAGCTGACGGTTCCGCACGCGGGCGGCGTTGGTCGCGAACCGCTCGTCGTTCGGCAGGTGCTCCAGGCCGAAGCTGTCGCAGAAGCGCTTGAAGGTCGGATCGTTGCCGATCGACAGCACCATGAAGCCGTCGGCGGTCGGAAAGACCTGGTACGGCACGATGTTCGGGTGCTGGTTGCCGAGGCGCGGCGGGTTCTCGCCGGTGGCGAGGAAGTTCATGCCCTGATTGGCCAGCCAGGCGACATGCGTGTCGAGCATGCCGATGTCGATCTGCTGTCCCCGGCCGGTCGCATCGCGATGGCGCAGGGCGGCAAGGATGCCGATGCAGCCATAGAGCCCGGCGAACAGGTCGGCGAGCGGAATGCCGACCTTCTGCGGCGGGCCGTCCGGCTCGCCCGTCAGGCTCATGACGCCGCCCATCGCCTGGATCAGGCTGTCGTAGCCCGGACGCGGCGCATACGGCCCGGTCTGTCCGAAGCCGGTGATCGAGCAGTAGATCAGGCCGGGGAACGTCTCGTGCAGCTGCTCGTAGCCGAGGCCGTATTTCGCCAGCGCGCCGACCTTGAAGTTCTCGACCAGGATGTCGCTCCGGGCGATCAGATCGCGCGCGATCCGCTGGCCTTCCGGCTTCGCGATGTCCAGCGTGACGGAACGCTTGTTGCGGTTCACGCCGACGAAGTAGGCGCTCTCCGTCGTCCCCGGCATGAACGGCGGCGCGAAGGCCCGCGTGTCGTCGCCCGATCCCGGCTTCTCGATCTTGATCACGTCGGCGCCGAGGTCGGCGAGCATCTGAACGCAGGTCGGCCCCGCCAACACGCGGGTCAGGTCGAAGACCTTGACGCCCTTGAGCGGTCCGGTCGGCTCGGTCATGGCGGCTTCCTCCCGTTGGTTTGTTGAGCGGCTGCGTGGGGGTCTAATCAGGCAGGGGCTGACCGCGGGTCTCGGGTGCGAACGGGATGACCAGCAGCCCGATCGCGAAGGCGATCGCGGTGATCGCAACCGGTGTCCCGAGCGTGCCCATCGACGCCACGGCGGCGGCGAGAGCGAAATTGACGCCGGCGCCAATGAAGCGGCCGACCGAGGTGCAGAAGGCGAAGGCGGTGGCGCGCGCCTCCGTGCCGAACAGCTCCGGCAGCCACAGGCTGAAGATCGCGAAGTTGCCGCCGAAGAAGCCGAGGACGAACAGGATCGCGATGAAGACCGGCAGCGCCCGTCCGGTCGGCAGGTAGAACGCCCAGCCGAACGCCGCGACGATCGTGACCAGCATGCCGAGATAGTAGATGGCGAGCGTCGAGCGCCGGCCGATCCGCTCGGCGAGCCAGGGCGCGGCGACGCAGCCCAGAATGGTGCCGATCGAGAGCAGGGCGGTGCCGTAGGACGCCAGCTTCGCGGCCATGGGCGGCTCCATCCCGGCCTGACGGGCGAGGAAGACGATCGCCGTCGGCTCGTAGACCGCGCCGGCCCAGAGGCCGACGATGGCGATGGTCAGCAGCGCCGACATGGTGACGGTGCGCCCGATATATTGGCGGCTGAAGATCACCGCGAACGGGTTGTGCCGCTTCTGGGGAACCACCTCCTCCTCGTGATGGTGGTGTTCCCAGCGTTCCGGCTCCTTGACGCCGAGCAAGGTCGCGATCGAAACGACGACCGGGACGAGGCCGCACAGGAACATCGCCCGCCAGCCGAGCGACGCGCCGATCGTGTAGTTCAGGGCCGCCGCGACGAAGAAGCCGAAATAATAGCCTGTCTGCAGGTAGCCGGCGCCCATCTTGCGCCGGTCCTCCGGCCAGGCTTCGGCGACGTAGGTGCCGGCCATGGCCCACTCGCCGCCGACGCCGATGCCCGCGAGGAACCGGAAGAGCGCAAGCATCCAGACATTCGGGGCGAAAGCGGCCGCGCCGGTGAACACCGCGTAGACCAGCACCGTCGCGGCAAGCGACTTGGTCCGGCCGAACTTGTCGGAGATCGGCCCCCAGATGAAGGACAGGCCCCATCCCACCAGGAACAGGGCGAACATGATCGAGCCGATATAGCCGATGTTGGCCGGCGTGGCTTCTATCCCCGAGCGCGGCAGAAGCTCCGTCAGCGCCGGGCCCAGCACGAGCGCGTAGATGACCGAGTCCATGCCGTCGAGCATCCAGCCGGCCCACGCCGCCCAGAAGCCGATGATCTGCTGCCGGTTCAGGGGCGTGCGGCTCCGTATCGAGGTCGCCGCCCGCGGCATCCTGTCTTGCACCGATGGTGTCGCCATGTCCGTTTCCTCCCTCTGTTACGGATCGCTGCGGTCCTTGTCGTTATCGGCGTCCGCGGTCGCGCGTCATGCCTGTCGGGACTGCGCTCCGCGCTTCGGCTTCGCCGCGGCGGACGGGGGAGCCGTGAGCAGCGCGTCGACCTCCGGCGAGCGCGCGACGGCGCCGTCCCGCGCGAATGCCTCGTGGTTCGCCTCGATCGTCTCGGGATCGTAGAGGTAATTGACCATGATCCCGTACGATTCCTTGATGCCGCGCGGCGCGCTATTGCCGAGCCAGTTGATCCGTTCGAGCCGCGCGCCGTTGCCCAGATGGAAGCGCGCCACGGGATCGGACGGTCCCTTGGCGCCCGCCGCGCCGCCGGTCAGATACGCCGCGCAGAGGCGCGTCAGCGGATCGCGCAAAGCCTCCGCCTTGTTCTGGTCTTCCCACCAGGCGTCGTCCTTCAGCAGCGCGGCCAGGGGAGCCGCCGGGGCCGGAGTTCCTTCCGGCGCCG
>DASWRT010000197.1:0-4650 GCA_036403035.1 Allostellaceae bacterium | reverse complement strand
GCGTCGCCGATGCGCGTGGCGGTGACGAAGAGAAGCTGCATGTCGCTCCGGAGGCCGGCGCGGCGGACGGCCGCTGCGCCGGGACGGCGGAAAGATCGGCCTTTGCGGAAAGGTCGCCTTATACAGGGCGGCCCGCGGCTTGCCAAGGCGAGCGCCGGTTCTTACGTCTCAGGCCGGCAAGCGCGCAGGTTCCTGAAGGATGCGGACGACAGCCATGGCGGAGACGACGTATTTTTCGCTGCTCGACACCCGCGGCGTGCTGACCGTCGCCGGAGAGGACAGGCGCACCTATCTGCAAGGGCTTGTCTCGAACGACATGAACAAGGTGTCGGCCGCGCGGGCGGTCCATGCCGCGCTGCTCACCGCGCAGGGCAAGTATCTCCACGACTTCTTCGTCGTCGAGATCGGCGAGGTGCTCCATCTCGATGGCGAGCGCGAGCGGCTGGCCGACCTGAAGCGCCGGCTTTCCCTCTACAAGCTGCGGTCCAAGGTGACGATCGCCGAGGCGTCGGCGCTTGCCGTTGCGGTCGCTTGGGGCGTCGGGGCGCCGAAGCTGTTCGGACTGCCGGATGAGGCCGGTGCCGCGACTCCGTTCGCGGACAGTGCCAGTGCGGCCTTCGTCGATCCCCGACTGCCGGCGCTCGGCGTCCGGATCGTGCTGCCGCGGGACGGCGCCGAGGATGCGCTGACGCGCATCGGCCTGCAACGCGGCGATCCGGCGGAGTACGACCGGCTGCGGCTCTCGCTCGGCGTGCCGGACGGCAGCAGAGATCTCACCGTGGAGAAGGCGATCCTGCTCGAGGCCGGGTTCGACGAGCTGAACGGCATCGACTGGAAGAAGGGCTGCTATATCGGCCAGGAGTTGACGGCGCGGACCAAGTATCGCGGCATCGTCAAGAAGCGCCTGCTGCCGGTCGCGGTCGAGGGCGCGCTGCCGGCACCGGGAACGCTCGTCAGGCTCGGCGACAAGGAGGCGGGCGAGATGCGCTCCGGCCGGGACGGGCTGGCGCTTGCGCTGCTGCGCCTGGAAGCGCTTGAGGAGGCCGCCGGGTCTGGCGCTGCCTTCACCGCGGACGGCGCGGTGCTGCGGCCCGCGAAACCCGCTTGGGCGCAGTTCTGAATGGGCCTTCGCAAACTTCTCCGCCGCCTGCCGGTCGAGCGGTTCCGCAATCCGCCGCCGGTCGTTTCCGTGCTTCGTCTCAACGGCGTGATCGCGGCGCGGCTGCCGCGCGGCCTGTCGCTGGCCACTCAAGCTGCGGCGATCGAGCGCGCCTTCGCGATGCCCGACCTCGCCGCGGTGGCGCTCGCGATCAACTCGCCGGGCGGATCGCCGGTGCAGTCGTCGCTGATATACCGGCGGATCCGGCAGCTCGCGGCCGAGAAGAAGGTGCCGGTCTTCGCCTTCGCCGAGGACGTCGCCGCTTCCGGCGGCTACTGGCTCGCGCTCGCCGGTGACGAGATCTACGCGGAGGACACGTCGATCGTCGGCTCGATCGGCGTCGTCAGCGCCAGCTTCGGGTTCCAGGACCTGCTGCGCCGGCTCGGGGTCGAGCGCCGCGTCTACACCGCCGGCGAGAACAAGTCGCTGCTCGACCCGTTCCGCGCCGAGGATCCGCGCGACGTCGAGCGGCTGACCGCCGTGCAGAAGGACATCCACGAGAGCTTCAAGGACATCGTGCGGGAGCGCCGCGGCGCGAAGCTGACCGCGCCGGAAGAGCGGCTGTTCAACGGCGACATCTTCACCGGGCGGTCCGCGGTCGGAGTCGGGCTGGTAGACGCCGTCGGCGATCTGCGCGGGACGATGCGGGCGCGGTTCGGCGAACGCGTGCGCCTGCGGCTGATCAATACCGAGAGGAAGCGCCGCTTCCTGCCGCGTCTGCCCTTCCTCTCGTCGGCGCGGGCGTCGTCCCCGCTCGCCATCGCCGACATGGTCGGCGATCTTGCGGCGGCGGTCGAGGAACGGCTGACGTGGAGCCGGTTCGGCCTGTGACAGCGGTCCGAGCGGGCGCGGCCGGCTTGACCCCCGTGCGCACCGTCCCGTAAACCTCGCCGGTGCTCAGCTTCTCGAAACTCCTCGTGCTCGCCGCGATCGTGTTCGCGGTGTGGTACGCGTTCAACCACATCACGCGGTTGGGCCAGCAACAGCAGCGACGCCGCGGGCCGCCGCAGCCGCCGCCGCGCGGTTACGCGCAGGGGCGTCAGGGCTCCGCGACAGGCGGCGGCAATGCGGGCGCTGTCGAGGAACTGACGCCGTGCCCACGCTGCGGCACTTATGTCGCGGCCCGCGGCACGGCTCCCTGCGACCGCCCGGACTGTCCCTGGCGGACCTGAAGACGCAGTCGCCTCCTGCGCCATAGAGCCGCGAGCCCGCTTGCTTGACCCTCCGGGGGGTGGCCGATATCGTGCCGCGCTCTTTTGCCCCTCTTCGGATCGCCCCATGGCTTCCAGCGCCGGCGCGTCTGGGACCGGTTTCCAGTCGCTCATCCTCAAGTTGCAGCAGTTCTGGGCAGAGCAGGGCTGCGTCATCCTCCAGCCCTACGACGTCGAGGTCGGGGCCGGCACGTTCCACCCGGCGACGACGCTACGCGCGCTCGGCCCGGAGCCGTGGCGCGCCGCCTACGTCCAGCCGTCGCGGCGGCCGACCGACGGGCGCTACGGCGAGAACCCGAACCGGCTCCAGCACTACTACCAGTTCCAGGTGATCCTGAAGCCGGCTCCGGCCAACAGCCAGGAGCTGTACCTCAAGAGCTTGGCCTATCTCGGCATCGACACCTCGATGCACGACATCCGCTTCGTCGAGGACGACTGGGAGAGCCCGACGCTGGGCGCCTGGGGCCTCGGCTGGGAGGTCTGGCTCGACGGGATGGAGGTGACGCAGTTCACCTACTTCCAGCAGGTCGGCGGCATCGAGTGCGACCCGGTCTCGACCGAACTGACCTACGGGCTCGAACGGCTGGCGATGTACGTGCAGGGCGTCGAGAACGTCTACGACCTCGACTTCAACGGCGTCGAGGGGCCGGGCAAGATCACCTACGGGCAGATCTTCAAGCGCAGCGAGCGGGAGTTCTCGGCATACAACTTCGAGCACGCGAACACGGCGAAGCTGTTCGAGCATTTCCGCGATGCGGAGGCCGAATGCACCGCGCTGCTCGCGGCCGGGCTGCCGTTGCCGGCCTACGACCAGTGCATCAAAGCGAGCCACACGTTCAACCTGCTCGACGCGCGCGGCGTCATCAGCGTGACCGAGCGCGCGAGCTATATCGGCCGCGTCCGCGCGCTGGCCAAGGGCTGCTGCGAGGGCTGGCTCGCCGGCGCCACGGCGAACGCTACATGACAGTGCGGGCCGGCGGCGCTTCCGGCGGCGCCGCCTCCGCCGGAAAAGAGTGACGCGATCGATGCCCGACCTTCTGCTCGAACTCCTGTCCGAGGAAATCCCGGCGCGGATGCAGAGCCGCGCCGCGGAGGATCTGCGCCGCCTCGTCGGCGAACGCCTCGCCGCGGCGCAGCTTGCCCATGCCGGCGAGATCCGCCCCTTCGTCACGCCTCGGCGTCTCGCGCTCGCCGTCGACGGACTGCCGACGGCGCAGCCCGACGTCAGCGAGGAGCGCAAGGGGCCGCGGGTCGGCTCGCCCGACGCGGCGGTGCAGGGCTTCCTGCGTTCCGCCGGCCTTTCGTCGCCGGAACAGTGCGAGGTCCGAGATACCGACAAGGGCGCCTTCTATTTCGCCGTGATCCGCCGCGCCGGGCGGCCAACGCGCGAGGTGCTGCCGGACCTGCTGCGCGGCGCGATCCTCGACGTGCCCTGGCCGAAATCGATGCGCTTCCCGGCGGCGCCGTTCCGCTGGGTCCGTCCGCTCGCCAGCATCGTCGCGCTGTTCGGCGGCGCGGTGCTGCCGCTCGATCTCGGCGAGGTGCCGGTCGGCGACGAGACGCGCGGCCATCGGTTTCTGTCGCCCGAACCGTTCCGGGTCAGGAGCTTCGCGGATTATGCCGAGAAGCTGCGCGCGGCGCATGTCGTGCTCGATTGGACGGCGCGGCGGGACAAGATCCGCCATGACCTGGACGTGGCGGCGGCCGGCGCGGGCGTCGCCGTGAAGGAAGATCCGGGCCTCCTGGATGAAGTGACCGGCCTCGTCGAGTTTCCCGTCGTGCTGACGGGGCGGATCGACGACGCGTTCATGGACGTGCCGCCGGAGATCCTGACGACCTCGATGCGCACGCATCAGAAATATTTCGCGTGCCTCGCGCCGGACGGCGGCCTCGCGCCGCGCTTCCTCGTCGTCGCGAACAACCTGACGCCGGACGGTGGCAAGGCGATCGTCGCCGGCAACGAGCGCGTATTGCGCGCCCGCCTCTCCGACGCCAAGTTCTTCTGGGACCAGGACCGCAGGGCGCGGCTCGACAGCCGGGTCGAGAAGCTGAGCGAGCGGGTCTTCCACGCCAGGCTCGGCACCGTGCTCGACAAGGTCCGCCGGATGGAGCGTCTCGTCGAGGCGATCGCGCCGCATGTCCCCGACGCCGATGCCGGGCTCGCCCGCCGCGCCGCGCTCCTCGCCAAGGCCGACCTCTCGACCGGCATGGTCGGCGAGTTCCCCGAGCTGCAGGGAATCATGGGCCGCTATTACGCGCTGCACGACGGCGAGCCGCCGG